>NZ_MVDO01000161.1 GCF_002006755.1 Wohlfahrtiimonas larvae | reverse complement strand
ATTGCGCTACCTGAAAATTCAATCGCGTAACCTGTACCACCTGCCGTACCAATCTCACGAATGATCGCAAGTACGATATCTTTAGCAGTAACACCTTTTGGTAAATCACCATCCACAATAATATTCATAGCTTTGGATTTTTTCTGTACTAAGCAACACGTTGCCATTACATGTTCAACTTCACTTGTACCAATACCAAAAGCCAATGCACCAAATGCACCGTGAGTTGCGGTATGAGAGTCACCACAAACAACAGTCATGCCAGGTAATGTTGCGCCTTGTTCTGGACCAACGACATGCACAATACCACGGCGAATATCACCAACAGGGAAGTAAGTGATACCAGCTGCGCGTGCATTTTGATCTAATGTATCCACTTGCAAGCGAGAGATTGGATCTTCAATCGTCGTAAATCCTGGCGTTGTTGGTGTGTTGTGATCAGGTGTTGCGATGATGGAGTTTTTACGCCACAGCTCACGATTTGCAAGGCGAAGTCCTTCAAAAGCTTGTGGGCTTGTGACTTCATGAATGATGTGTCTATCTATGTATAACAATGCAGTACCATCTTCTTCGGTACGCACAACGTGGGCTTCCCACAATTTATCGTAAAGCGTTTTGGCCATTTTAAAACCACCTCTAAATTAAACATCCTAAAATGGAAACAAGGTAAGGTAAGTTTGCTATGATAATCCCCTGCAACAAACCTTAATTTATTTTATGCAAATTAATTTTGCTTGAACTTGACATCATAATATGAATTGTATGGAAAAAGAAACTCTTTGGGTAATTAAAATCGGTAGTGCGATGATTACGAATGGTGGCGTTGGTATTGATTATTCTTTATTGGATGATTACGCCGCGCAAATCGCAAATTTACAATCTAAAGGCTATAAGATTGTGGTTGTTTCATCTGGCGCTGTGGCTGCAGGTATGAAACGATTAGGGTGGAGTGAACGACCGAAAGAACTAAGTGAGCTACAAGCAGCTGCGGCTGTTGGGCAGGCAAAATTAGTGGAAGCATGGCAAACAGCATTACAAAAATACCGCTTAACTGCAGCACAAGTATTATTAACCCATGATGATGCTTTGGATAGAACTCGTTATTTAAACATTCGTGCAACTTTGAATGCTTTGATCAATCACAATGTAATTCCTATCATTAATGAAAATGACACAGTATCTTATGATGAAGTTTGTATCGGTGATAATGATACGTTAGGTGCATTGGTTGCGAATCTAATCGAAGCAGATACCTACATTATTTTGACAGATCAAAAAGGTCTGTATAACAAAGATCCTCGTAAAAATAGTGATGCGCAATTATTAAGCAAAGTTCGTGCTATGGATCCTTCTTTGTTAGATATGGCAAGCCCAGAAGGCGGAAGTTTGGGCAAGGGTGGCATGTATACGAAAGTGAAAGCTGCACAAAAAGCTGCAACTTCAGGCACAGAAACATATATTGTTTATGGTAAATCCGAAGATGGTTTACTAAAAGTTGCGGCAAGAGAAGAGATTGGTACACAGTTTGAGCCAGAGCATACAACGATGGCGGCTAAAAAACGTTGGATATTGAATCAAGTACACGTATTTGGCAAGGTTGTGGTGGATGAAGGTGCTGAAAAGGCATTAATAGTGCATAAAAAGAGTTTGTTACCCATTGGTGTGATCGATGTCAAAGGCTCTTTTCAGCGGGGTGATATTATCTCTTGTGTCAATGTGAAAGGCGAAGAACTTGGTCGAGGATTATGTAACTATAATTCAGAAGAGGTAAAGTTGCTCTTGAAAACAGCATCGAATGACATCATTAATAAGTTGGGTTATGTGATTTCAGAAGAGCTCATCCATAGAAACAATTGGGTATCACATCAATAGGTTCTTTTTAATGTTAAAATACGTTAAAATGCACTGTTAATTTATATTTTTACTATATAGAAGGAAAGCCATGTTTGGTGCGATTGCAAAAAAGATTTTTGGAACTCGAAATGACCGTTTGGTCAAAGATGCTTTCAAAATCGTTAAACAAATTAATGCATTAGAACCTACGATGCAAGCAATGTCTGACGAAGCATTACAACAACAGACAGTTAAATTTCGTGAACGTATCCAAGAAGGTACTTCTTTAAATAAATTGTTACCAGAAGCATTTGCAACCATTCGTGAAGCAAGTACGCGTGTTTTAGGTTTGCGTCATTATGATGTTCAGATGGTGGGTGGTATTACACTTCACCAAGGTCGTATTGCTGAAATGCGTACCGGTGAAGGTAAAACATTAGTGGCGACATTGGCTGTGTATTTGAATGCTTTAGAAGGTAAGGGCGTTCATGTTGTGACAGTGAATGACTACTTAGCAAAGCGTGACGCAAATGATATGGGGCGTTTGTATACATGGATGGGATTAACCGTTGGTGTGATTGTATCCGAACAAGGTCCTGATGAGAAAAAAGCTGCTTACAATTGTGATATTACATATTGTACTAATAACGAAATTGGCTTCGATTATTTACGTGACAATATGAGTTTTCAGCCAGAACAGAAGGTACAACGTCCTTTAAACTTTGCTGTGATCGATGAGGTGGATTCAATCTTAATCGATGAAGCGAGAACACCGTTAATCATTTCAGGCCCAGCAGAAGGAACAGCAGAGCTTTATCAAGCGATTAATTTAGTTGTGCCACATCTAGTGAAAGCTGATGAAAATGGTGAGAATGACTTCACAATTAATGAAAAAGATCGTCAAGTATTATTGACAGAGGTTGGCCATGAACATGCGGAAGATTTATTGGTTCAAGCGGGCTTATTAAAAGAAGGTGAAAGCTTATATGATGCGAATAATTTGAAGCTTTATCATCATTTAGATAGCTGTTTACGTGCGCACCATTTATTCCGTAAAGATGTGGATTATTTGATTAAAGATGGTGAGATTGTTATCGTCGATGAGCATACAGGTCGTACATTAGCTGGGCGCCGTTGGTCAGATGGTTTGCATCAAGCGATTGAAGCAAAAGAAGGCGTGCAAATTAAGCCTGAAAACCAAACAATGGCATCCATTACATTCCAAAACTTGTTCCGTATCTATAAAAAATTATCAGGTATGACAGGTACGGCAGATACTGAAGCACCAGAATTATTAGAAATCTATGGTTTGGAAGTGGTTGTGATTCCAACTAATAAACCAATTCAGCGTAAAGATTATGGTGATTTGATTTTCTTAACACAAAGAGAAAAATACGAAGCCATTATTAAGGATATTGTACGTTGTCGTGAAGCAGGCCAGCCTGTTTTAGTCGGTACTGCATCAGTAGAAGTTTCCGAGTTGATTGCTAAAATGTTGGATGAGCGTCAAATTCCTCATGAGGTATTGAATGCAAAACAGCATGAAAGAGAAGCTTATATTGTGGGTGCGGCAGGTCAGCCAGGAGCGGTAACAATTGCAACGAATATGGCAGGTCGTGGTACAGATATCGTCTTAGGTGGCAACTTTGCTATGGAATTGGAAAGCCATCCAGACGCATCTGAAGCGGAGAAAGCTGCATTAAAATCGGAATGGCAGAAACGCCATGATAAAGTTTTAGCAGAAGGTGGTTTGCATATCATTGGTACAGAGCGCCATGAATCTCGCCGTGTGGATAATCAGTTGCGTGGTCGTTCTGGTCGTCAAGGTGACGTTGGTTCTTCTCGTTTCTATTTATCTTTAGAAGATAACTTGATGCGTATTTTTACATCGCCATCAGCTTACAATATGATGAAGAAATTGGGCATGGGCGACGGTATTCCATTAGAGCATAAATGGATCAGTCGCTCGATAGAAAATGCTCAGCGTAAAGTAGAGGGCCATCACTTTGAAATGCGTAAGAACTTATTGCAATACGATAATGTTGCTAATGACCAGCGTAAAGTCATCTATCAACAACGTGATGATATATTGGCTGCGACTGATGTTGGTCCTGCTATTGATGCGATTCGTGAAACTGTATTCCGTGATTTAGTTGCAAAACATATTCCACCACAATCTTTCCCTGAGCAATGGGATATGGAAGGCTTGGAAGAGAAATTATCTCGTGATTTCTTGATGGATGTGAAATTAGCAACTTGGTTAGAAGAAGATCAAGAGTTGGATGATCAAAAAGTTGTGGATCGTTTGATTGCTATGAACAAGCAAGCTTATCATGATAAAATTTTCGTTAAAATGCCTGATTCTGAGGAAGAAATATCAATTGTTGATCCAGATAACTTTAAAGCATTTGAAAAAAATATATTGCTTCAATTGTTAGATAGTAATTGGAAAGATCATTTGGCAGCGATGGATTATTTGCGTCAAGGAATTCAGTTACGTGCTTATGCGCAAAAGCGCCCAGAGCAAGAGTATAAGAAAGAAGCTTTCAGTATGTTTGAACATATGTTGGATCGCATTTATTACGATACAATTGTTTACTTAAGTCGCCTAAAAATTGAACTCCCAGCTGTAACAGAAGATCAAGAAGTGAGCTTGTTGCCAGAAGATAGTGATGAAGCTGATGCAAGTGAATTGTTGATGAAGCGTACATTCAGCGATGCAGGTGAAATTAAAGATCAAGGGTTTGATTTCTCATCAGTTGGTCGTAATGATGACTGTCCATGTGGTTCAGGTAAGAAGTATAAACATTGTCATGGTAAGTTGAATTGATGCTTTAATTAAGTGCAAAATAATGAATGAAAAATCCTACATTTTGTAGGATTTTTTTTAGCATAATCATAATTCATTTTATTCGTAATTGTTTTATTTTTATTTATTTGTATATATAATTATATTTTTGTAAATATTCAAGGTAGTAATTATGCCTTTATCACCTAATTTTTTCATTATCACAAGTGACAATGGTTTTTCTAAATTAGTAGAGAATTTTAATATAGCATCAGAGGGGTTAGCACACCGTGTTATAGATGTTAATGCTAATACAATAAGATTGTTGCCAAGACAAATGAATGAGTTATTGAATGATCTAAATTTTGAGTTTTATAATTATTCTAAAGAATTTAAGAGCTATCAAGGGTTATCAACAGTTTATTATTTATCCCTAATTTTTGGTAGAAATTTTATAAAAAATGGGGAGAGAGTAACTAAAATTAAAGGATTTGCAAATGCTTTGTTGTATCAGCAGATTTTAAAGCATTTGTTGGGGCTTAATGAGGAATTGGTTTTAGTTAATACTCATCAAGTGAGCTCTAATTATCAGCGTTATGTGGATGATGTTGCCTCAAGCTTATTGGAAGCATTAAAACCTGTAGATGAATTGGGGATTCAGCAGATTAAAGCGTTGAGGGGCTCTATCGAGCACATATTAGTATATTTGAAGAAGCGAAGTAAGATAGTAATTAAATAAGTTGATAATCATGAGATATAAAAAAAGCCCTAAATAGGGCTTTTTTTGAGGAGCTTAAATTAAGCTACAATTGCTTTGATTCTTGCATTTAAGCGGCTAACCAAACGTGCTGCTGTTTTCTTGTGAAACAAGCCTTTGTTTGCTGCGCGATCTAAAACGCCTTGTGCTTTTTTCAAAGCATCTTTAGCTGCTTCTACGTTGTTTTCTTGAATAGCTTTCAATACTTTTTTAACGTAAGTACGAGTCATTGAACGGTATGAAGCGTTTGCTAAACGGTGTTTTTCCGCTTGGCGTACGCGTTTTCTTGCTTGAGCTGAGTTTGCCAAAGGTATTCTCCAAATATAACCAATAGTTTAAACAATATAAGACGCAACATTATCTTGCTTTTTAGTATAAAAGTCAATCATGCTCAGCATTAAAATGCTAGCTAATGTTACCTTCTTGAAGTGATTTTACGATCATTGCGTTATTATAGCTTGTTCTGATAATTAATGTAAAAATGTTATGAAAATAAAAAAGAGCCAATAATGATTGGCTCTTTCATAGTATTAATGCATTGAAATTAGAAGCCAGGTAAGATGCTACCTTGGTATTTCGTTTCAATGAATGATTTCATTTCTGGTGAATTCAATACTTTCATCAACTTCTGCACGTTCTCTTTATCTTTATTTTCTGCTTTTACAGTTACAATATTTACATAAGGAGAGTTCTTATCTTCAATGATTAATGCATCTTTTAATGGGTTTAAATCTGCATCTAGCGCGAAATTTGTATTGATCAATGCTAAATCTACTTCATCAATTGCTTTAGCTAACATTGGAGCTTCTAATTCAAGAAAAGATAAATTTTTTGGATTCTCTTTGATATCAGCAATCGTAGATAAGATATTGCTTGGATCCTCTAACGTAATGACACCATTGTTATGTAGTAAGATGAGGGCACGTCCACCATTTGTAGGGTCATTTGGAATCGCAATTTTACCGTTATTAGCGATTGCTTTAACATCAGTCACTTTTTTAGAATAACCGCCTAATGGTTCTAAATGAACGCCACCAACAGGAACTAATGTTAAGTTATTTGCTTTGTTAAATTCATCCAAATAAGGTTTATGTTGCATGAAGTTTGCATCCACCTCACCCTCATCAAGCATTAGATTGGGTAAAACATAATCTGTTACAACCACAACATCAATTTTAAAATCAGGTGCTAATGTTTGAGCGTGCTCTAAAATTTCTGCGTGTGGTACAGGTGTTGCTGCGACTTTAATTGAATCTTGCGCATTTGCCAAAAATGGTAATGCAGAGAGAATTAAGGCTGATGCTAGTTTTTTCATGCTATGACTCCTTACAGTAATCCTAAATAGTTATTATTTTCGAGTTAATCGGCGCATAAATGTATCGCCAACTAATTGAATAGTTTGCGCGATAATAATAATAATTACAATCACAAAATTTGTAATTTCAGGTTGGTTGCGATGGAAACCAAATCTTGTGGCTAAATCACCTAATCCGCCTGCGCCAACAACACCTGCCATTGCAGTAAATGATAATAGTAATATACCTGTAATTGTTGCGCCTGCGATGATGCTTGGGCGTGCTTCTCTTAATAAAACTGAGAAAATAATCTTATGTAAGGGGGTTCCCATGCTAACAGCAGCTTCAATAACGCCACGATTAACTTCACGTAAGGAGGTTTCAACAAGTTTAGCGAAGAAGGGGATTGCGCCAATGGCTAATGGGATGATCGCACCTTTTACACCAAAGGATGTGTTCACTAATAGCTTTGTGTAAGGTAATAGGTAGATAATCAATATTAAGAAGGGGATAGAGCGCAATACATTGGTGAAAATGGAAAGCACGGGGTAAACTATCTTATTTTGTAATAATTGTTTCGGACTTGTTAAATATAATATGACACCTAAAATAATGCCAAAAATAGTTGTTAATGCCCATGATGCCATTAACATTTGTAATGTTGCTTCAGTTGCATCCCAAAGCATATTAACTTTGACTTTAGGAAAACTGTCTTGAATTAAACTTTGTAGGGCGCTGCTGGCCCATGCCTTGAAATCTGTATACATAATTTATAAGTTGACCGCTAATGTATGAATGTTTTTGGCTGAAAATTCTTTTAAAGCATTACTTTGCGCTTCTTCACTACCATTGAGAGCCACTAATAATTGCCCATAGGGAAGATCTCTAATATAGCTAATATTACCAGATAGAATAGAGAAGTGGACACCTGTGGATTTAATGATATCGCTTAAGTGCGGATGGTATGAATCTTCTCCTGAGTAAGTGATTTGATACAAATTCGCATCCTTCATTGCACTGGTTTTTAGGTGAGCTTTTAGTTCATCATAGTGGCTATTATCTAAGATGAATTCTTTTGTGACATAATGTTGAGGATTGAGAAATACTTCTTCAACAGGTCCCATTTCAACGATTTGACTTGCATGAATGACACCAACTTTGTGGCAAATTTTGCGAATAACTTCCATTTCATGGGTAATTAATACGATTGTCAAACCTAATTTTTGGTTGATATCACGCAATAATTCTAGAATAGATTGTGTTGTTTGTGGGTCTAATGCTGAGGTTGCTTCATCACATAATAAAACTTTGGGGCGGTTTGCTAATGCTCTAGCAATACCAACACGTTGCTTTTGCCCACCTGATAATTGTGCAGGATATTTATTGGCATGTTCTGTCAAGCCAACTAATTCTAATAATTCATCTACACGTTTTTTTATATCAGATTTTGATAGTTTTTCTAAACGTAGTGGAAAAGCAATGTTATTGAAAATAGTTTGGCTATCAAATAAGTTAAAATGCTGAAAAATCATGCCAATTTTTCTACGTTCATGCATTAATTCTTTTTTATTGAGTTGAGTTAACTTAATGTTATCTAGAATAACCTCGCCGGAAGTTGGTTTTTCTAATAGATTGAGACATCGGATTAATGTACTTTTACCTGCACCAGAATGACCAATGATGCCAAAAATTTCACCTGCTTCTATGGTAAAAGAGATATTTGATAATGCAGTCACTGGCCCTTTGGATGAGGGATAAGATTTTGATATATTTTCTAATTTGATCACGATAGTTGAACTTTAGTGAATAAAAGATAGTGCACAATCTAGCACAATAGTGCTTGGAATTGAAATTTATGATATTAGTTTTTAGTAGAAACTAAAAAAGCAACCTTGCGGTTGCTTTTAAAATAAAGTTAAGCTGTATTATTTAATACGTGCTTCTTTATATAAAACATGTTTACGAACAACTGGATCATATTTCATGAACTCTAATTTTTCAGGAGTTGTTCTTTTGTTTTTTGTAGTCGTGTAAAAGTGACCTGTTTCAGCAGATGACACTAACTTGATTTTTTCTCTGATACCTTTTGCCATGATAAAGCTCCTTAGATTTTCTCACCACGTGCACGCATATCTTTAAGAACAGCATCGATACCTTTCTTATCGATAGTTCTTAAACCAGCAGATGTTACGCGTAATGTTACAAAGCGCTGTTCGCTTTCTACCCAAATACGATGTGAGTGAAGATTTGGTAAAAAACGACGGCGAGTTTTATTGTTTGCGTGAGAAACATTGTTCCCAACAGCAGGTGCTTTACCAGTGACTTGACAAACTTTACTCATAATTAAAATAACCTATTTCAATAAAATAAATTCTTTGAGGAACGCAAAAACCGTTCCTTAAAAACAGACACGTCATTATACTTATTTGAAAAAAATATGCAATATAACGACTAACTAAAATCAGAAGGAACTTTTGCTTTGCTAGCTGCGACTTCTTTATCAATCATGCCAGCTTTAACAAGCTGTTGTAAGTGCTGATCTAGTGTCTGCATACCAAATGATTGACCTGTTTGGATAGCGGAATACATTTGAGGAATCTTATCTTCGCGGATAAGGTTTCTAATTGCATTCGTTCCCATAAGGATTTCCCATGCAGCAACTCGCCCGCCACCTTTTTTCTTTAATAGTGTTTGTGAAACAACTGCTTGTAAAGATTCTGATAGCATTGAACGAACCAAAGGTTTTTCCCCTTCTGGGAATACATCAATGATGCGATCAATTGTTTTTGAGGCGGATGTTGTATGAAGTGTGCCGAATACCAAGTGACCTGTTTCCGCAGCAGTTAATGCTAAACGAATAGTTTCTAAGTCACGAAGCTCACCCACCAAGATAACGTCTGGATCTTCACGAAGTGCAGAGCGAAGTGCATTGTTAAAGGACAATGTATCTCTATGAACTTCACGTTGATTGATCAAAGATTTTCTAGGTGTATGAACAAACTCGATTGGATCTTCAACGGTTAAAATATGGTAAGGATGATGTTTGTTTAAGTAGTCAATCATTGCGGCTAACGTTGTTGACTTACCTGAACCTGTTGGTCCTGTTACCAATACTAAACCACGGGGAACGGAAACCATCTGTCTAAAAATTGCTGGCATACCTAACTCATCCATAGACTTAATATTGTTAGGAATAGTTCTGAAAACTGCACCGACGCCACGATTTTGATGGAAAGCATTCACCCTAAAACGAGAAAGGCCAGGAACATCTACTGAAAAGTCAGCTTCTAATTCAGCATCGAATGTTCTACGCTGTGTGTCGTTCATAATTCCATAAATTAAATCATAAACTGCGTCGTTATTCATTGCTGGTGCATTGATGCGTGTTACATCGCCATCAATACGCAAGAGTGGCGGTAATCCTGCTGATAAGTGTAAGTCTGATGCTCCAGACTTAACAACAAATGTTAATAAATCAGTGATGTTCATATCCGTTCTCGTTTGGTTTTTTTAATAAAATGATTTTAATATTCTAAATGACAAAAGCGAATCAGTCTAATTTAGCATTTGATTTAAGTCTATTAATAATCTCTTTATAATTGTTTTGAGTGAAAATAGCACTACCTGCGACGAAGGTATCTGCGCCGGCCTTAGAAATTTCAGCGATATTATCTGCATTAACGCCACCATCAATTTCTAAGCGAATTTCTTTTCCGCTATCATCAATCATTTTTCTTAATTTTACTAGTTTATCTAGAGCGGATGGGATAAATTTTTGCCCCCCAAAGCCAGGATTAACACTCATTACTAAGATCATATCGAGATAGTCCCAAACATGTTCTAAAATATGTACAGGTGTTGCAGGGTTTAAAACTAAACCTGCTTTACAGCCGTGAGATTTAATTAATTGTAATGAGCGGTCAACATGCAATGAAGCTTCTGGGTGGAATGTAATGTAGCTTGCACCTGCTTTGGCGAAGGATTCAATCATGCGATCCACAGGAGAAACCATTAAATGTACATCGATGGGTGCTGTTACGCCATAATCACGCAATGCCTTGCAGATCATTGGGCCAAATGTTAAGTTTTCAACATAATGGTTGTCCATTACATCAAAGTGAATAATATCAGCGCCAGCATTCAATACTGCATTGACTTCTTCGCCCAAGCGAGCGAAATCAGCGGATAAAATAGAGGGGGCGATCCATGGTGTTTGTTTCATGTGATTAACCTTTAATTTTTGTCAATGTTTCATCGATAGCTTGAATTGTAGTATCTAAATCTTCGTATGTATGTGCGCTAGATAAGAAACCTGCTTCAAAAGCACTTGGTGCTAAGTAAACACCACGGTCTAATAAACCATGATAGAATTTTTTAAAGAATTCTACATCGCTTGTCATTACATCTTTATAGGTATTTACAACACGATCTGTGAAGAATAGGCCAAACATGCCGCAAACATGATTAATGTGTAATGGTTGGTTATGTTTTGCGAATACTTTTTGAATACCATCCATTAAATAATCTGTTTTAGCTTTTAGATCTTCATAGAAGCCCTCTTCAGAGATTAATTCTAGTGTGGCGATACCGGCAGCCATTGCAACAGGATTGCCTGATAATGTACCAGCTTGGTAAACAGCACCATTTGGTGACATGTGCGCCATGATTTCGGCTTTACCACCGAATGCGCCAACTGGCATGCCGCCGCCAATTACTTTGCCGAATGTTGATAAATCAGGTGTGATGCCATATAAGCCTTGCGCTGAGTGTTTATGTACACGAAAACCTGTCATGACTTCATCCATGATGAATACAGAACCTGCTGCCGTACAGCAATCACGAATTGTTTGTAAAAATTCTTTAGAAGGTGGAATGCAGTTCATGTTGCCTGCAATTGGTTCAACGATTACACAGGCAATTTCATCACCATATTTTGCAAAAGCTTCTTTTAATTCTTCAGGATTGTTGTATTCCAATACGATTGTATGTTGTGTTAAATCAGCAGGAACGCCTGGGGAAGAAGGTTCTGCAAATGTTAATAAACCCGAACCTGCTTTCACTAATAATGAATCTGAATGGCCATGATAACAGCCTTCAAATTTAATGATTTTGTTTCGGTTTGTATAACCACGTGCTAAACGGATTGCACTCATAGTTGCTTCTGTGCCTGAGCTAACCATACGTACACTATCCATTGAAGGAATGATTTCTAGTACTTTCTTAGCCAATACTGTTTCTGAAACAGTT
>NZ_MVDO01000160.1 GCF_002006755.1 Wohlfahrtiimonas larvae | reverse complement strand
CCGAACCTGCTTTCACTAATAATGAATCTGAATGGCCATGATAACAGCCTTCAAATTTAATGATTTTGTTTCGGTTTGTATAACCACGTGCTAAACGGATTGCACTCATAGTTGCTTCTGTGCCTGAGCTAACCATACGTACACTATCCATTGAAGGAATGATTTCTAGTACTTTCTTAGCCAATACTGTTTCTGAAACAGTTGGTGCACCAAAAGATAAACCATTTTTAGCAGTTTCGATGACAGCTTCGATGACTTTAGGATGAGCATGGCCGACAATCATCGGGCCCCATGATCCAACATAATCAATATATTTTTTACCATTTTCATCATAGACGTAAGCACCTTCACCTTTTTTGAAAAAAATAGGTGCACCGCCTACTTGTTTAAAAGCTCTCACTGGAGAGTTAACACCGCCAGGGATATATTTTTGTGCTTCTTCATAAAGTGCTTCAAAACTAACCATTTCTCAACCTTCAATGCTTAATGATAAAACTAATATTCTATCAAACTTAATTAAGTTTTAATTGTTAAATTAAAATGAAGTACAATATGAAACAGTATTGTATTAATTTTAAATGGACTGGATGAGATTTATGTCAGAAGCGATGAAGAATATTGTTGAAACTACCTTGGATGATATGAAGGGTGTGGATATTAAAGTATTCGATGTGAGCAAAATTGTTAAGTATGCAGATTGGGTTGTAATCGTGACCGGTACGTCATCAACGCATTTGAAAGCAATGGCGGGTAAATTAGAAGTAACGATGAAAGGTCAAGGTCACCTTGCAATTGGGACAGAAGGTGTTGATAGTGGTAATTGGGTGCTTCAAGATTATGGTGACGTTGTTGTTCATATCATGACGAAAGACGCACGTGAATTTTATCAATTAGAGAAATTGTTCATCTAATATGATTGTTCACTTAATTGCCATTGGCAATAATATGCCAAATTGGGTTAAAGACGGCTTTGAGGAATATCAAAGCCGTTTGCGTAATGAAGTGCAGCTAAAAATGGTTGAGATTCCTGCGCAAGCCCGTAAGAAAAATGCTGACATTGGTAAGATTTTAAAAGAAGAAGGTCAGAAGATGCTTGCTGCTGTGCCAAAAGGTGCGCGCATTGTTGGCTTGGATGTGATTGGTAAAGCAGTTACTACGCCTGAGTTAAGTCATATGATGGCAGGTTGGTTGCAAGGTGGTACAGATATTGCTTTATTGATTGGTGGGCCAGAAGGGTTTTCAGATGAAGTAAAACAAAGCTTTCAGCAAAGTATCTCATTGTCTAAATTAACATTGCCACATCCCATGGTAAGAATTTTAGTGGCGGAGCAGTTATTTCGCGGTTGGAGTATTTTGCATAACCATCCTTATCATCGAGAGTAAAAAGAAAGCCTGATTAAGTAATCTTAATCAGGCTTTTATTTGATACTTAGTTGACGGTTAAGTTAACCTTTGTATTTACTCAATACAACTGTTGCATTTGTACCACCGAAGCCGAAGCTATTGCTCATGATGTTATTGAGTTCAATATTTTCAATTTTTTCACGAACGATAGGGAAGCCTTCCAATTTAGGATCAACATTATCAATGTGCATGCTTGCTTGTAGGAATTTGTTTTCCATCATCAATAATGAGTAAATGACTTCATTAACGCCCGCTGCACCCAATGCATGACCAGTTTGCGATTTTGTAGATGTGATGTGTGGGAATTTATCACCAAATACACGTTGTACTGCTAAAATTTCAGGAATGTCACCTGCTGGTGTGGATGTGCCGTGAGCATTGATATAGTCAATTGGGCCTTCAACTGTTGCAAGTGCTTGACGCATACAGCGTTCAGCGCCTTCACCGCTTGGAGCAACCATGTCATAACCATCTGATGTTGCACCGTAACCTGTGATTTCAGCATAGATATGCGCGCCACGTGCTAAAGCATGTTCCAATTCTTCAACAACAACAATACCGCCGCCACCTGAAATTACGAAACCATCGCGATCAGCGTCATAAGGGCGAGAAGCGATAGAAGCATTATCGTTGTATTTTGTTGATAATGCACCCATGGCATCGAACATTGCGCTCATGAATGGGTGTAACTCTTCACCACCACCTGCAAAAACGATGTCTTGTTTACCTAATTGGATTTGCTCTGCTGCGTTACCAATACAGTGTGCAGATGTAGAACATGCTGAGCTGATAGAGTAGTTTACACCTTTAATTTTAAAAGGAGTTGCCAAACATGCTGATACTGTAGAGCCCATTGTACGAGTCACCATGTATGGGCCCATTTTTTTGGTGGCACCAGTATTGCGCATGCTGTCGATAGCTTCGATTTGGTTACGAGTGGAAGCACCGCCTGAGCCAACGATTAAACCTGTGCGTTCATTAGAAACCATTTCAGGTGGTAATTGAGAATCTTCAATCGCTTGTTCCATTGCTAAGTACGCGTAAGCCGCAGCATCAGCCATAAAACGGAAGGTTTTACGATCAATATGTTCAGCAGGATTGATGCGAATAGCACCGTGAACATGGGATCTAAAACCGTAATCAGCCATTTCTTGGGAGAATTCAATACCAGATTTACCTGTTTTGAGAGACTCTAATACTTCTGCTTTATTGTTCCCGATACTAGAAATAATCCCAAGACCTGTGATGACAACACGTCTCATAATGTTTCTCCTAAACGTTAAAAATTATCTGTTGAGGTAAAGAGACCAACTTTTAGGTCTGAACCAGTGTAGATGATTTTACCATCCACAGATAAAGTTGCATCTGCAATACCCATTGTTAATTTGCGCAAAATAACACGTTTCATATGAATATGGTAGGTTACTTTTTTAGCGGTTGGCAATACTTGGCCTGAAAATTTTACTTCACCTGAGCCTAAAGCGCGACCACGACCAATACCACCTTTCCAGCCTAAATAGAAGCCAACTAACTGCCACATAGCATCTAAGCCAAGACAGCCTGGCATGACATTGTCACCTACAAAGTGACATGGGAAAAACCATAAATCAGGATTGATATCAAGCTCTGCAACGATTAGACCTTTATTGTAGTTGCCGCCATCATCAGTGATTTCTGTGATGCGATCAAACATTAACATTGGTGGCATTGGCAATTGAGCATTGCCTTCACCAAATAGCTCACCTCTGCCACACATTAAAAGTTCTTCTTTGGTATAACTTGATTGTTTAGTCACATCAATTCCTTTGAAAATAATTAATATTCATTTATAAAATCCGACGATTATACTGTTTTATCGAATAGATTGAAAATGTTTTGATCAGTGATTGCTTCATTATTTATTGTGATTTGGTCAATTTTATTACGATTTCTAAAAAAATACATTCACATAGGTGTGATTTTGTATTTGCAATAGAATGATAATATTCAATAAATACTGATTAGTCATTTTGATACAAATCTTTTTCACCTTTGGGGCGTGTTTTAAATCGGCGGTGTGCCCATAAATATTGTTCAGGTGCCTCTAAAATCCATGATTCAAATATTTGATTGAGTAATTCACAATCTTTAGTGGTGGATTCGGATGGAAAATTTTCTAAAGCTGGTAAAATTTTAACTTTATAGTTGTTACCTTCACGAATACAGTAATAGGGCAGAACTTTTGCTTTGCCTAATTGCGCCATTTGTGATGTTGCAGTGATCATTAGGGCTTTAACACCAAAAAAATCAACAAAAATATGTTCGCTACCACCATAGTTTTGATCAGGTGCATACCAAAGATATTTGCCAGATCTTAGGAGTTTGATAGTTTTGCGAATTTCGTTGCGATTCACAGGTTCGTTTTGTGATTGTGCTGTGCGCATTTTAAATTGACGATCTTCATAAGCTTTATTTTTATGTTGACGATACATTGCAACAAATGGTGTTTGCAGTGTAATTGCACGAGCGCCTAATTCTAAATTACAAAAATGCACTGTGAGTAATAACGCGCCATGGCCAGATGCTTTTAATGCTTCTAGATTTTCTAGGCCTTCATATGTGAAGAGTTTTTTGACTTGGTTTTCAGGTTTTAACCATGCTGCTAGGGTTTCAAATATACCCATGCCCAATGACTGAAAATTATCTTTCACGAGTTTGGTTTGTTCGCTTTGAGATAAGTTGGGAAAACACAATTGAATATTACGCTCAATAATATGGCGGCGCTTTTTAGCAACATGATATGAAATGCAGCCAATGCCTTTTCCTAATGTTAAAAGAAAAGGCATTGGTAATCGTGCAATGTATTTGCCAACCCAAAAACCTAAGGCAATCGCATTGTCTTTAATCCAGTTGGGTTTATGATATTGCATGATTACTGTTTATTTTGGTCACAAATGGGTGGAATGAAATGTACTGCTGTATCCCAAGGTTGTTCGATCCAAGTATCTTGTGGAACATCAATGACACTGAAGTCCACCAATGGTTTACCTTGTGGTTTTGCAAAAACTGTAACAAAGTAAGCTTTTGGATATAATTTGCGGATTAATTTAGCTGTATTACCAGAATCCACTAAATCATCAATAATCACAAAACCTTCCCCTTCATTAGGTACATTGCATTCTTTTATGAGTTGCATGTCTGTTTGGTTTTGATAATCGTGATAACTTGCGATACATAAAGTATCAACATAGCGAATATTTAATTCACGCGCTACGATAGCTGCAGGCACTAATCCGCCACGGCTGACGGCAATAAGACCTTTCCACTCTTGACGTTCGATTAAATGTTGAGATAAAGCTTTCCCATGAACTTGGAGCATATCCCAAGTAACTAAATATTTTTTCGACATTTTGGTTTCCAGTAGATAGGGTTCTGATATAAAATAGTGGGTTATTATAGTTTTTTTTCTTTGATTACACCAGCCAAAACATTATCAGATTTGGTTGGTTATCTTTTTTGAAGGTTGAATTGTGACTACTCCTAAGATTGGCTTCGTATCTCTTGGCTGCCCTAAAGCATTGGTGGACTCTGAATATATTTTGACGCAATTGCGCACAGAAGGTTATGAAATAGTACCAAAATATGATGATGCAGATCTTGTTGTGGTCAATACTTGTGGTTTTATCGATTCAGCTGTACAAGAAAGTTTAGATGCCATTGGCGAAGCGTTAGATGAAAATGGCAAAGTGATTGTGACAGGGTGTTTAGGTGCAAAAGCAGATACAATTTTGGAAAAGTATCCAAATGTATTGAGTGTGACAGGTCCTCATGCTTTTCAGGAAGTGATGGCATCAGTGCATCATCATTTACCAAAACCTCATGATCCTTTTATGGATTTAGTGCCACAAGCTGGCATCAAATTAACACCTAAACATTATGCATATTTGAAGATTGCGGAAGGCTGTAATCACAGTTGTACATTCTGCATTATTCCAACAATGCGCGGTAAACATCAATCTTATCCGATTGAAAATGTATTGGGGCAGGCTAAAAAATTAGCGCAATCTGGTGTGAAAGAATTACTAGTTGTAGCACAAGATACAAGTGCTTATGGAGTGGATGTTAAATATAAATTAGGCATCGCAGATGGTAAGCCAGTTAAAACACACATTCAAAACTTATGTGAAGAGCTAGCTCAACTGAATGTTTGGGTGCGCTTACATTATATTTATCCGTACCCACATGTGGATAATTTAATTCCATTAATGGCAGAAGGTAAAATTTTACCTTATATAGATGTGCCAATGCAGCATGCTTCACCAAGAATTTTAAAAGCGATGAAGCGCCCAGCTAATAGTGAAAATATGATGAATCGTATTAAAAAATGGCGTGAAATCTGTCCTGAAATTACAATTCGCTCGACATTTATCGTAGGTTTTCCAGGAGAAACTGAAGAAGAGTTTCAAATGTTATTGGATTTTATTGAAGAAGCTCGTTTGGATCGAGTCGGTGCATTCATTTATTCACCTGTGGAAGGCGCACCTGCTAATGATATTGCAGAAATGATTCCTGTGGATATTCAAGAAGAGCGTTTAGCGCGTTTTATGGAACTTCAAGCAAAAATTTCTGAAGAAAAATTACAGGCTAAAATTGGCAAGATTTTTGATGTGCTGATTGATGAGTTTGATGCTGAAGAGGGTGTGGCAATTGGCCGTACAATGGCTGATGCACCAGAAATTGATGGATTGGTCTATATCGAAGAGGCAAATAGTGATATTGTTGGACAGGTCGTTAAAGTTCAGATAGAAGAAGCAGATGTATATGATTTATATGGTCGACTTATCTAATGAGATTTTCAGTGAATTAGGCTAGAATGTTGTAGTCAAAATAAAGGGAAGCAAGTAATAATGGGTAATGAGATTTATAAAATACTCTATGTTGAAAATAATGCTGAAAAGGTCACTCAGCTTCGACAATTGATTCGTGCTAATACTATTGATGGAAAAATCACTTTTGATGTTTCAACAACAGATTCTGTGGATGGCATTAGTGCTGCTGTTAATAAAGATCATTGTGATCTCGTTATCTTACAAGATTCTCCTAAAGTACCGATTTTAAAAGAAGTACATCAAGCCATTGGGGTAAAAGATATTCCTGTGCTTGTTTTAGTTAATGAAGAACAGTTTTTAGAAAAACGTCAAGCAATGATTCAAGAAGGTGCTTTAGACGTTGGTATTTTACAGCAAGGCGATGTCCTGTTTAAACAGATCGTGCGCGCTATTTTTGAATTAAAAACACAATTAGGCTATAGAGATACTTTAGAAAAAAATGCGCGATTAACAGAATTGACTGAACAATTTGCTTCTTCTTCAGAGGATTTGATTGCATATTTTGGTGCTGAAGATGGTATTTTCTTATATGCTAATGATGCTTTTTTACAGTACTTTGGCTATAAAGAATTTAGCGATTTAGCTGCAACTACTGTGTTGGAATATGTTGCAAGCGAACAATCTTCACAATTTAAAAAAATGATGAAAATTGTTGGTCGTACAGGGAAAGAGCAAGCAGAAAATTTATCTTTAAAACATCCGAATGGTGCATTAATTGTAGAAGATGTGATCTTAAAACAAGGGATGTATGAAGAAATATCATGTATAGAGTTATTTGTATCGCGTGGATCAGAAAATTCTACCGTTAGTGATGTAGGATTATTAGAAGATCAACCATTATCTGAACAAGCAAAGTTTTATGATCGTTTATCTTTTATTAATAATCTAACTAATTTTGTTGGTAGCTCTTCGTGGTTAGTAAGCTTGGTTTTACAGGATTATTTTGATTTTCGTAAAAGATATGGTGTGGAGGCCTTAGAATCTTACTTTTTAAGTTTATCTAAACACTTAGGTGCTCAAATTAATAACTTACACTATGCAAGATATTCAGACGAAAGCATTGTATTGTTATTAACTAATAGTGATATGACAAAGGTTGATCGTTTAGGTATGGCAATAGTGTCTAGCTCAGAAGGTTATGCTTATCAAAACGAGAATGTCAGTATTCAGGGGAAATTTACTTTTGCTTATACTAATTTAGGTGATTCTGTTGCTAGTATTTCAGATGCTTGTAGTCGTTTAGATGAGCTAGCGGGTTTATTTGATGCACGAGTAGTGTTTACAGATGATGAGAATGAGGCGGATGCTCATGTATCTGCAACTTCAGATTCTGTAGAACAAGGCAGTGATGGAGTGGACGAAGAGTTTATGCCACTATTCCTGAGTTTGAAAAAGCAACAAATTAAACAGTCTTATATTCCAGTTGTGGATTTCTCAATGAAGGGGCAAGAAAACTATATTGCGTCTTTTAATTTGTATGATGATGCCGGTGAATTGTCTGTTTGGAATAAGAGTTTTACATATACATCTAATATTGCTTTGATGAGTCAATTAGACCAATTTATGATGACAAGTGCAGTTGCTAATTTAAAGACTGTAGGTGCTGATAATAAGCAATTAATTATTCCTTTATCCATGTATTATTTAGATAAAGCCGATGAATTAGTCGGATGGATTAAGAAAAATGGGCATGAAGTATTTTCTGCTAAACAAATTGTGATTGGTTTAGCAGAAGAGGTTGTGAATGATCATTTTGATGCAGCAAAAAGATTCTTCAGCCTTTTAAGTGAATCAGGTTATGCGGGAATGGTATATGATATTGTTGATATTACTTCAACTCAAGTAACTGAACTTGATATTAAATTAATTGCATTATCAGAAAACTGTATTGGCCGTATGAGCCGAAATATTTCTAGTGAAGAAATGATGAAGTTTCCAAAATTATTAGAAGCAATGTCGCAAAAAGGTGCTTCAGTTTTAGCGATGGGGGTAAACTCTCCAACCAGTATGACTTTGGTGTGGGAATACAATATACCTTATGCATGCGGTAATATGATCGGTTCTTCTAGATTAGAACTGGATTTTGATTTCTCACAAATGATGATGTAATACACTATGATCCGTAAGTTTATATTAATTTTTTCATTGATGGTTATCGCAGGTTGTGGTTTTAAGTTGCGAGGTACGATTCCCTGGCCAATGAGCTATCAAAATGTTTATATGGAAGGATATAGTCCTTCTCAGCGTGATTCATTTTATGCTTCTGTTAAACGTTTTTTTCCTAATCATGTCAAGATTGTTAATAACCAAAAAGAAGCAGATGTCATTATTCAGACTTTATCTGAAAGCCAAATGAATCGTACTATCTCAGGATTAGCAGCTAATCGAGATACTGAGGAGGTTGTGATGTTAAGCATTACTGTTCAGGTATTAGATAAGGATGGCAATGAGATTATGCCAATAACAACGCTGACACGAGAACGAGATTTTACATATGATGAATCCAATCTATTAGGAAAATCAACAGATCTTCAAAATGTTTTACGTATTTTACGCCAAGAAAATGCAGCAATGTTTATGCGTCGTTTAGAGGCTGCTATGAGAAATATTGATGAGAGCAAGGTACAATGATTGCTTTGATACAAAGGGTAAATTGGGCGGAAGTCACTGTTAATGCTCAATCTATTGGTAAAATTCAGCATGGTATTTTGGCTTTGATGGCTGTTGAAAAAGGTGATACAGAAGCATCCACTCAAAAAATGATAGATAAAATTATCAATTATCGTATTTTTTCAGATGAACAAGGCAAAATGAATTTGTCATTATTAGATATGCAAGGTGAACTTTTATTGGTTTCACAATTTACACTATTAGCAAATACGGATAAAGGGCGTCGTCCATCTTTTAGTGATAGTCCTGATCCTGCTATGAGTGAAGCTTTATTTGAGTATAGTATTGGTTATGCTAAAACTCTAGTGAATAAAGTTGAGCAAGGGCAGTTTGCAGCAGATATGAAAGTATCTTTAGAAAATGATGGCCCTGTGACATTTTGGTTGAAAGTATAGATGATTGAGTCTGATCGAATTTTAATTAGTGGTGAAAAACAGCGAGAAGAAGTTGTTGTTGATCGTGCTATTCGCCCAAAATATTTGAATGATTATACTGGGCAGGAAGCGCTTCGTAATCAGTTGGATATTTTTATTCAAGCTGCGAAAAATCGTAATGAAGCATTGGACCATGTTTTGTTGTTTGGCCCGCCAGGATTAGGAAAGACGACTTTGGCACACATTATTGCCAATGAATTGGATGTGGGTTTAAAGCAAACATCAGGACCTGTTTTGGAAAGAGCTGGTGATTTAGCGGCTTTATTAACAAATTTAGAACCCAATGATGTATTGTTTATTGATGAAATTCATCGTTTAAGCCCAATGATTGAAGAAGTTCTTTATCCTGCGTTAGAAGATTATCAGCTAGATATTATGATTGGTGAAGGGCCAGCTGCACGTTCTATTAAGATTGATTTGCCACCATTTACATTGGTGGGTGCGACAACTCGTGCCGGGTTATTAACTTCTCCTCTGCGCGATCGTTTTGGCATTATGTCGCGTTTACAGTTTTATTCTAATACTGAGCTAACATCCATTGTGCTTCGTTCAGCAAATTTATTGAATGTTGAATTAACACAAGAAGGTGCTGAAGAAATTGGTAAGCGTTCACGTGGTACGCCGAGAATTGCTAACCGTTTATTAAGGCGAGTACGTGATGTTGCGGAAGTTCGTTCGAATGGCATCATTGATGTCGCGATTGCGCAAGAAGCGTTGAATATGTTAGAAATTGATGCATATGGATTAGATGAGCACGATCGTAGATTGCTTCAATTGATTGTGGAAAAATTTTCAGGTGGTCCTGTGGGATTAGATACCATTGCTTCAGCTTTAGGCGAAGATCGTGGTACATTGGAAGATGTGATAGAACCTTATTTAATTCAAGAAGGTTTTTTAATGCGGACACCTAAAGGCCGTGTGGCAACATCTAAATGTTGGCAGTATTTTGGCATAGCACAAGAGGAAACATGAGTAGAGTCGGTGGTTTAATCATTGGATTGCAAGGTTATGAATTAACACACATAGAACAACAATGGTTACAGCATCCATTGGTTGTGGGGGTAATTCTTTTTACACGTAATTACAAAGATAAAAATCAGCTGATTGATTTAACAAAAAATATTCGTGAAATTAATAGTAACTTATTGATCTCTGTAGATCATGAAGGTGGTCGGGTACAGCGTTTTCGTGAAGGTTTTACATGTTTACCTCCGATGAATACTTTGGAAGAAGTGTATCATAATGATCCAAAGCTCGCTTTGAGAACTGCGTATTCATATGGCAAAACAATTGCGACAGAATTGGCTTCTGTGGGAGTTGATTTTACATATGCGCCTGTATGCGATATTAATTATGGCAATAATGATGTCATTGGCGATCGTGCTTTTCATAGCGATCCTGTGACAACAAGTTTATTGGTGCAAGCTTTCTATTTAGGGTTAAGGTCTCGAAATAGTATTGGTGTTGCTAAACATTTCCCTGGTCATGGTTATGTGGCAATCGATACACATTTAGGTTTGGCTGTGGATGATCGCCCGCTTTTAGAAATTATTCAAAATGATATTTTACCCTTTAAAACATTGATTGAAGAAGGCATAGAAGCTATTATGCCTTCACATATAATTTATAAAAACTTTGATGATCAGCATACCGCAATTTCATCACCAAAGTGGATCAATTATTTACGCAGTGATCTAGGGTTTGATGGACTGATTATTAGTGATGATTTAGATATGAAAGGTGCAGAGCATTTAGGTTCTGTCGTTGAAAAATCTTATGCATGTTTTGATGCAGGTGTTGATTTGTTATTATGTTGTAATGATTTTACTGCAATTGAAACTTTATTAAGCACATTACAAAATGAAATCATTGCAGAGGATACTCAGCAACGATTAGATTTTGTTCACACTAAGCTTGCTTAGCGAGTTGTAATTGTTCTAATGGATATTGATTACCTATTTCATATTCTAATATCCCATTAGCATTGTGATAGGCATATGCATAGTGATTATCATAATAATGCCAAATATAAATTTGTGTAGGTTGTGATGATGTATCTAATCGTAATAATTTAATAAGCTGACTATTCAATGGATAACATCCTAAGAATGTTAAATCATGTGCTTTGAGGCCATCTTCATCCACTAATAAATCACCATATTCATATCGAACGTATTTAGGAAGCATTCTTTCTTCGGGATCAGAAAGTCCAGTTTGGCCAAACCAATTGGCTTGTTCCAAAATTATCTCTTCTGCAAAGTCATTACGTATAAAGATATCATCTGTGATGATATTGTTAGGGAGAGCATAAAAGAACTCTGTTTTACAGTGGCCTGAATAAAAAAGTTTATCATTTGAATTAGGCAATGGAATGGATATATTATGCATTCCTGTAATTAAACTAGGGTCATTGATTTCAGAAAGCCAAAAGAATTGAGAGATTGTGATGTGTACCGCTGAGTCAATCTCATAAAATTGTTGTGTGACTTCAATCGTCGTATGTTCAGAGAGCGCATCAATCACTAATTGCTCGCGCTCTGGTAACGTGAGTAATTCTTGATAAGATTTTTCTTTAAATTTTTGGACGATAGACTCAAAAATTTGATTATCACTTTGATGTATTTGTAGTAACACAATTACCTCCCCTTTATGCCAATTGATAATAGTTTACGCATAACTCAAAAAAATACTTTGACCTATGATCATGTTTTTGTTTTTATGAGGCTTGTAAAGCTTGCCAATTGTCATATTATTCTCTGAAAGGTTGAATGCTTTTTAGTATGATACTCAATGATATTATTGAGATGTATTAGGAAAGTTATATGACTTATTTTGTTGGCGCACATGTTAGTGCCGCAGGTGGTGTTGACCAAGCTCCTCTTCGTGCTAAAGAAATTGGTGCAAATGCTTTTGCATTATTCACAAAAAATCAACGCCAATGGAAAGCTAAGCCATTAGAAGTTAAAGTAATTGCTGATTTTAAAAGAAAATGTGCAGCATTAGGGTTTACGGATCAGCAAATTTTGCCGCATGATAGTTATTTGATTAATTTAGGTCATCCAGAAACTGAAGGTTTAGAAAAATCTCGTGCAGCATTTTTAGATGAAATGCAGCGTTGTGAACAATTAGGTATTAAATTATTAAATTTTCATCCTGGAAGCCATTTAAACAAAATTTCCACATCTGAATGTTTGGCAAAGATTGCAGAATCCATCAATATCACCTTAGATCAAACACAAGAGGTTGTTGCTGTGATTGAAAATACAGCAGGGCAAGGTTCTAATTTAGGTTTTGAGTTTGAGCAGCTGGCTGAAATCATTGATCAAGTGGAAGATAAAAGTCGCGTAGGTGTTTGTATTGATACTTGTCACACATTTGTGGCAGGTTATGATTTACGTACTCAAGAAGATTGTGTGCGTACATTCAAACAATTTGAAGAAATTGTAGGTTACCAATATTTACGCGCGATGCATTTGAATGATGCGAAAACAGATTTTGGTAGTAAAGTGGATCGTCATGATAGTTTAGGACAGGGTAAAATTGGTATTGAGCCTTTTAAATTTATCATGCAAAACCCACAGTTTGAAAATATTCCATTGATTTTAGAAACCACAAATCCTGATATTTGGGATCAAGAGATTGGTTTATTACGTAGCTTTATTCAGGAATAATATGAATTTATTTCCACTCATCATTAAAAATGATATTCAGCCTGAGTTCTTCAACGAATATGAGATTCAATCCGAACCACATCAATTACCATCTTTTGTTTGGGATGGTGAAGAGCTTTATTGGCAAGATGAAGCAAAACAAAAATTGCATGTAGATTTTGCATCACCAAAACAATTGTGGCGGTTTTCCAAATTAAATAAAGCACAAGAGCCAATTTTACGTGCTTTGAAATGGAAAAATGGTGAGACGCAATCTGTGTGGGATTTAACAGCAGGGTTAGGCCGTGATGGAGGAATGTTAGCTTATTCTGGTTTTCAAGTAACTTTCTTTGAGCGCAATCCAGTATTACAGGTTTTGTTATCTGAATCTATTCATGCATTGAGTGATGAATTACCAGATATGGCAGATAGGATTCAATTGAATTGTATGAATTCTATTGAATATCTCAAGCAAGCTATTGACGATATAAACATTGAATTGCCGAATAATTGCTACTTGGATCCGATGTATCCGCATCGTAAAAAGTCTGCGTTGGTTAAATTAGATCTTCGTATGGTGCGTGATTTAGTAGGAGATGATCCTGATAGTTCTGAATTATTATCGACTGCTTTAATATTATTGAAAAGCGATCGCGGTATGCAGCGCGTTGTGGTTAAGCGCCCTGCAAAATCAGAATATTTGGGTGATTTCAAGCCAAATTATAGTATTGAAGCACCCAATACTCGCTTGGATGTTTATATTCCCTAATTATTTATTAGTCAATGTACCACGAAGCTCTACCGTTGCTGATCTCCAACCAATATCGCAGTAATATAGGCCGGCTTTAGCATTGGGTGAATGAATATTTTTAACAATGACATATTTTTCTTTATAGGCTTTCTTTTTTAGTTCTGCAAAAGCTTTAATTGCTGCATATTGGCAAGCTTTCTTGTGGCCATATTTCAGGCTTTCTGACTCAGAAGCTGAGATAACTTTATTGAGTCGATTAGGTTTACCAATCCATAAATAAGGTTGGCCAAATCCTAGTACTTGTTTACCCTCTTTGCTACTTTTAGCTTCAAATAATGAATAGGTTTGAGCAGAGGCAATATGGCTAAGTGGAAAAGATAAGAAGATGATTGTTAATAGGATTTTTTTCTTCACTATATTATCCTTAGTTTAATTATTTCGTTCTATTCGTGGAATTGTACTATAAGTTATATGATGATCATAGTATAAGGATCAAAGATAATCGTTATAATGGTTGTATCGATTTTTTAGGAGTTAAAATGAGAGAAATTCGCGGGGCGATTTTTGATGTGGATGGTTTGTTATTCAATACTGAACAATTGTACTGTGATATTTGTATCGAATTAGCACCTCAATACGGTATTGAAAATTATAACCAAGATTATTACAAAAAATATGTTGGCACATCTAATAAAGCTTTATATGAAATCTACCAAAATGATTTTCCTTTTTTGAGCATTGAAGATGTTAGTAATTTTATTAGAGCTGTGCAGAAAATCGCAGAATCATATTTAGAGGTAGGTAATGTAGAGATTAAAGCAGGCACTAAAGAAATTTTGGAGTTTTTTTATAGTCAAAATATTCCATGTGTTATTGCTTCTAATAATCAAACGAAGTTTATTGAGTCTATGTTAGATCATCATAATTTGGATATATATTTTCAGAAAATTTATTCTTTTGATGATGTTGAAAATCCGAAACCACATCCTGAAATGGTGAATAAAGCAGTGAACTTTTTAGGAATAGATAAAAAATCTTTAGTGATGTTTGAAGATTCTAGTCATGGTGCAATTGCTGCAATTACAGCCAATGTTCCTGTTATTATCGTGCCAGATATGTTGCCTGTATCAGAAGAGATTCGAGGAAATGTATTAAAGGAGTGTGAATCTCTTCTAGACGCTAAGGAATTTTTAAGCACTACCCATTTGTTCCGATAAATTTTGAAGATTAACGCCCGAGCTTTTAAATAATTGATGCCATAATAACTCTTTTGTTTCTTTAGAAAAAAGGAAGCGTTTATCAAAAGGAATTGGCATCCAAATATTATTTTTGAGTTCATTGTTAAATTGTGGAGTATCCCAAACAGAATAGCTATCGACAATAGAATGAGCAATATCAGGGTAAGAGTCGAGAATTGTTGCAAGGACATCTGCAGATGTTGTCAGATCTATACCAGGCACAATTTCAATGGCTTTTGTCCATTGCTGAATATGCTCATGTA
>NZ_MVDO01000016.1 GCF_002006755.1 Wohlfahrtiimonas larvae | reverse complement strand
ATCTTATATGTGTTTGGTGCTTTCTTAGTTTATACAGGTTTTACAATGTTCAAAAAATCTGATGAAGAAGAAGATTTAAACCAAAAATGGTTCATTCGTTTTATTAAAAAACGCATGAAATTTACAGATAAACTAGATGCCGAACACTTCTTCACCAAAGAAAATGGTGTACGTTATGGCACACCTTTATTACTAACATTAATTGTGATCACAATTTCAGACATTATTTTTGCTGTAGATTCTGTACCTGCAATCTTCGCAATCACCAAAGATCCATTTATCGTTATGACCTCTAATGTATTTGCAATCCTAGGCTTACGTGCAATGTACTTTTTATTAGCAGATATGGCAGATCGTTTTGCATTCTTACAATATGGATTAGCAACAATCTTAGTATTCATTGGCAGTAAAATGTTACTACTCGCTTTTGACTTTCACATACCAACATCAATCTCTCTCTCTGTTGTTTTAATCGTGTTAGTTGGATCAGTATTAATATCTCTAAAATCTAAACCCAAAACAGAATAAACATAAGCCTCACTACAAAATGTAGATGAGGCTTTTTAAATTTAATCTTTATTACTTCTAGGAGTTTTTCTAATGTTAGAGCGATTATTTAAACTGAAAGAACATAAAACTAATGTTCAGACAGAAGCCATCGGCGGTTTGACAACATTCTTGGCCATGTCTTATATTATTTTTGTTAACCCAATTATCTTATCAAGCACAGGCATGGATAAAGGCTCAGTATTTGTAGCAACATGTATTGCAGCAGCGCTGGGTACTTTCATTATGGCATTTTTAGCCAACTATCCAATTGCCGTAGCACCTGGCATGGGATTAAATGCTTTCTTTGCTTTCACAATCGTTGCGACAATGGGCTTTACATGGCAACAAGCATTGGGCGGCGTATTTGTTTCAGGGGTTATATTCTTAATTCTCACAGCAACGGGATTACGCACCTGGATTATTGAGGGGATTCCCAAGTCATTGCGCGCATCTATCGCCGCAGGCATTGGTTTATTCTTAGCATTCATCGGCTTACAAACATCAGGTTTAGTTGTTGATAATCCTGCAACTTTAGTACAACTAGGATCATTAGCAAATCCCTCAGCATTATTCTGTATCTTGGGCTTCTTGATCATTGCCGTGTTAGATGCATTAAAAGTTAAAGGTGCGATCTTAATAGGTATCTTAGCAGTTTCAATTCTGAGCATCTTTACAGGCAATACACACTTTACAGGTGTTGTGTCAATGCCACCATCATTGGCACCAACATTCTTCCAAATTGATTTCAGCAAGGTATTGGAAGCAGGATTCTTACAAATTATCTTAACATTAGTATTGGTTGAATTATTTGATGCTACAGGTGTATTGATTGGTGTTGCAAAACGTGCGCACATTTTAGATGACACATCACCTGAAAATAAAAAGCGCTTCTCTCGTGCATTATTTGCAGACAGTACATCAATCCTTGCAGGCAGCATGCTGGGAACAAGCTCTGTGACAGCTTATGTTGAAAGCGCATCAGGTGTACAAGCAGGCGGCCGTACAGGGTTAACAAGCGCAACTGTTGGCCTATTATTCTTAGCAGCATTATTCTTTTCTCCCCTATTAACTGCTGTACCAGCTTATGCAACAGCACCCGCCTTAATCTACTTAGCATGTATTATGCTTCGTGAATTAACAGAAGTTGAATGGGATGATTTAACTAATGCAATTCCTGCTGCGTTGATGGCCTTTACTATGGCATTCACTTATTCAATCGCAAATGGCTTTGCTTTTGCATTCATCAGTTATGTTGTTTTGAAAATTTTTACAGGTAAATTTAAAGAAGTTCACCCTGCAACTTACATTATTGCAATTTTATTCTTGATCAAATTTATCTTATCAAACATGGGACACTAATGAATCAATAGCACTTAAATTTATCACGCAATCCCGCAATACCTGCGGGATTTTTTATAACCTTTACAAAATACTGACAAATACATGAAGCTTTTTTCAACTGATCCTTTACAATATCGGCACTGCATCGCTTTCATGGATTGAACAATGAACCCCAAAAAAAATATACTTCTAACTTTATTCACGATCCTTACCGTATTTTCAACTGCTTATAGTAAAGGTATTAGCGTAGAAGTTGCAGATACACAAGAAACATCTAAACAAGAATATATCCATGCTGTTGGTACATTACTACCTTATGAACGTGTAACATTACGCCCCGAGTTATCTGGCAAAATTACCTCTATCAATTTTGAAGAAGGCTCAGTGGTCGAAAAAGGCCAAGCACTTATTAAATTTGATGATCGCCTAGCAAATGCCAAACTCAAAAATGCAAAAGCTAACTTAAGTAATGCAGAACAAAATGCTAAACGATTAGAAGCATCTGCAGGCAGTGCAACCGCCCAACAAGTAGATGCAGCAAGAACAGCTAAGTTACAAGCTGAAGCCGAACTTGAAATGGCTCAAATTGAAGTAGATCATACAACGCTAACCGCACCTTTTAAAGGAAAGATGGGGCTCATTAACCAATATGCGGGCAGTTATATCCAAATAGGCAGTGATTTAACCACAATTGTTAGTACAGAAAAATTAAAACTAGAATTCAATCTTCCTGAACGTTTAGCACATACCGTGGAACTAAAACAACCATTACAATTTTCGGTAGATAACTTTCCTAAAAAAAAATTCACTGCTGAAATTTATGCATTGAGCCCTGAAATTGAACAAGAAGGTAAATCTTTAACAGTCCGCGCAATTTATGATAATCATGACCAAAGTTTACTACCTGGTATGTTTGCTAGAATTTCTTTAGAAATCCCTCTAGGCTACAGTGTGATTATGGTACCGGAAGAAGCTATTTTCTCTTCTGAAGGTAAACAATATGTTTATCGTGTTGTTAAAGAAAACAACCAATATACCGCCAAATTAACAGAAGTTATTTTAGGTGAGCGTTCAAGTTTTGCCGTCGAAATCATTCATGGCTTAAAAAATGGTGACAAGGTTGTCAAAGTTGGGCAAGCCCGAATCCACGATGAATCCATCATCAATCCTGTTGAACCCAAATAGCTCTAAAGAATCTCCATGAAAATTTCTAGCATATCTATTAAACGCCCTGTATTTGCCATCGTCCTTAATATTTTAATTATATTATTAGGTATTGTTGGCTTAACTCGCATGAGTATTCGAGAATATCCTAATATCGATCTTCCCGTCATCAGTATTCGTACCACATATAGCGGTGCTAGCCCTGAAATTATAGAAACACAAGTCACTAAAGCCATTGAAGATGCTGTCACAAGCATTGATGGTATTGACTTTATGACATCAATGTCGCGCCGTGGTATGTCATTTGTCAATATATCATTTCAGCCAAGCAAAAATATAGAAGAAGCTGCTAATGATGTTCGAGATCGAGTAGCACGGGCTAAATACTTACTGCCCGATGATGTTGATGAGCCTATCATTAATAAAAGCGATTCAGATGCTGATCCTGTCATGATACTAACACTGACAAGCGATAAACTATCCCCTATTGAGCTCACTAAAATTGTTGAAAATAACATCAAGCCACACGTTGAACTCTTAGAAGGTATTTCCAATCTGGAAATTTGGGGCGGGCGAGATCCTGTCATGCGCGTATGGTTAGATCCTGAAAAAATGTCAGCATTTGATATTGCAATTACAGATATCGAAGCAGCTCTACGCGCACAAAATGTTGAAATTCCTGCAGGAAGCATTAAAAGTAACGCGCGAGAACTAGATATCGTCGCCCAAACAGATTTAAATACAGTTGAAGAATTTGATAATATCATTGTCAAAACAACCAATCACACTTCAGGTAATATAGGTAATCAACACATTGTTAGATTGGGAGATTTAGCCAATGTTGAACTTGGTGGTGTAGAAGAAACATCTCGACCTAGAATGAATGGGAAACGAGGCGTTGGGATCGCCATTATTAAACAATCGGTTGCAAACCCTCTAACCATCTCAGCTGCAATTCGAGAAGTATTACCAACCTTACAAGATAGCTTACCTAATGATGTCACACTAGAAATCAGCTCAGACAACTCAATATTTATTAATAAATCCCTGCAATCTGTATATTCCACCATTATTGAAGCACTGGTTTTTGTAGGAATCATTATTTTCTTCTTCCTACGAGATTGGCGGGCAACCATAGTACCAATGGTAACAGTCCCTATTGCATTAGTGGGTACGTTATTTGTTATGTATTTATTAGATTATTCCATTAATACCTTAACGATGCTCGCTTTTGTGTTAGCGATAGGATTAGTTGTGGATGATGCTATTGTTATGCTAGAAAATATCCATAGGCATATTGAAACTGGATTATCCCCCATCAAAGCGGCCTTTGTAGGATCTAAGGAAATTGGCCTTGCTATCATTGCAATGACCATCACATTGGCAGCTGTATTTTTACCTTTAACATTCA
>NZ_MVDO01000159.1 GCF_002006755.1 Wohlfahrtiimonas larvae | reverse complement strand
TTTGAAGATTCTAGTCATGGTGCAATTGCTGCAATTACAGCCAATGTTCCTGTTATTATCGTGCCAGATATGTTGCCTGTATCAGAAGAGATTCGAGGAAATGTATTAAAGGAGTGTGAATCTCTTCTAGACGCTAAGGAATTTTTAAGCACTACCCATTTGTTCCGATAAATTTTGAAGATTAACGCCCGAGCTTTTAAATAATTGATGCCATAATAACTCTTTTGTTTCTTTAGAAAAAAGGAAGCGTTTATCAAAAGGAATTGGCATCCAAATATTATTTTTGAGTTCATTGTTAAATTGTGGAGTATCCCAAACAGAATAGCTATCGACAATAGAATGAGCAATATCAGGGTAAGAGTCGAGAATTGTTGCAAGGACATCTGCAGATGTTGTCAGATCTATACCAGGCACAATTTCAATGGCTTTTGTCCATTGCTGAATATGCTCATGTAATACAAATAGCTCTTTCAGGCGAATAGGGCCACCCGAAATAAAGTTGAGTTTGTCCATGTCATTGGGCTCAATATCTAAAGCATATTGTTCTTTAAGCTCATGGTTCGAGAGAAGATTCTGCTGATTAATAATGATCCCTAATACAAATTGTTCTGTATGTTCGACAATAAAAATTACAGAATGATGAAAAATATCATCTTTAATATGCGGCATACTGATTAAAAATTGGCCGCGGTAATTAACTGCCATTACGTTTATCTTTCCACTCTTCAATTAATACAGTAATAAGGTCTTGGCCGACAGGAATACCTGTTGAATTTTCTATTTGGCGAATTCCTGTTGGGCTTGTCACATTAATTTCTGTTAAATATTCACCGATTACATCTAAGCCAACAAAATATAGCCCTCGTTTTTTCAATTCTGGTGCAACTTTGGCGCAGATTTCAAAATCATGTTCAGATAATGGTTCGACAATTGCAGTACCACCAACGGCTAAATTAGCACGGGTTTCGCCTTCCGCAGGAATGCGTGTCATAGAATAGGGAACAGGTTCACCATTGATTAATAAAATGCGCTTATCACCTTTTGTAATTTCAGGAATATAGCGCTGAATCATCACAGGTGTTTTTTGATGTTCCGTTAATGTTTCCATGATTACATTAAGATTAGGATCTGTTTCTTGGATTCTAAAGATCGCACTACCACCCATACCATCTAATGGTTTGATGATAGTATCGTGATGTTTTGCTATAAAATTTTTCAAATGTTGATATTGGCTCGTGATCAGCATTGGTGGGCATAATTCAGGGAACCAAGTTGTATAAAGTTTTTCATTACAATCACGCAATGATTTTGGGTTATTGCAAACTAAGGCACCTTGTTTTTCTGCCAATTCTAGAAGATATGTCACATAAATATAGTGCATATCAAATGGAGGATCTTTACGCTGTAGGAGGATATCATTTTCAGAGAATGTGATAACTTCTGCTTCTTTTAGTTGATACCATTCTTCTTGTGAGAGATCGATGTGAACGGCTTGTACTGTTGCTTTCGCTAAAGTTTCATCCACAAAAATAGCAGAAGGCTCAACATAATAGCATTCATCCGCAAGGTCTTGAGCAGCCATCATCATGGATAGCGTGCTGTCTTTATGGATATTCAGGCTATGAAGTGGGTCCATGATGAAGAATATGCGAGGAAGTTTCATGACAGTTTCCTAAAATTGGTAGTATTAAAATCTATGATGACACTAACAATGGTGACTGTACAGATGAAAAACAAGGGTTATGCCCAATCTCCCAATCGAGAATGTAAACTGCTTAATACGGATAATGCTGCTGTTTCTGTACGTAAAATTCTTTTTCCTAATGAAACAGGATGGCAATTTGGATGATTAGAGAATAGTGATAACTCAGTATCGCTGAAACCACCTTCAGGACCGATGATGATGCCAAAATCAGTTTGTTCCATGGATTGATCATTGAGCCATTGTCCCAAAGATTTTTCTGCGATGGGTGATAAAATTAGATAAGGGCGATCGTCTAATATTTCTTGGATATTTTTTAAGGAAACGAAATCTGTCAATGTTGGCACAATATTCAATCCACATTGTTCACAAGCGCTTTCTAAAATACCTTGCCAATGAGATAGCTTTTTATCTTGTTTATCACCTGTACTTAGTTTAAAGCTGCTGTGTTCGCTTGTGAATGGTGTGAGTTTAGATATCCCTAATTCTGTTGCTTTTTGGAATACAAAGTCCATTTTATCAAATTTAGCAAAGCTTTGAATCAAGTGAATATTTAATCTAGAAGTGCGATTGTCTTCATTAAATTTGATCAGTTTAGCTAACAAAGAACGCTTATTGATGTCTGTAATCTTTGCATGATATTCTCCGCCTTTACCGTTGAATAAAGTTAATGTTTCCCCTTCTTTTTTACGCATCACACGCACAATGTGATTGAATTGAGAATCTGTTAATTCAATAGTGGCATCGAGTGCCAATGGCAAAGCAATATAAATACGCATAGATTAATGATATCGGTTTGACTCGCCTTCTGGCGCGGTTTTAAAACGTTTATATGTCCATAGATATTGTTCAGGAGATTTTCTGATCTCTGTTTCTATGGCTAGATTTAATGCAGTGATAGATTCTAAAGTATCGTCACTTTGTAATTGATCATCAATTTTAATGAGTTCAATGGTGAATGTACCAGTAGTAAGATTACGTTTAGAAGCGACAATATAGGCAGGGATTTTGAAGCGATTAGCAAGTTTAGAAACCAATGTCATTGTGCTTGCTTCTAACCCAAAAAAAGGTGCGAACATACCATCTTTAGCACCAGGATCTTGATCGGGTAAAATACCAACACTACGACCATTTTTCATGGCTTTCATCATGTCACGAATACCTTGAGCAGTGGTCGAAACTAATGTTGCGCCGTTTTTGCCTCGACCTGAAATAATTAATGGATCTATATATAAACGGCTCGGACGATATAGAGTTGCTAAGGGGTACAGAGATGATGCATATAATCCACTTAACTCCCATGAGCCAAAATGTGGTGTGATGAAGATCATCTGACTAAATTTTTTTTGATCTTCTATAAATTCAGGAGGTAGTGTGATATTTGTGACAGATTGTAATATTTTTTCATAAGAATTGAGCCACATAAAGCTTAGTTCAAA
>NZ_MVDO01000158.1 GCF_002006755.1 Wohlfahrtiimonas larvae | reverse complement strand
GAGATGATGCATATAATCCACTTAACTCCCATGAGCCAAAATGTGGTGTGATGAAGATCATCTGACTAAATTTTTTTTGATCTTCTATAAATTCAGGAGGTAGTGTGATATTTGTGACAGATTGTAATATTTTTTCATAAGAATTGAGCCACATAAAGCTTAGTTCAAACATGGTTGCTGCATTGTGGCGCAATGTTTGATGAAGTAACTTTTGTTGTTCAGATGCGGAGAGTTCAGGAAATGCCAAAGCAATATTTTGCTTGGCTATTTCTTTAGTTTGATTGGGCAATATAATTAATAATGATGCAATTATATTGGCAAATCGATACAGTGTTTTCAACGAAAAACACGCAAAAAGCTTTAATAAAGCAGTAATAGCTTTGGCACGAATTCGGCGACGTAGTGGTATCGATTTATCCATAATTATTCATTAGCGTTTTGTCGAGCGATATCTGCAATTGAAAACTCATCATCTTCATCATGATAAGACTGATCAGGGATATCGATACCAGATTGTCTTAATTGATTATTACGATGCTGTAATATAGATTCGCGTTGGAAAACATAATTGTCTAGAGAGATTTTTTTCGATAACTTATCAGCTTCTAGTAAATCTGCTCGAGTATTAATTGTATCAACTGTGGCAACGATTACTTCACCTCTAACATTC
>NZ_MVDO01000157.1 GCF_002006755.1 Wohlfahrtiimonas larvae | reverse complement strand
ATAAGACTGATCAGGGATATCGATACCAGATTGTCTTAATTGATTATTACGATGCTGTAATATAGATTCGCGTTGGAAAACATAATTGTCTAGAGAGATTTTTTTCGATAACTTATCAGCTTCTAGTAAATCTGCTCGAGTATTAATTGTATCAACTGTGGCAACGATTACTTCACCTCTAACATTCATTGCATAAACACGAGGATCAGTAACAAATACATCCACACCGAGACCAACTTGGTCACGAAATGTGCGCGGAGGTAAGAGTGGCAATAGGAAATAGCTAGATTCTTCCCAACCATAATAAGCTAATGTCATGCCAAAATCTGAAGCTTTGTATTCTGGTAATTTAAATGCTGTTGTTAAATCAATTAATCCACCTAACCCAAAAGTACTATTAAATACAAAACGATGTGTAGATTCTAAGAATGCAGTAATTCGACCTTGTAATAAGTTATTTGCCATATTACGCGGTTCAGTCAAATTGCTGACAGCATTACCTAACCCTTCATGAACAATATCAGGGGTAATTGCACGATAACCTGTAGAAAGAGGTTTGAGTAAAACCTCATCTAAAGTTGTATTGAAGGCATAAACTTTACGGTTATAACTTTCATAGGGGTCAGCAGGGTTTGTACCTGCACAACCTGCCAACAAAAGTACGCCAAGAAGGAGAGAGGAAAATTTAGTCATGGTGGTGAACTCTAAAATAGTAATTATAAAAACTGAACTAGTATTTTAGCCCAATGCCTTTATTCATTAAATATGTTGCGATGAAACACAATGTTGCAAATAAGATGCATAAGATTGTTAACGTCCATCCAATACTGATATCAGAGATACCTAACATACTATAACGGAATCCATTCACCATGTATAATATAGGATTAAAATAGGATAGCTTTTCCCAAAAGCCTGGCAAAAGGCTCACAGAGTAAAAAATACCTCCTAAATATGTTAATGGTGTGAGGACAAAGGTTGGGATAATAGAGATGTCATCAAACGATTTAGCAAAAATAGCATTGATGAATCCAGCTAGCGCAAAAACTGCTGAAGTGAGTAAGAAGATAATTATTGTTAATGGGAAGTTATGAATAGAGATAGGTGTGAAAAACAGTGTCACGATGGTGACAATGACTCCGACAAAAAATCCTCGTGCAATACCGCCCGTGATATACCCCGCTATAATGAGTAAATTGGACATAGGAGAAACTTGTAGTTCTTCTACATAATGTTGAAATTTGGCACCAAAAAAAGATGACACAACATTAGAATAACTATTATTAATGACTGTTAACATAATTAAACCAGGTGCAATGTATTCTGAGTAGCTAAAACCACCCATATCTCCAATGCGTGATCCAATAATTTGTCCAAAAATAATAAAATATAATGCTGTCGTGATTGCTGGTGGCAATAATGTTTGTGGCCAAATACGAATAAATCTCAAAATTTCTTTGACCAAAATCGTCTGGAAGGCGATCCAGTTAACATTTTGATGATTCACTATTCTACTTCCTTATTGCTAGTTAACTTGATGAATAACTCTTCTAAGCGATTGGCTTTATTACGAAGCGTGTCTACATTAATGCTGTGATCTTTGAGAATATCAAATACACTTGTCACTGAGTGGGGTTTTTGAATTTCTACTTCTAATGTCATAGGGTTAATAGCAGTAAAAGTCAGTCCTTCAATACTATTGGGTATTGTGCTTAATGGTTCACTTAGGCTGAGGACAAAAGATTCAGATTGTAGCTGCCTCAATAATGCATCCATAGAACAATGTTGAACAATTTCACCATGGTTAATGATGGCAATATTTTTACAAAGTAACTCAGCTTCTTCTAGGTAATGGGTTGTGAGAATAATCGTTGTACCTGTGGCATTAATTTTCTGTAATAAATCCCAAGTTTGACGTCTAATTTCAATATCAACGCCAGCGGTAGGTTCATCTAATATTAATAGGTTGGGTTCGTGCATCAAAGCACGCGCAATTAATAATCGACGCTTCATGCCACCTGATAAATTACGAGCCATAACTCGGGCTTTATCCGTTAAATGCAGTAAATCCAAATATTTTTTGGCACGTTCTTTAGCAATTTTACGAGGCACACCAAAATACCCTGCTTGGTTAATGAGAATCTCTTCACATAACTCAAACTGATTAAAGTTAAAATCTTGTGGTACTAAGCCTACCATGGACTTTGCATTACGCATATCAGATATGTGATCATGCCCAAATATTTCTATATGGCCACGTGTTGCATCTAATAGGCCTGTAATGATGCTAATCGTTGTAGATTTACCTGCACCATTAGGTCCAAGCAAAGCAAAAAAATCACCTTGCTCAACAGTTAAGTTAATACCTTTTAATGCTTCTTTGCCATTATGATAAGTTTTAGCGAGATCAGTAATGGCAAGAGCAGGGGTTTTAGTCTCTATCATATCTACGGTTGTTTGGTTTAGAGGATCTAGTCGGGCGTTCAGAAGATGTACGATTCGGGCGCTCTGATGATCTAGATGAGGTTTTACGAGCATTAGAAGAGCCAAATTCTGCTTTCATTTTTCTTGAAGAGTCGACAGAGGATGTTTTAGGCTTTTCTGTCACTGAATGATTTGAAAAACGTTTGGAAGGTTTTGCTTTATATGCGGCCTTTCGATTTTCGGGGGGCGCATAGAAATTTTCAATACGAAATGGCATTCCTGCATCTTCTAAAATGGCTTTTGTTGCATCAATATCAAGGTCAATGGAATGCCCTTGGCGTAATGATTTTGGCATAGTGTAGCTACCATAACGAATACGCATTAAACGTGAAACTGTCAAACCTTGAGATTCCCATAAACGGCGAACTTCACGATTTTTTCCACCTTTTAGAATAACATGATACCAGATGTTAGCACCTTCTCCACCAGAGTAGAGAATTTCATCAAATTTTGAGATGCCATCCTCAAACTCAACACCCGTTTTCATAGCTGTTACCATTTCTTCTGTTAATGTACCTAAAACACGCACAGCATATTCACGTTCAACTTCGCTAGAAGGGTGCATCATTTTATTGGCAAATTCACCATCGTTAGTCAGCAATAGCAAACCTTGGGTATTGATATCTAAACGGCCAATAGAGATCCAACGACCATTTTTAATGGGCGGCAAACTATCAAAAATAGTTTTTCTACCTTCCGGATCATTGCGAGTGGTAACTTCACCAATAGGTTTGTGGTATGCGATGATTCTACGGACTAAAGGAGAATCATCCAATTTGATGGGTTTACCATCAACTAAAATTTTCTCTGAGCCATCCACCGTTGTACCTAAGATGGCAACTTTTCCATTAACCGAAACTCTACCTTCGCGTATCCAATCTTCCATGGCGCGACGAGAGCCTAAGCCCAAATTAGCCAATACTTTTTGTAAACGTTCGCTCATACATTAATCCAATCAAACTTGATATAAAAAGGGTATCATTCTACTCGAAAATAAGCGTGAAGCCTATTCTATATTAAGAATTGTCTGAGATTAAGGGTAGTTTGATGGATACAATCAATCCTTCATCTTCAGCATTCTTAAAAGATAGCGTACCGTTGTGGTAGGTGATAATCGCATGTGTAATCGTTAAGCCCAAGCCATATCCACCATCTCTTTTATTGCGAGCACTATCTACGCGATAAAAGGGCTTTGTTAAGAAAGGAATATTTTCTTCAGGCACACCGCAACCATGATCTCGTACAGTAATGATTGCTTCGTTTGTCGATTCATCTTTATTTAAACTCACCTCAATTTTAGTATAAGGCTTGGTATGGAATAAAGCATTACGCACAATATTTTCGACTGCTCGTTCTAGTTTTAAATATTCACCTAAAACAATTAAGTCTTGCTCTACATCTGCGATGATTTCGACACCTTTATTTTGCTTAGAGAATTCAAATGCAGCATCATCTAAAATGGATTCTAATAAAGAGGTTAAATAGACTTCTTCAATATTTTGTTCAGAAGTTTGCTGAGCTTGTAATGGGCGAAGATAATTAAGAATTTCATCGATAAGCTCATTTAATCTTAGACCTTCATTTTCGATTCGATCTAATAACTCTTTGTAGTCAAATTTATGAAATTGTCGCTCTTTTAAAAGATTGATCGCGAGTTTTTGACGAGCTAAGGGCGAACGCAATTCATGAGCAATATCAGAAATCATCTCTTGTTGGCTTTTCTGAAGTTTGCTTAAATTTTGTACCATAATATTAAAGGTTTGTGTTAGCTCTTTAATTTCTGGTGTGGAATTTTGGGTTGATTCAGGAGGGATGGTTTGTAAGTTACCTTTTCCCACTTGTTGAGCGCTTTTAATCAGGGCTTCTATTGGCACTAGGAAGCGTTTTGCCCAAAAGAATGTAAAAAATAGGATGAGTCCAAAGATAGGAATGCTTCTTAGTAAAAAGCCTTCTGTAGATAAGCTAAAGTAAAGGACTGCATGGCTAGGGCTTTTGACTTCTATCAAATAAAGATATTGATTTTTATCGGTAAAATAGATCAGCTGATTCTGTTTGATATTACTCATTTCAAACAACTCTGCATGAGCTTTGAGGATGTTTTGATTGGGTGTGATGGCGCCAAGATAGTATACTGATAAATATTTAGAATATTTTTGTGCAAGGGATTCTATAACAGCTAAAGGATCGCTGATATCATCTTTATTGCCTGCAATTACAAGATTAGAAAGAATAGGGATGACTTCCGAATGATAAATTTCTTTCCAATCATTGTTATATTCATCAGCAATATAAACATATGCCAGTTGAACTGACAGCACAATAACGCTGTATGCCAGTACAACTGACAACCATGCCCTAAATAAAAAACTTTTATAAAATTCTTTTAGTTTAAGGCGCATAATGTTTATACACTCAATTGATAGCCGCGGCCACGAACACTTTTAATTTCTACATTTTCATCCATAATTTTTTTACGAATATTAGAAATATGAACATCTAAGCTGCGGTTAAATGGTGGTAATTTCTTATGCATTGCTTGCATAGAGATTGTATCTTTAGGCACGACTGCGCCAGGATTTTCAGCTAAAACAACAAGAATTTCATATTCAATGCCTGTTAAATCAATAGGTTTTTGATTGATATAAAAAATTCTTTTTTGCTTATCCCAATAGATTTTATCTTTTTCAAAGCTTTCCACAACCGGTGCAGTAACCTGATTAGCACGTCTCAAAATTGCTTTAATTCGTGCCAATAATTCACGTGGTTCAGGTGGTTTAGCAATATAATCATCAGCACCTAGCTCTAAGCCTAAAATACGATCAATGGGTTCAGATTTAGCAGTTAGCATAATAACGGGGAGATTAGGGTGTGTTTGGCGCAATTGTTTTAATGTTTCAATGCCATCTAATTTAGGCATCATGACATCTAATAAGCAAACATCAAATGTGGATGTTTGTGCAATTGCAACAGCCTCATTTCCATCATGAGCCACAACAATTTCTAAACCCTCACTCGCAAGGTAAGTGGATAAAAGTTCTGAAAACTCAATGTCATCATCAACAAGTAATAATTTTTTATTATTCACACTGCAATCCTATAAATTACAAAAAAGTTAAAGAAAAAATCTGATCATCTGTACTTAACCATGTATAACTATACAATATTATTGTGAATAATTTCACATAAAGTTGCTCTTATTAATTCTGTGATACACTGCTGAGACATGAAAATTAAATCTAGTATAATACAAAAACAGTCGCAAACCATGGTATTAACACAATCCATGCAGACTGCACTGAAGATTTTGCAATGTTCTCAATTAGAATTAGAACATGAAGTTTCTACCTTTCTTGAAGAAAATATAATGATAGAACAGGATGTTAATCATGAAGGTGATTTAGATTTATCATCTTATGAGCTAGAAACTGGTAGTTTAAAAAATGATCAAAATTCCGATAGTATTATTGAAAATGACAATTCTTCTCTTGATTTAGATCAAGAAACTCCTTTTGAAGTCATAGAAGATTGGAGTGCACATGAAGACAGTGGTTCCTTTGATCATTTAAGTTTTAAAAGTAATGGTGATGAAATGGATGATTTTGATACCAATACTTATGAAATTTCGTTAGAAGAACATTTATTAAATCAATTGATGTTACTTAAGTTGTCTCAAAAAGATTTTGTCATTGGTGCATTTTTAATAGATTCTTTAGATGATAATGGCTATTTCACTCAGCCAGCATCTCGTATGGTGGATGCATTATCTGAACAATATCCAAATATAGAGATTGATGAAGATGAGATCATGATGGTGCTTCGCCATATTCAGCAGTTTGATCCTCCAGGTATCGGTGCGACTTCATTAGAGGAGTCATTGATTCAACAAATTAAACAATTAGATCCAAAGCCATATTGGCAAGAGGAAGCTATAGATTTATTGAAATATCATTCTAAATGGCTGTTACAACATGATTTAAAAAGAATTGAACGAAATTATCATTTTTTAGAAGAAGAAGTAATTGAGATGTTGGAAGGATTTAAGTGTTTGAATCCCTATCCTGCTATTAATTATCGTAATCACAAAGTGGAAGCTGTTAAGCCAGATATCATTGTATTACAAAAAGGTGAAACATTAACGGTGACTTTAAATGAAGATATTTTGCCAAAACTGCGTATTAATCGTAAATATGCAAAATTAGCACAACGTGCAAAAATAGAAGGCCGAGATTTAATGCGATCACAATTAACGGAGGCACGTTTTTTCTTAAAGAGTATTGAAGATCGTTTTGATACCTTACTAAAGGTTGCAACCGCTATTGTCGATGCCCAACAAGCTTTTTTTCTAAATGGCAAAAAAGCTATGAAAGGGCTGCGTTTGCAAGATATTGCAGAGGCAGTTTCTTTGAATGAATCTACAATTTCTCGTGCGGTAGCAGGAAAATATATGATTTGTTCGCAAGGCACCTTGCCCCTCAATTTCTTTTTTACTAATCAGGTTTCCAGTGGTGAAGAGGATGCATCTGGCGTTGCTATTCGTGCGGTATTACAAGAAATTATTGCGGCAGAGGATAAGAAAAAGCCATTCAGTGATCAAAAATTACAAGAAATATTAGAAACAAAAGGGCATGAATTATCTCGCCGAACGGTTGCTAAATATCGTGAAACTTTAGGAATTCCGAGTTCAACACAGCGTAAACGATTAGTTTAAAGGCTATTGATAGGTTACTTTTTTGAAGTTAATTTCTTTTCCTCACCTTTTAAAATACGTTGAATATTCGCTTTATGACGAATGATTAATAATATATCCATGATCACGACAGCAATTACAACAGAAATGGAAGCATTGAATAACCATAAATAGATTGGAGCAATGATCGCTGCTGTTAACGCTGATAATGATGAAATTCTAGAAAGGGCAAAAACAACGAGCCATGTGCCAAATGCACACAATGCCACCCAAAGATTCAAGCCGATGATGCAGCCTAACGCAGTTGCAACGCCTTTACCACCT
>NZ_MVDO01000156.1 GCF_002006755.1 Wohlfahrtiimonas larvae | reverse complement strand
TTCAACACAGCGTAAACGATTAGTTTAAAGGCTATTGATAGGTTACTTTTTTGAAGTTAATTTCTTTTCCTCACCTTTTAAAATACGTTGAATATTCGCTTTATGACGAATGATTAATAATATATCCATGATCACGACAGCAATTACAACAGAAATGGAAGCATTGAATAACCATAAATAGATTGGAGCAATGATCGCTGCTGTTAACGCTGATAATGATGAAATTCTAGAAAGGGCAAAAACAACGAGCCATGTGCCAAATGCACACAATGCCACCCAAAGATTCAAGCCGATGATGCAGCCTAACGCAGTTGCAACGCCTTTACCACCTTTGAATTGGAAAAATACTGGAAATAAGTGACCCAAAAATGCAGCAAGTGCTGTTAAGGCAATTAATAATGATTCAGTAGGGAAGATCAATTTCACAATTACAACGGGAATTAAGCCTTTGAGTAAATCACCAACTAATGTGATGGCAGC
>NZ_MVDO01000155.1 GCF_002006755.1 Wohlfahrtiimonas larvae | reverse complement strand
TCAAGCCGATGATGCAGCCTAACGCAGTTGCAACGCCTTTACCACCTTTGAATTGGAAAAATACTGGAAATAAGTGACCCAAAAATGCAGCAAGTGCTGTTAAGGCAATTAATAATGATTCAGTAGGGAAGATCAATTTCACAATTACAACGGGAATTAAGCCTTTGAGTAAATCACCAACTAATGTGATGGCAGCTGCTTTTTTACCACCAATACGCATCACATTGGTTGCGCCAGGATTATTTGAGCCAGTTGTTCTTGGATCAGGCAAACCCATCACTTTACATGTAATGATCGCAGCAGAGAGTGATCCGACCAAGTAAGCGAGTATGGTAATTATAGGGTAAACAATAATTTGTAACATGGTTGACATAAAAAGTCCTTCTATAAAATTTGACTTATTCTAAGCGTTTTTTCTCAACGTATTCAAAAAACTTCTGAACACGTTCTAATTTTTGTGTTTTTGCCATCTCAGGTAAGCTGTTTAAGAATTGCTTGCCATAAGATTTAGTGATTAGTCTAGGATCAGCAATCACTAATAAGCCATAATCATTGGGATCACGAATTAATCGACCAATACCTTGTTTCAGTGTGATGATGGATTTCGGTAATTGATAGTTAATGAAAGCATTCAATCCTTTCTTGTTAATTAAATCAATTTTAGCTTGTTCAATAGGATCACCTGGGGATGCAAAAGGTAATTTTTCAATGATCACACAAGATAATGCTTCGCCTCGTACATCCACACCTTCCCAAAAGCTTGTTGTGCCCAATAAAACACCGTTGCCAGATTCTCTGAATTGGTCAATCAATGTGATTTTTGGGGCATCACCTTGGATGAATAATGGGTAGCTCAGTGATTTTTTGAGGATTTCGGCAGCTTCATTCAAAGCACGATAACTTGTGAATAATATGAATGTGCGACCTTTAGCTTCTGTAATCACAGGCAGTATCGCACGAATGAATTTCTGGATATATGTTGGGTGATTTGGCTCAGGCAATTCAGGCGGGTGATAAAAGAGTGCATTGCTTTTATAGTTGAATGGGCTTTTTAGGCACAATGTATTGTCATCGGATAAACCGAGCGGTGCGCAGAAATAAGCAAATTTACCATTCACAGCTAAAGTTGCGGATGTGAACACCCAGCCTGCTTTTAAGCCTTTACTGTTTTTTTGGAAAATTTCAGAAATATCCAAAGGCGTTGCACAAATCATCAAGTGGTGGGTATATGTTTCTAGCCAAACCACAGTATTATCATCAGGGTTTTCCTGTGATGTGACTGTGATCTTTGTCCATGATTCTTGCAGTTCCTGTAATCGTTCAACGATTTGAGCCAAAGTTTTAGAGCGAATGATTAACGGCTTCGTTAACACAACCAATTCTAATAATTGATCGGCAATGTGTGCTAATTGATCTGCAATTTTTGGATCTTGATAGAATTCAGAAAGCGCATAGCGTTTATTGCCTTCAGGCAGTAATTTACGCAGTTCAATCATACCTTCAATGATATTGGATGCCACAGCATCATGGCTTGAGAAATCTTTAGCTTCTAAAGCCAAAAGGCGATTGAAATCTTCTAACCAATCAGAAAACATTTTTGTACCAATCTGTTCGCTGAAGAATAAACCTGCAGTTTCTGCTAACTGATGAGCTTCATCGATGATGATGCTATCCGCTTCTGGTAATAACTCACCAAAGCCTTCTTGTTTTAATGATAAATCTGCACAGAATAAATGATGATTGATGACGATGATATCCGCATCCATCGCTTTTTTACGAGCTTTGAAAATGAAGCACTCTTCATAATCAGGGCATTCTGTATGTAAACAGTTTTCAGTAGTGGATGTCACATGGCTTGCTAATGTGGAGTCTTGGAAATTCTCTAGTTTTGTAATGTCGCCCGTTTCATCTTGCCCAGCATAACGCTCGATTCTGTAGAAATCATCCACTTGTTTTTTATTTTCAAATCGGCCGCGCTGGCGCAATGTTTTGATGCGATATAAGCATAAATAGTTGCTTCGACCTTTCAATAAAGCTGTTGTCACAGGTTTATATTTGAAGATTTTTTTGAGTAACGGCAGATCTTTGTCGTATAACTGATCCTGAAGATGCTTAGTTCCTGTGGAAACAATGACTTTTTTGCCCGATAACAATGCAGGAATTAAGTAGGCAAATGTTTTACCTGTACCTGTCCCTGCTTCAATAATAACAGTTTCATGCTCTTCGATGGCACGCTGAACAGCTTCCGCCATATCGATTTGCGCATCGCGAGGAGAATAGTGGGGCAAGGCTTGGCACAGTTCGCCACCTTCAGAAAATATGCTATGAATATCTGTCATTATTTTGGAGTTTTGGAATAACCATCTTTGCGAGAATGATTCATTATACGAGCTTTATCAGGAATTTCGAGGTCAATATTTGTATAGTTATCGTATAATGCTCTTTTGCCATTGCACCATAAGATAATCCATGATGAATGAATTTTTGAAAACCGTTGCTACTTTGAGATCGCCAGAAGGTTGTCCTTGGGATCGTAAACAAACACATGAAAGTTTGATTCCTTTTTTAAATGAAGAAAGTGCAGAAGTTGTCGAAGCAATCGTTCAAAAAGATAGCGATGGATTGCGAGATGAGTTGGGCGATTTATTGTTGCAAATTGTTCTGCATTCGCAAATTGCCAAAGAAGCAGGGCGATTTGATTTCAATGATGTAGTGAAAAGCGTGAATGATAAAATGTTACGCCGTCATCCTCATGTATTTGAAGGTGTTGTTTATGCGGATGAAGCTGAACAAAAAGCTGCTTGGCATGCAATTAAGCTTGATGAGAAAAAATCCAAAGGCGAAGCACAAAGTTATTTGGATGGTGTAAAAGCATCCTTATCAGGTTTAACAGTTGCCAATAATTTACAAGCTAAAGCTGCGAAAGTTGGTTTTGATTGGGGTGAACCTGAGCCAATTTTAGAAAAAATCGAAGAAGAATTAGACGAAGTAAAAGCAGAGTTAGCTAATCAGCATAAAGAAAAATTACAAAAAGAGATTGGTGATCTGTTATTTGCTGTGGTGAATTTGGCAAGGCATTGTGAGATTGATCCTGAAACGGCCATCACAGAAACTAATGTGAAATTTAAGAAACGCTTTCAATATATTGAAAAGCATCTCGATAAACCAATGATAGAAGCAACATTGGAAGAGATGGATCATTTGTGGGAAATGGCGAAGAAGGAAGATTAATTGTGTTTCAAGAAATGAAATATATCACTGTTAGCGAGCTCAATCAGCAAATTAAGTTCCAATTGGAAGGATCGTTTTTTCACTGTTTAGTAGAAGGTGAAATTTCCAATGTCATTCGTGCGCAATCAGGGCATATTTACTTTAATTTGAAAGATGCAAATTCAATGATTCGTTGTGTGGCTTGGCGTAGTAATGCGATGAGTTTTAATGGCTTTATCGAAAATGGTGCAAAGGTAGAAATTCAAGGCAAGCTCTCTTTATATGTGCCACGCGGTGATTATCAAGTTGTTGTGAATCGCTTAGCGCCATTGGGGCGCGGTAATTTGTATTTAGCTTTTGAGCAGTTGCGAGAAAAATTACAAAAAGAAGGTTTATTCAATCCTGAACATAAGAAATTGATTCCACAATATCCCAAAAAAATTGGAATTGTGACATCGCCAAATGCTGCAGCGCTTCAGGATGTATTAAAAGTATTGAAAGATCATCGCCCTGATATCCCATATGAAGTTTATCCAACTTTAGTACAAGGTATTGAAGCTGCACCGCAAATTGTAAAAGCCATGGAAAGAGCTAATTATGAAGCTAATTGTGATGTACTTTTGGTGGTGCGTGGCGGTGGCAGTATCGAGGATTTATGGTGCTTTAATGATGAGCGTGTTGTGCGAGCTATTTTTGCTTCAACGATTCCTGTGATTACGGGTGTTGGGCATGAAGTGGATACAACTTTATCAGATTTTGTTGCAGATTTACGTGCACCAACGCCAACAGCAGCAGCAAAATTATCAAGCATTTCTCAACAAGAGATCATGCAAACATTGGATCGCTGCGAATATCAATTGATACAATTAATGCAAAATAGTATGGCTGCACAAGAAAAAGCTTTAAAAGAACGTATGGTAAAGCTCTCTTATCTTCATCCAATGCAAAAGATCAAGGAGAAACAAGTAAGCTTAGATGCTAAGGCCGAAAGATTATGTTCATTGATGCGCACTATTCATCAAAAGAATATTGCAGTATTTCAAAATTTTGAAAAACGTTTGCAGATTGGCTTATTAACACGAAAGCAAATACAATTAACAGAGCAATTAACTCGTTCAGAGGTTCAATTGAATAAAATAATGCAAGGACAGTACCAACAATTAGAAAAGCGCTTGCATAACAGTGTATTATTATTGGATAGTTTAAGTCCACTCAAAGTCTTGGCGCGTGGTTATTCTGTAACACAGAAGAATGATGAAGGGACTTTATATGCAATTAATTCTGTTGAAAGCTTAACTGTTGGCGATCAACTCGTGACAAGATTGTCGGATGGTGTAGTGCGCTCTGCGATCATTGATTTGCAAAAGACTAGAAAATAAACAGAAAAAAGCTGTGCTCACTTTCGGGGAGGGGATGAGCACAGCCTATAAAAGTTTACGCTAGTTTTATAATATAATTATTGGACTTTAGTGATGTAATCCACATCAATTTCAACAGAATTCCAGTCTTTATCTACTTCACCAACAATCTCAACTAAATCATCAGCATCTACAGTTAATCCACGCCATTTATCTTTATCAATTTCGATTGTAATATCACCAGTACCATCACTAAAAATATATTTATCTTTATGAGAATGTTTGATGATTTTGCCACGCATTTTGACATAAGCATCATCCCGCAACGTCATTGCTTCTTGCACAGATGTAATAGATTGGCTTAATGAGGGGCCTTTATAGCCACCATTAGGGATATTTTGGTCAGTTTGTGGACCTAAATATTGTGCTGAAGCTGTTGATATACTCAAAATCACAAAAGTTGTGATTGCAAGCTTTTTCATGTGGAACTCCTAAATTTTGATAGACGATAATTTTGTGAGATTAAATATAACATTCTTGTTTTAGAATGGATAATAGCTTTTCTAAGTTTTACGGCACCTTTACAATCTTTGACATATAAATTTTAGAGTTGGTTTTGATTATGACGCGAATTAATGTAATTTCTCCTGCTGAACTGTGTGATCAACATTTGCTTGCAGAGCATCGTGAATTGACGAGGATCCCTAATGATATAGTTAAGAGAAAAGGGAACGTGGTTTTAAGTCGAGAGACAGCTTATTTGTTAGGAGCGGGGCATGTAACGTTTTTTAGAAATAAATTAAAGTTTTTGAAAGATCGTTATGAGTTACTGCATCAAGAGTGCTTAGATCGTGGATTTAAGGTGATATACAAATGGCCAGATGAAGCCAGTGAATATGTGGATCTATGGCAAGATTATGTTGTAACCCAAGCTGATATTTTATTGAATCAAAAAAGGATTCATGAGCGAATGCCCGAGAATCCTAGATTTACTTTACACCGACAAGCATGAGGTAAAAGTTTGAGTATTTGTGTATAAAATTAATGTACTTTCTTGAATAATGTTATATAGATTGTATGACCCGCTAATACGATATAACCGACAAGAAAACCTAGAATAAAGCTGTAAGTGGTGCCAATAAAGTGCTTGAAGAAAGACTCATTAAGCATTGTGATCCAATTATTTTGTAATGCGATCAATTGTGGTACTTCACCGATAATGATGCCGCCGCCTACTAAAAACATTGCAACTGTACCGATGAAGCCTAAAATTTTCATAAGATAAGGTGCTGCATTGATGAGCATTAAGCCCATCTTTGCTTTTAAGCTTGTTGCTTTTGCATTTTTCATCATCCAATAGCCTAAGTCATCCATTTTAATGATGCCTGCAACTAAGCCATACACGCCTACAGTGATTAAAACAGCGATGCTTAACAATGTCATAATTTGAATCATTAGTGAGTAATTAGAAACGGTATGCAATGTGATCACAATGATCTCAGCGGATAGAATAAAGTCGGTGCGAATGGCGCCTTTAATTTTATCTTTTTCCATTTTTTGGATCATTTCATCAGTAATCACTTCATCAGTTTCATTCAGTAAAGCTTTTTGTTTATTATTATTTTTATGAAATAAAGTGTGATGAATTTTTTCAGCGCCTTCAAAGCATAAATAAGCACCACCAATGATTAATAACACAACCATTAACCATGGTGCAAAAGCATTGATTAATAATGCTGCGGGAATGATTAAAAGTTTATTGATGAGTGAGCCTTTAGCTACAGACCAAACTACAGGGATTTCTCGGCTTGCTTGCACACCAACCACTTGTTGGGCATTAACAGCAAGATCATCTGTCAATACACCAGCGGTTTTCTTTGTGGCAAGTTTGGTCATAGATGCAACATCATCCAATACAACAGTAATATCATCTAATAATGCTAATAAACTTGGGCTCATATAGTTTCCAAAGAATAAAATTAGATGATTATAGAGAGCGTTTATATGAATTTATAGTGAATTTTTAAAATTCTATAGGAATGTTAGTTAGTCATTGATGAGTTTTAAAATAATGGCATAAGAAATAGGGAGTAATGCTGCAACAATGACAACAATCGTCCAACCAAAAGTGTGCCAAATAGGAGCAAATAGTGTGCTGCCTATCGCAACACCGATGTAGTATGCTACAAAATATAAACTAGATGCGGTGCCTTTATAGCTTTCGGCATGTAGATTGATTAATGCTGCTGCTAATGAGTGTGCAGCAAACATAGCAAAACTCAATAACGCAAGCCCAACAGTAATGATGAGTAGATTATGAAAAATTGTAAGAAGGGCGCCTAAGCCTAATAAAATTAACATGCTTGTTAATACAAATTTAAGGCTGAATCGATTGGTGAGTAGACTCACAATAGGGGCGCTTGGGATTCCTAGCATTAGTGCGAGATAAAAAGAGCTGATTGCACCAGTAGATAAGAAAAAAGGTGCATTGCTTAAATGAAAAGGTAAGTATGTCCAAATACCTGTATAGGTTAATTGAATGATTAGACCAATCAGAAAATAACGTCTTAAAATTGGGTTTTTTAGATGAAAGCCAATGCCAGAAAATGTTGATAAAATAGAACCTTTGCTAGCGGAAAAATTATTAGATTTCGGTAATAGAAATAGCATAATGGTTGCTGTGATTAATCCTAAAGCACCAAAAATATAAAGGGCTGTGTGCCATGAATAATAATGCGTAATTACCCCTGACATTACACGGCCAAGTGATCCACCAATGGCATTGGCTGCAATATAAAATGCAATGGCAAATTTTTGATCCTGTTTATTGATTTCTTCATTTAAATACGCCAATGCGGATGCAGGCAGTGCACCTGTTACCATACCTTGGAAAAATCGAAGTATTAGAATGAATGGCAAGGAGTTTGTACTAGCAATGCATACTAGTAATAGTGAGGATAAAAACAAAGAGAAGAGAATAAAATTTTTTCTACCGAGTCGATCACTCAGCGAGCCAAATATATTTAAACCAATAATGAGTCCAATAATAGAAAAAGAAAAGGTTAGACTGATGTATGTGCTGGAAACATTAAATTCTTTAGCTAAGACTGGTAAAATTGGCTGGAAAGAGTAGAGATTTGCAAAAATAAAAATAGAAGTAGCACCTAGTAAAATCGAGATTTTCCAAAATGCAGTATCTTTTATTGTATAACCTATAGGTTGTGTAGCAAGCATGGCGAATGTCAATGAGTAATAGTAGGATTATCATTGAGCATAGGACAGTTTAATGTTTTAAACAAGAAGCAAAGATGTTTATATTGCTTCTTGGAGATTCTTTAAATATTACTACATTGATAGACTCTGAAGTTCTTGTTGATAATCATTAAGTTTTTTTTGTCGCTCTTGAACTTTTTCTGTTTTTTGGCGGATTTTTTTCTCTTTGCCAGAAAGTTTAGCTTGTTCTAATTCTTTCTCTGCTGAGGCTACTTTAGCTTGTTGTTTTGCAATTTTTTCATTGAGATTTTGTTTGTATATTTCATCATTTAACTCTAGATCTTCACGATAAGTCGCTTTACCGCAATGCTCTCTAACATTAATAATGGCACGTTTTAAATTTTCTGCTCGATGAACATTGCCATATTGTTCTGCATAACGTAATTGTATATTGAGATTATCCTCTTTCTTTTTACAGCCATAGTCTGTCTGTGCAAAACTAACGCTAGTGAAACTTAATAAGGTGCCCAATAATAATGTAGCGATGAAACTTTTTTTCACTATATATTTCCCATTAAATTTAAATAATAATTAAATTGTAACATAAAAATATAGTTTTTAATAAAACTTTACATTCTATATATTTTTTAATGTTTAAATAATTGTTAATTTTGCATATGCTAAAACTAATGTTTTAGAGCCTGCTTGTTTAAAGTTCACTGTTACACGTGCATGATCGCCAACGCCTTCAAAGTTAGTAATCACGCCTTCATTGAAAACAGGGTGAGAAACCAATTGCCCCAATGCAAAGCCATTCATTGATTGATCTTGAGTGGATGTAGAATTGGTGTGATTGCCTCGTGCTGTCATAGGTTTGGAGATAGCAACTTTCTGGCCTTGTGCTTTGATTAAATGTAATGGAATGTCTCGAATGAAACAAGAAGGCGAAAGGTAAACTGTTTTACCATGAATCATGCGAGATGCTGCGGTTGTTAATGTGAGCAACTGTTTTGCACGTGTAATGCCAACGTAAGCTAGTCTGCGTTCCTCTTCTAAACGAGCAGGATCATTGATGGAGCTTTCACTTGGGAATAAACCGTCATCCATACCCACTAAATAAACATGATCAAATTCCAAACCTTTTGAGCTATGCAAAGTCATTAATTGAATTTTGTCATCATTATCAGTATCTGCATTTGCGGCTGAATCCAAGGTGATTTGGCTCAAAAATTCTGATAAATAACCATGAGAAGTTAAAGGTGGTGAATTCGGTTCATTATTGTAATCTTCCACAAATTGACGACTTGCAGAAATGAATTCATTTAAGTTTTCGATGCGATCTTCACCACGCCCCATGGGTTCTTTTTTATAATGGGCTTCTAGCTCTACTTTTGTGATGACATCCTGAATGAATTGATCTAACGTTACATCATCTAATGCATCATATAATTCATTGATCAATAATTTGAAGTTCATCAAGGCATTATGGGAGCGCTTTGCTAAACTTTGGCTTTCTAAGATATTATTCATTGCGTCCCATAATGAAACTTCGACTTGCATAGCTTCTAATCGAATTTTTTCGATGGTTGCAGCGCCAATGCCTTTGGCAGGAGTTGTAATGGCTCGCTCAAAAGAAATATCATCATTGTGATTCACTATTAAACGCAGGTAGCTTGTGATGTCCTTAATTTCTGCGCGATCAAAGAATCGTAAACCGCCATAAATACGATAAGGAATGTTGGCGCGCAGTAATACCTCTTCAAAGATACGAGATTGCGCATTTGAGCGATATAAAATTGCTTGTTCTTTGCGAGCGATGCCATTGTCGGTGGCTTCTTTGATTTTGCTCACCACAAACTGTGCTTCTTCATAAGCATCCATCGCGCTGTATTGTGTGATTTGTGAATCATCACTATTGTCAGTCCATAATTTTTTGGGCAAACGTTCACTGTTTTTTTCAATCACGCTATTGGCAGCATCAAGAATGGTTGAAGTGGATCGATAGTTTTGCTCTAAACGAACCGTTGTACTGTTGGGGAAATCTTGATCAAAATTCAAAATATTTTCAACGCGCGCACCACGCCAGCCATAAATGGATTGATCATCATCGCCCACAACAAAAATCTGCTGATGTTTGCCGCTTAACATTCTCAGCCAAGCATATTGAATGCTGTTGGTATCTTGGAATTCATCCACCAAAACAAATTGAAAACGTTCTTGGTAATGTTTTAATAATGCAGGATTATCACGAAGCATTTCTAATGTACGCAATAAAATTTCAGAGAAATCCACTAAGCTTGATTGATCGCAAATGGCTTGATATTGAGCATAAAGCTCGATCATTGTATCGTATGCGACATTATTTCTACGTTCAATGTGGCTTGCTCTACGTCCTTCATCTTTATGGCCACCAATAAAACTTTGTAATGCTTTCGGGCTGACAATTTTTTCATCAATGCCACGTTCACGAAGTAAACGTTTACATAATCTTAATTGATCATCGCTATCCATAATTTGGAAATTTTGATCCAATTTTGCATCTGTATGATGTAAGCGCAATAATCGATGACATAAGGAATGAAATGTGCCTAACCATAAATTGCGTAAAGGGCGTTTAAGGGATGATTCCAAGCGCGTACGCATTTCTAGTGCAGCTTTATTGGTGAATGTTACCGCTAAAATACCATGAGGTGTTGTTTGTTCTGTTTCCAATAACCATGCAATGCGTGCAACTAAAACTCGAGTTTTACCAGAGCCTGCACCAGCAAGTACACGAACAGGACCTAAAGGTGCGGTAACAGCATCATATTGCGCTGCATTGAGTGTGGATAACATAGACATTCTCAAAACAAATAGATAATAAAATTGTGGCTCATCATATCATGAGCCTGAGTAAAATAAAAAATCACTAGAAGAGCGCTAATTTGAGTTGTCATAAAATACTATGGAAAATTTCATTATAAAAAAATTATAGGATTATTAAGAGATAATGCTTTTTTATGTTAGAATTCCTCGGTTTTTATCATGAAAACATATATCAATTTATTTGTTTAGCTATCGTGAAGCTTTAAGGAGTATTTAATGGCTATTGAACGTACTTTCTCTATTATCAAACCAGACGCAGTTGCAAAAAATGTAATCGGCGAAATCTACACACGTTTTGAAAAAGCAGGTTTCAAAATCGTTGCTGCTAAAATGGTTCATTTAACTCAAGCAGAAGCTGAAGGTTTCTACGCTGTTCATAAAGAACGCCCTTTCTTTAATGATTTAGTACAGTTCATGGTTTCTGGTCCAGTAATGATGCAAGTATTGGAAGGTGAAAACGCAATCGCTAAGCACCGTGAAATCATGGGTGCAACAAATCCTAAAGAAGCAGCACCAGGTACAATTCGTGCTGATTTTGCAGATAGCATTGATGCAAATGCTGTTCATGGTTCTGATGCTCCAGAAACAGCTGCTGTAGAAATCGAATATTTCTTTGGCGCAAATGCAGTTGCACCAGTAAAAATTTGTGATCGTTAATTTTAAGTAAAAAGTGAATCAAGTCGTGAGTAATGTAGTGGAAAAAAATTTGTATGGTTTAACTTATCAAGCAATGCTCGAACTCTGTGAAGAGATTGGCGAGAAGCCTTATCGTGCCATGCAGATTATGAAATGGGTCTATCATAAAGGTGCTGAATCTATTGATGATATGACGGATATTTCTAAAAAAACACGTGAAAAATTAAATTCACGACTTGTTTTTGATTTGCCTAAAGTTCTATTGGATCAACCATCGAGTGATGGTACTCATAAATGGTTGATTCAGTTAGAATCAGGTAATGCGATCGAAATGGTCTTTATCCCAGAGGATGATCGCGGGACTTTATGTGTTTCATCGCAAGTAGGTTGTGCATTAGAGTGCACGTTTTGTTCAACTGCGCGTCAAGGTTTTAATAGAAATTTAAGCACAGCAGAAATTGTTGGGCAGGTGATGCTCGCTAAAAAATTGTTGGGCGAATATGAGAATGACACTCAGCAAAGTCAAAATCGCCGTGTAACGAATGTGGTGCTCATGGGTATGGGCGAGCCACTATTAAATTTTACAAATGTTACACAAGCGATTGATATCATGTTGAATGATTATGGTTTTGGTTTATCTAAACGCCGTGTAACATTGAGTACCTCTGGTGTTGTGCCTGCACTGTATCGTTTGAAAGAAGTTTCAGATGTATCATTGGCTATTTCATTGCATGCGCCGTATGATACATTGCGTGATGAAATTGTGCCCATTAATAAAAAGTATCCTATTGCAGAATTATTAGAAGCTTGTAAAGCATATATCACAGACTCGTCAGCATATCGTAAGATTACTTGGGAATATGTGATGTTGAAAGATGTGAATGATAAAGAAGAAGATGCTTTTGCTTTAGCAAAATTAATTAAAGATATTCCTGGTAAAGTGAACTTGATTCCATTCAATCCTTTTCCAAATTCAGGTTATGAATGTTCATCGATGAATCGTATCAATCGCTTTAAAGAGATCTTACAAAGACAAGGTGTTGTTACGACCATTCGTAAAACTCGTGGTGAAGATATTGATGCGGCGTGTGGGCAATTAGCAGGCCGAGTGAAAGATAGAACTAAGCGTACAAAAACAGAAAATTCTTGATACAATCACAAAGTATCGGATTAATAAAGATATAGAAGAGGTAGATTATGCGGTATTTAGCAGTGTTATTGCTTTCGTCTACGTTGTTAGCATGTACAACAACTCAAGGTACAAATACTTCCATGAGGGCGTCAAATGGCGTGACTGTGGAAAGTTTACCTGAGGCAGATAAGTTAACTTATCAAATGGGTGTTGATTATATTGGTCGCGGTGAATATCAGGTGGCGAATGAAAAATTAATGTCTTTAGTAAAAAAATATCCGAATTTTTCCGAATTATATGTCATGTTGGGTCTAGGGCAAGAGCGTCAAGGTAAGAAAAGTGATGCCTTGGCTCTATATTCAAAAGCTATTTCCATTAATCCGATGGATCGTATGGCGATTAAGCATTATGCAATGTTGCAATGTAACGCGTATGATAAGGCTGCACCTGAAAACCTAGCAAGAATTGCAGAGAATGCACCCACTGAGTTGAAAGCTGGTATGAATAGTGCAGCTGCTGCTTGTTATTTGGTGCATAAAAATGCAATTAAAGGTAATGAGTATGCTGATCGTGGAATAGCAGCAAATCCGAATTATGCTGATACTTATTATTTTAAAGCAATTGCTGCGAATGAATTAAGACATTTTAATGATGTTTTTTCTGCACTAGATCGTTATCATGATGCTTATGGTTATGAACCAGATAGTGTATATTTGGGATTAAATGCTGCTAAAAAAGCACGCAATCAAGCTGAGATTAGTAAATATGAGCGTGTCATAGCTATGAATCAAGGCCAATAAATATAATAACGAAGAGCAAATATGATTAAGAGTGAATTAGCACAAAAACTGATCGAAGCTAGAGAAAGTCGTCAAATTTCATTACAAGATGCCTCTAGAGTATTATCGATTAGAGTGCAAGTATTACAAGATTTAGAGGATGGTCGTTATGAACGATTAGGTTCTCTTTTATATGTTAAAAACTATGTTAGAAAATATGCAGATTATTTGAAAATAGATAGTCATGAGATTGATCAGTTATTACCACAATTAGAAGATCCTTTTAAAGAGGAGAAAAAGGAAAGTTTAATTCGAGCACAGTTGAATGAAGATAAACGAATGGTGCATCGTTCCTTTTTTAAATGGTATTCAGTTATTTTGATGGCTTTATTGGCTACAGGGATTGCAACATATTTTGTCTATGGTGAAAAAGTTACGGATATTTTTAATATTCGACCTACACCTGAGAAAGTTATTAAATATATTACTAAAAGTCCTGAATCAGAGAATATAGTTTCGATTGAAAAAGATGAGGTTGGCGCCGAAGAGTTATCAGAAAAATCTATTTCTACACCATCAGTTATGATGAATGATAGTTTTGTGGATTCACAAAATGTAGAAGAAATTTCTGATTTAGATGTCAAATCTGCATTATCAAAATTTGAAGTTGAACAGATTATTCGAGAAGGTTCATTGAATCCTGATTTGACAGTGATGCAAGAAGACAGTGATCTGGTGGTTGCAGATGACAAAATAATCTTACCTGATGGGATTTCCTCTCTATCTTTAACATTAAATAATGCAGAATGTTGGGTGCAAATTCGCGATAAAGATAATAAAGTATTAATGAATGAAATTTTACCCGCAAATGCGACTTACCATTTAGAGGGCAAAGCGCCGTTTTCATTGCATATTGGTAATGCACAGAGTATTGATAAATTAATGTTCAATGGTGAAGTGGTGGATGAGAAAATTTATCGCCCGACAGCTAGAACTACTGTTTCAAAAATCAAATTAGAGCCTAAGGAAGAGAATTAAGTCATGAGTCAAAAGATTCAATCTGTTAAAGGAATGCATGATGCATTGCCCGCACAAACTGCAAAATGGCAATATATTGAGGGGGTTTTTCGTCAATTATTTGCTCAATATGGTTATCGTGAAATTCGTACCCCGATTGTAGAAGAAACAAGATTGTTTACACGTTCTTTAGGGGAAGTAACAGATATTGTTGAAAAAGAGATGTATGTTTTTTCAGATAGTGATGAAAAAACAAGTTTAGCACTTCGCCCTGAATTAACAGCAGGTATTGTGCGTTCTGGTATCCAACATGGATTGTTTTACAATCAAGTACAAAAAGTATGGCAAATTGGTTCAGTCTTCCGTTATGACAAACCTCAACATGGTCGTTATCGTCAATTTAATCAGGCAGATATTGAGGTTTTTGGTATCGAATCACCTGATGTAGATGCTGAAATCTTGGCGATGATTAATCGTTTGTGGCAGAAGTTAGGCGTTTCCGAATATGTAACATTAGAATTAAATTCTATGGGTACAGAAGAGTGCCGTAAGCGTTATCGCGAAGTCATTGTTAAGTATTTTGAAGATAATATTGAATTATTGGATGAAGATAGTTTACGCCGCTTAAAAACCAATCCACTGCGTATTTTGGACTCAAAGAATCCAGCTATGCAAGAGTTATTAAATAGTGCGCCAAAATTATTGGATCACTTGACTGATGAATCAGCAGAGCACTTTAAAAAATTATGCGAATATTTAGATGAATTAGGCATTAAATATATTATTAATCACCGTATCGTTCGTGGTATGGATTATTATACACGCACAGTATTTGAGTGGACAACTGATCAGTTAGGTGCACAGGCAACTGTTTGTGGTGGCGGTCGCTATGATCGTATGGTTGAAGAGTTAGGTGGACATAAAACACCAGCTATCGGCTTTGGTTTGGGTATGGAGCGTTTATATCTATTATGTGAAGAAGTGCGACAAATTGAAGATGTTCAGCAGCCAGACTTAATTGCAGTTTTATTAGGAAATGAAGCTAAAAAAGCAGGATTACCATTAATGGAAAAAATTCGTACAGCATATCCTGATTACTTGGTATCAACTGTATTGGGAGAATCTGGCATGAAATCTCAAATGAAGAAAGCAGATCAAAGTGGTGCACGATTTGCTATGATTTTGGGTGAAAATGAATTGGCGAACAATATTGCAATCATTAAAAACTTAAGAGAAAGCGGCGAACAACAAGAAATTGCTTTATCTGAGTTGGTTGATTGGCTAAAAAATATTAAATAAAGGTAATTTAAGATGAGTTTAAACCAGTTTGAAACAGATGAACAGCGTGCAGAAGCACTCGTTGATTGGTTAAAAGCTAATGGTGTTTGGATATTTTTATCGATCGTTATTGTGATTGGTGGCATTATTGGTTGGGACTACTATAAAGGTCATAAAAGCAATCGTTTATCAACACAAGCTACAAATTATTATATATTTGAGCAAGCTTTAGAATCTGGGAAATTGGATGATAAGGCAATTGCAGCTGTGATGAATGATACTAAGGCTGAGGGCTTTAAAGATTTAGCAATGCTACAGAAAGCAGCATTTCAAGCAAATGATAATGATTTAAAAGGTGCAATTGCAGATTTGCAGTCACAATTATCTGTGACAAAAGATCCAGTTATGAAAGATTTATTCCGTTATCGTTTAGCTGTTGTTTTGTATGAAAACAAAGATTATACAGCATCTATGACAGAGCTAAATCAGATAGTTACTAAGAGTTTGACAGGATTGGTCAAGTCTTTGCAAGGTGATATTTATGTCAAAGAAGGACGTATTGATAATGCTAAAGCCGTTTATATTGAAGCTTTTGATATTTTGCAATCGTCAGTGATCCAAAGAAAGATTAATCAGTTATCAACCGGCGCTTAATGCTGAGAATTCTAAGATTCGAATTGAAGGATAGAGTATGAATAAGTTAAAAATTTCAGCTGTATTGGTCGCAACTTTAGCTGTTACAGGTTGTTCTGGTTTTTTTGTTGGTAAATCTAATGCGCCAACACCCACACCTATTTCAGAAACGACAGATAAAAATTTAGTAAGAACTTCTTGGTCAGCTTCGGGATTAGGTAGCTCAGATGGTACAGGTTTGAGATTTAATGTTGCTAACAATGTTAATACCTTATTTGTTGCAAATGCTAATGGTGCAGTATCGTCTGTGGATGCAACTTCTGGTAAAAAAGGTTGGTCTGTTAAAGTTGATGAATTATATTCTGGCGTAGCAACTAATGGTAATTTAGTTTTTGTTGGGACAAAAACAGGTGAGTTGATCGCTCTATCTTCTGCAAATGGCTCAAAAGTTTGGAGCGCAAAACTGTATGGCGCACCTATAACGACACCAGTCATCTCTGGCTCTAGAGTGGTTATTCGTACAATCAGTGGTGCAGTTGAAACTTTTGATGCTCAAACAGGCGAAAAATCATGGGCTTATATGGTGCAAGTGCCAGAAGTGAGTTTACGCGGTGGCGCTGCTCCAGTTGTTGTGGGGCAAAATTTGTTAGTACCAACTGATTTGGGATTAGTTGGTTATTTAAATGCCGAAACTGGTGCTGTTATTTGGGGACAAAAAGTGAGTAGTCCTCGTGGTGGAACAGAAATGGCTCGTTTAGCAGATATTGATGCTGAACCAGTGGTTGATAATAATGTCGCTTATATCCCTGTAGCGCGTACAGGTGTTGCGGCAGTATCTTTACAGAATGCACGTAAGCTTTGGGAAACTAAATCTGGCGTTTATTCTGGTTTAACAGTGGATGCATCTCGACTATATGTTGCTTATGAAAATGGCAATATTGGTGCATTATCAAAACGTGATGGGAAAGCAGAATGGGAGAGCGGTGCTTTATTTGCTCGCCATTTAACGCGTCCTGTATTGATTAATGAACGCATTGTCGTGGGTGATAATGAAGGATATGTTCATGTTCTAGACAAGAGCAGTGGACAATTGCTTGGTTCAACCAAAGTAGGTAAGTCTGGCTTTATGCCCGATATCCTAGCTTTAGCTGGCAGTGCGGTTTTCCAAGATTACTCTGGAAATATTTATCGTATTAGTATCTAAATTTATGAAAGATTTACCAATTATCGCTTTGGTAGGGCGCCCAAATGTTGGGAAATCTACCTTATATAATGCATTAACTCGTACTCGTGATGCTTTGGTTGCAGATCAGCCAGGGCTAACGCGTGATCGCCGTTATGGTATGGGTAAAGTTGGTGCAGAACAAACGCCATATATTATTTTGGATACCGGTGGTTTATCTGGCGATGATAGCAATCACATGGATAATTTGATTGCTAGTCAGGTTTGGAAGGCAGTGGAAGATGCAGATTTAATTTATTTCATCGTAGATGGTCGTAATGATGTCACAGGTTACGATGAAGAAATTGCAGAGATGGTGCGTCGTACAAATAAACCTGTGATTGTGGTTGTGAATAAAGCAGAAGGCAAAGAGGAAGATATGGCGATTGCGCCATTCTATGCGCTTGGCATGGGCGACCCTATTGCAGTTTCTGCAGCACATAATCGTGGGATTTTAGACTTGGTGCATTCGACATTTGCTCGTTTTCCTGAATTAGAATTCGAAGAAGAGTTTGAAGATTATGATGAAAAATCTGAAGACGAAGAAGATGATGTCGTTTTGGATGATGGTCCAATTCGTTTAGCGGTATTGGGTCGCCCAAATGCGGGTAAATCTACCTTAATCAATCGTATTATTGGTGAAGAGCGTGTATTAGCAAGTGATGTAGCGGGCACAACACGTGATGCAGTAGAAATTCCATTTTCTAAAGAAGATCGTGATTTCATCTTAATTGATACGGCAGGTATTCGTCGCCGTAGTCGAGTGGATGATAAGATTGAAAAGTTCAGCGTCATTAAAAGTATTGAAGCGATGCAAAAGTCTAATGTTGTCGTATTCGTCTTTGATGCACATGAAGGTTTATCAGATCAAGATGCAGGTTTATTGGGCAATGTATTGGATTCAGGACGTGCTTTAGTCTTGGCTGTCAATAAATGGGATCATTTGCCTGATCATGAAAGAGAGTGGATTAAAACAGAGTTCACGCGTAAGTTTGCTTTCATTGACTTCACACAACCAATTTTCATTTCTGCCTTACATGGTACGAATGTGGATAAGGTTTTGAAAATGGCAATCCAAGCTTATGATAACGCAATGCGTAAATTTACAACTAATGAATTGTCCAATATTTTAGAAGCGGCTGTTCATAGGCATCATCCACCAGTATCACAAGGTTTAGCACCTAAGCTACGTTATGCACATCAAGGTGGTAAAAATCCTCCTCGTATCGTAGTTCATGGTTCTCGTGTGAGCCATGTGAAGCCTGATTATATTCGTTATTTGATGAATACTTATCGTGAGCAATTGAAATTGGTTGGTACACCTGTGCGTTTGGATTTCCGTTCTGGAGATAATCCATATGCTGTTGAAAAGCCACAAACAAAAGTACAAGCTGATAAGCAAATTCTAGCCAATGCTAAAGGTAAGCATTTAAAGAAAAAACGTAAAAGCCGTTAATTGTAGTAAAATATAGGTTCAAATACTTTGTTTGATATCACTCCAGCTTAGGAGTGATATTGATATTGGTAGTCATCTCAAAGTAATTTAATTATAAGCAAGAAGGAATATAGATGTGTGGAATAGTTGGTGCAATTGCAGAGCGTAATGTTAGTCCTATTTTATTATCAGGATTGAAACGCTTAGAATATAGAGGATATGATTCGGCAGGTATTGCGGTCATTAACGAGCATCAATTATTTCGAGAAAGAAGCCAAGGAAAAGTAGCAGCTTTAGAAGCTAAAGTGATTGCTTCTGATTTAAAGGGTTCACTTGGCATTGCTCATACACGGTGGGCAACTCATGGTGTACCACATGAACGCAATGCACATCCACATATGAGTGGTACGATTGCTGTGGTCCATAATGGTATCATCGAGAATTATCAGGAGCTTAAATCGAAGTTATCAGTTGGTTACTCGTTTGAGTCAGAAACAGATACAGAAGTTATTGCTCATTTGATTCATTCTATGCGTAATGACTCAGAGACTCTGTTTGCAACCGTACAAAAAGCAATAACATATTTGGAAGGTGCTTTTAGTATTGCGGTGATTGACTCTAATTTACCCGGTGAATTAGTGGCTGCTCGTAAAGGAACGCCATTGGTTATTGGTATGGGGTTGGGAGAGAACTTTATTGCATCTGATCCCTTTGCATTATTGCCTGTTACAAATCAATTCATTTATTTAGAAGATTTTGATTGTATTCGTTTAACTTGTACATCAATTGAAATTTTGGATAAATCAGGTCATATTATTGAGCGCCCAACTAAAAATCTTTATGCTACAGATGATGCAGCTGATAAAGGTTTGTATAAACATTACATGCAAAAAGAAATTTTTGAACAACCCAAGGCATTGAGTGAAACATTGCAAGGGCGTTTAAAAGTTAATTTGGCGACTTTAATGGGCTGTGATACTCATCTTTCAAGTAAGATTGAGGCTGTGCAAATTAATGCTTGTGGTACAAGCTATCATGCGGGATTGGTTGCTAAATACTGGTTTGAATCCATTGGTATTGCTTGTCATGTTGAAGTAGCAAGTGAATATCGCTACCGTGAAAGTGTGACTCCCCAAAATACATTATTTATTTCTATTTCTCAATCAGGTGAAACATTAGATACAATTGAAGCTTTAAAATTGGCAAAACAAAAGCCATTTTTAGGTTATTTAGCTATTACAAATAGCCCTGATAGTGCGATTACTCGTGAATCTAATTGGACAATTCTAACTCATGCAGGTCGTGAAATTGGCGTTGCTTCAACAAAAGCATTCACAACACAATTAACTGTCTTATTAGCATTAGTAGATGCTTTGTCTCAACACAGCAATGCAGCAATTAGTGAAGCATTGACATCATTGCCATTTTATTCTGAGGCAATGCTTGCGATGGATGAAACGATTCAAAAAATGAGTAAAGAATTTTCGGAATCTACAAGTGCTTTATTTGTGGCTCGTGGTATTTTATATCCAATTGCAATGGAAGGTGCTCTGAAGTTAAAAGAAATCTCTTATATTCATGCTGAGAGTTATCCAGCAGGTGAGTTGAAACATGGTCCATTGGCATTGGTAGATAAGAATATGCCAGTGATTGCTGTCGTCACTGAAAACGCATTAACTGATAAGATGATAGCAAACTTAGAAGAGATTAATGCACGTGATGGCTGTTTATATATATTTAAAGAACGTAGAGTGCAGCAGAAAATTGGCTTTGGTCATGAAATTGAATTACCTGATATGCCTGAGATAACTTCCCCTATTTTAGTATCAATAGCATTACAACTGTTCTCATATCATGTTGCATGTGAGAAAGGTACTGATGTTGATCAGCCAAGAAATCTCGCAAAATCGGTTACGGTCGAATGATTTAAGTTGTTGATTTTAAATAATTTTATTGCTATTAATGAAAGGCAATTAGCTGTTCACTATAATCAAATATAATTAAAAAAAGCCAGTTCGTGATGAGCTGGCTTCATTTATTATTGGCCAACCAGATTTTTACTTAAATGCGTTTAATTTTGGCGCCCAAAGAAGTTAATTTCTTTTCAATGCCATCGTAACCACGATCTAAATGAAAAATTTGATCCATTATGGTTGTGCCTTCAGCAACTAGGCCTGCTAAAATTAAGGCCGCGGATGCACGGAGATCTGTTGCTGATACTTCTGCACCTGATAGTTTCTCAATACCTGTAATGATCGCCATATGATCTTCGATGCGAATATTCGCTCCCATTCTGCTGAGTTCATTCGCATGCATGAAACGGTTTTCAAAAATTGTTTCAATGATGGTGGATTTACCTTCAGCAACAGTTGCCAAGGCCATAAATTGGGCTTGCATATCTGTTGCAAATTTGGGGTAAGGTTGTGTTTTGATATCAATCGCTTTAAGTTTTGTAGCTTTAGGGTAAACACGAACAAAATCATCGCCTACTTCAACGCCACAGCCCGTTTCTAATAAAGCTTCAATGGTTGCTTCTTGGTGAATAGGATTGCATTGATTTACAGTCACATCGCCATAAGTCATTGCACCAGCTACGAGGTATGTACCTACTTCAATGCGATCAGGCATGATTGTATGTTCGCCACCTGATAATTTATCAACACCATCAATCACTAAACGAGCTGTACCAATACCTTGGATTTTAGCACCTAGCTTTACTAGCATTTCACATAAATCAACCACTTCTGGCTCTTGTGCTGTGTTTTCTAATATCGTTTGGCCTTCAGATAATACCGCAGCCATAATAATATTTTCAGCACCCGTAACAGTGATCATATCAAAGGTAAAATGATTGCCTTTCAAGCGCGTTTTATCAGTCGTTGATGCGTATACATAACCATTTTTTAATTCGATGTTTGCACTTAAAGCTTCTAAACCTTTTAGATGCTGATCAACAGGGCGACTGCCAATAGCGCATCCACCAGGTAATGAAACCTCAGCTTCCCCAAACTTACTTACTAATGGGCCCAATACTAAAATAGATGCACGCATTAATTTTACTAAATCATGGCTTGCTCTAATTTTATTGATACTTGTTGGGTCAATGACAACAGTATTTTCATTGATTTCAACTTTTGCCCCTAAATCTTTTAAAAGATCTGTCAAGACGATCACATCTTGTAATTTGGGTACATTATGTAATGTAACTGGTTCTGATGCTAAAATTGTTGCAGCTAAAATAGGTAAAACAGCATTTTTAGCGCCACTTGCAACAACAGATCCTTTTAATGGGCCATTACCTTCAATGACAAGTTTAGGAACATTGTTAGAGTGCATGTACTCGCTCCCAATCTGCCGGTGTATAAGTGCGGACTGCTAATGCATGGATTTCATCCGTTTGCATTGCATCACCCAATGTTGCATATACTAATTTGTGTTGTTTTAATTTGCTGATGCCTGTGAATGCTTCACTCACAACAATTGCATCAAAATGACGACCATCATCGCCTGTTACAAGTATGTATTCACACTGTAAGCCGGCTTCAATTCTTTTAGTAACTTCTTCTTTAGTCATCATAATTACTATCTCCTAAAATTATATAGCAAGGGTAGAAATAATATATTGCAGCGCTTCGCGTGGATCTGCTGCACGAGTAATGGGGCGGCCAATCACTAAATAATTTGCACCTTCTTTGACTGCATTTGCTGGTTTCATGATGCGTACTTGATCATCTGCAATGCTGTTATCTAAACGAATACCTGGGCAAACTGTTATGAGATTTGGCTGAATTTCTTTAATCATTTTTGCTTCATTAGCAGAAGAAACAACGCCATCTAGGCCACAATCAGCAACTAAATTTGCTAATCGTGTCACTATTTCATCTTTGTTGCCAATTAAACCAATTTCATGAGCCATTTCATCGCTCATACTTGTGAGTAATGTTACAGCAATCAATAAAGGTGGTTTGCTGTAGCCTGCTAAAATTTCTTTAGCATCGCACATCATTTTACGACCGCCTAATGCATGTAAATCAACCATCCAAACGCCTAGTTCCGCAGCCATTTTGATGGCACTAGCAACAGTATTGGGAATATCGTGGAATTTAAGATCTAAAAAGACTTCAAACCCTTTATTTTGCATTTGTTCAACAATATTAGGGCCTGCTAATGTAAACAGCTCTTTGCCAACTTTTAAGCGACAAAGTTGTGGATCTAAAGCATCCATTAAATTAAGTGCGGCACGCTCATCAGCAACATCAACAGCAACGATGATGGGAGAAGTTGTTTGCATAAATTCCTCTTAAACTATTTTTGTAACGCTATAATATCAGAAACAGGTGCAGCTGTATTCCAAGATTGGCAGCTAGGACAGTGCCACTGTAATGTTTTGGAGATAAAACCACATTTTTCACATCTAAATTGAGCATAGTAATCAATTACATGATGAAAAGTTTGATGATAGAGCTCAAAAATTTCCTGATGCCGATGTTTTTCTAGAGATTGTAATTGGTTTAATAAAGTAATGCCTTGTAGGTTTTTGGTTTGTTTTAAGGCTTGATATAGGTATGTAATAGCGCTTTGTATGGAGTCATTCATAACAAGCAAGTGTGTTTTCCAAATTTTTAAGTAAAAGTAAGAGGGATATTTTTGGATTTGTTCATCTAACCATTGTGGAAATAATTGGTTGTCCTCATGCATCATTGCTTGATATGCAATAGGGATAATAATAGGAATGAGTGAAGCTTGTTGTTGAGATAATAAGTTTAATTGATCAATAATCTCCTGATATTGTTGATGATGCAGAGAAATATAAGATTTAATTAAACTGATGCGAGCTAAATTAGGTGAAGTATTGAGGGCTTGCTGTGTCCAGAAAGTTGCCTGTTTGAAATCATTATCATTAATTGCTTGCTCAGCTAATTCACAATATAAATGTGCCATTTCTGTTGCGTACAGTGCTTTGTGATTTTCAATGCGCTCATACATACCGACAGCTTGTAACCAATCATTTTGTTGTTTATAAAGTGCAGATAATTTAAGTGCTGCAAAATCATGGTGAGGAGTTGGTAATAGTTCGCGTAGTGTATTTTCTGACCGATCAAAAATACCTGCCACACTGTAATCTTCTGCTAAAGAAATTAGCACTTGGTGACGATTGGGATCATTAATAGATAATGTGCCTAAAAGATATTCATGCATTTCAATGGCTTTATCGACCTCTCCTCGTCTGCGATAAGCATCCCCTAAGGTTAATGTAAAGCTAATCCCTTCATCCTCAACGTTTAAAGGGATTGTATTATCTTCAGGAATGGATATTTTTCCTGCATTATTATCTTTATTTAGGTAATAGCGTAGATTTAAATATTGGTGAAGTTTGCGTTTTCTAGAGCTATCAACTTTAGCAGCATACCAACCAATAATTAAACCTAACGGCAGTAATATCCATATATATTCAAACATGAATTATAGTGCGTTATCTTCTTGTAATTTTTTCAAAGATTTCTGTGCCGCTCTCAGCTCTCGTTTTTGTCGCCAAGATTGTCCAAAGTTACCAATGCTTAAAAGTAACGTCACGATGATTCCACAAAATGCACCCGCCAAGAAAATAATACTGATAAAGGCAGGCATGACTAACTGGATTTCATCAAATAAGAAGTCAAAATGAACCGTTGCCTCTCTGTTTAAATAGAGGATAAAGAATACAAAGGTTAGAAATAATAAAAATAACGCAAAGTTTATCCATTTAATAATCTTTTTCATTACAATCCTTGTGTGGCATGAAAAGGGATGATAGGTGATTATACCCAATTATAAATATTTTGTTGTAGTAACAAATTAAAAAAAATGACTTCTATGCTATTATTCAGTATAGTGGTTATATATTAACCAATAATATCAGAGATGGCTTGATGGATGATCAGCCCATAAGTTCTCTGTATCGGGTATAAGTTTTGATTTTATTGCATTCAGGGCTATGAGTCTGTCTGAATGTCCTCTTGGGAATTGTTAGATAAAAGTTTACGATGAACAAAAAAATTACGGTTGATTCATGTGATACGTTGAGTGATCACGTTAAGCGGATAGCTCTTGTCTATCCTGAGCTAAAAAAAGTACATTCAACGTCTATTGTGAATAAAGAAACATTAGAGTTTCTTCAATTTGAGTGTCAGAAAATTGATAGCAAGCGTCCTATTGTTGTTATTACAACAACAGTTTCTACTTGTTTTGATGTGACTTTATTACTTTCAAGAGTTTTAGGTAATGATAAAGTTCAGTCAATTTATCCTCACACAGCACAGGCAAATGTTGTTAGTAAACCTATTGTTGTGATGCCAATGATGACACTACAAGTACCAAATGCTTTAAGTGATGTTATTGGATACCATTTCAGTGCTTTAATTGTGGTTGGACAAGATAAAGAATTAGAGTTTATGGCCAATGTTATTAAGCCGATACTTAATCAATTAGCAGAGGATTGCAAGATTCTATCTTTAACAGGGTTTCATGAGATTGAAAAAACTGTCAAAGATGAGACTGTTAAGGAAATTGTTATTGAAGTGGAGCCAGAAAGTAAGGTGGAAGCGGAGCCTGCATTTGGA
>NZ_MVDO01000154.1 GCF_002006755.1 Wohlfahrtiimonas larvae | reverse complement strand
CAATGATGACACTACAAGTACCAAATGCTTTAAGTGATGTTATTGGATACCATTTCAGTGCTTTAATTGTGGTTGGACAAGATAAAGAATTAGAGTTTATGGCCAATGTTATTAAGCCGATACTTAATCAATTAGCAGAGGATTGCAAGATTCTATCTTTAACAGGGTTTCATGAGATTGAAAAAACTGTCAAAGATGAGACTGTTAAGGAAATTGTTATTGAAGTGGAGCCAGAAAGTAAGGTGGAAGCGGAGCCTGCATTTGGATTTATAGTTGAAGCAGAATCTATCACAGCTGAAGAGGCTAATATTTCTGTTGATAAACCCATTGATGATATTAAAAATATAAGTGAGATATCGGCTGAATCTTCAATGGAAGAGCATCATATAGTATTGGTGGATCGCAATTATAAACGTTCATATTTACGTAATCGCTTAAAAGGATCTGAAAAAAAGACCCTGATTATTACACGAACTAGGCATAATGCTCATCGACTAGAAGAGTATTTGTATCAAGGAAAGGTACGTTCACGAATTTTACATGCAAATTTATCAGATGAAGCTAAGGATAAAGTTATTGAACGCTTTGTTTCGGGAGATTTATCTGTTTTGTTATTGCCAGAAGCAGTTGCTCAAACTGTTGAGCTTGCAGGTGTAACAGATATTATATTTTTTGATTTACCAGATGTTGGATTAGAATTTAAAGAGCGTATTGCTGTGATTGGCGAACGTTTTAATGTTCAAAGTACATCCTCAATCGTGACATTAGATGAAATTCCTTGGGTTGAGTCTATGGAGCAAGAATTAAAATGGACTTTACCTAAGATCCAACCAGCACCACCACAGCGATCACACAATATTCTTCGAATTAAAAATCGCAATAATAAGGATAAGCCTGAAAAAACTGAAAAACGCGTGGGCGTGAATCGTGGTTTACGTAAATTAGGTGGTAAAAATAATAATCAGCAACAGAAGAAACGTAATAATTTTACAAATAAGCAGATGAA
>NZ_MVDO01000153.1 GCF_002006755.1 Wohlfahrtiimonas larvae | reverse complement strand
TCAAAGTACATCCTCAATCGTGACATTAGATGAAATTCCTTGGGTTGAGTCTATGGAGCAAGAATTAAAATGGACTTTACCTAAGATCCAACCAGCACCACCACAGCGATCACACAATATTCTTCGAATTAAAAATCGCAATAATAAGGATAAGCCTGAAAAAACTGAAAAACGCGTGGGCGTGAATCGTGGTTTACGTAAATTAGGTGGTAAAAATAATAATCAGCAACAGAAGAAACGTAATAATTTTACAAATAAGCAGATGAAAGATGATTTTAATGATCATAATTCCGTTTCTCATCAATCAGAAGATCCTTTTAATAGTGTTAATCAGTCAATTATTAATGAGAATAGAAATCCATTTGCTTTTGATTCATTTGAAGCGAGTGTTTCTCGTCAAAATAAACAAAGAGTTAAGCAGTTATTTAATAGACGAGAAAAACCTTTGAAAGATGTTCAAAGTGACTTTAATGCGCCAAGAACAGAGAAGAAAAATGTGAAAATTGTTCATCGAAAAAAACGTACTTTTGATGTTGATGGGAATCAATAGTTCAATAAATTTACAGTTTTTATAATCTATAAAAAATCATTTAAAATCAAAAAGCTAATATGTTTATCATGATTAGCTTTTTTTATTGTAGAGAAAAAAAATATCATTAGTATTGCTTTTTTAGAAGATTCATATATAAGGCTGTTATAAATTTATAAAAGTGAGGTTTATATGAAAACTGATTTTGAAGATGATAATGATTTGATGGATGAAGATTCTGTTGAAGAAGAAGAGATTCCTGAGGTTAAAGTATCACAGTCACAAGCATGGCGTGATATTGAAGCTAAGCGTGAAGAACGCGCGCTTTTAAAACGATTAGAAAAAGAATATGACTTGGACGGTTTAGAAGATTGGGATGAGTAATGACTTGAAAAAGTCGGATTGATCCTCATGTTGAATAAACTATTCACTAAGTTTAAGGGAAAAAGTATGAGTAATACTGAAAAAGAGAAAGAGTTATCAGAAGCAACAGAAGAAGTGTTGGTTGAAGAG
>NZ_MVDO01000152.1 GCF_002006755.1 Wohlfahrtiimonas larvae | reverse complement strand
TTTTGAAGATGATAATGATTTGATGGATGAAGATTCTGTTGAAGAAGAAGAGATTCCTGAGGTTAAAGTATCACAGTCACAAGCATGGCGTGATATTGAAGCTAAGCGTGAAGAACGCGCGCTTTTAAAACGATTAGAAAAAGAATATGACTTGGACGGTTTAGAAGATTGGGATGAGTAATGACTTGAAAAAGTCGGATTGATCCTCATGTTGAATAAACTATTCACTAAGTTTAAGGGAAAAAGTATGAGTAATACTGAAAAAGAGAAAGAGTTATCAGAAGCAACAGAAGAAGTGTTGGTTGAAGAGTCTAATGTTGATGGTGATTCCTCAGAATCTTTGGAAGAACTTGATTTGGTCTCACAAATTGAAAAGCTAACACAGGAAAAAGAAGCGCTTTTTCAGCGTCTATTAGTTTCAGAAGCAGATATGAAAAATTTGCGTAGAAGAACTGAATTAGATTTAGCTAATGCACATAAGTTTGCATTGGAAAAATTTGTGAAGGAATTGCTGCCTTGTTTAGATGCTGTTGAAGCAGAAATTAATGAATTAAATAAAAAAGAGAGCTTGTCTGATGAATTAGTAAAATTTAAAGAGGGCTCTGAATTAACTTATAGAATGTTGCTCAATGCTGTAGAGAAATTTGGCGTTAAACAAATTTCTCCTATTGGTGAGGTATTAAATCCAGATCTTCATCAAGCAATTGCTGTCGTGCCAATGCAAGACAAAGAGAGTAATGAGATTATTGATGTAACCCAAAAAGGGTATACATTAAATGATCGTTTAGTTCGCGCTGCATTGGTTGTTGTTGCACAATAATAATTTTATCTAAATTAAGAATGATCTATATGTTAAATTACTATGTAGTTTAACTTTAGATCATTTTTTGCAGGAGAAATGTATGAGATTTTTACATACGATGGTTCGTGTTGCAGATTTAGAAAAATCGTTAGATTTTTATTGCAATATTTTGGGGTTGGTAGAAACTCGCCGAAAAGAATATCCTCAGTGGGAATGTACTTTAGTTTATTTAGCTGTACCCAATGATCCAAGCGGTGCAGAAGTAGAGTTAACCTACAATTGGAATTCAGATGAAGAGTACGGCATTGGTCGTGCATTTGGGCATTTGGCTTTTGAAGTTGACAATATTTATGAGGTTTGTCAAAAAGCATTAGATGCAGGGATTGAATTAAATGTACCGCCTAAAGATGGTTGGATGGCATTTTTTAGATCGCCAGATAATATCTCAATTGAGTTATTACAAAAAGGTGAAAAGCTCGAACCAAAAGAGCCTTGGATTAATATGGAAAATAAGGGTTGGTGGTAAATATGCAAAAATTTCCAATGACAGTGGAAGGTGCTGAAGCATTACGTAATGAAATTCATGATTTAAAAACAGTACAAAGACCACAAGTGATTGCAGCTATTGCGGAAGCAAGAGAGCATGGTGATTTAAAAGAAAATGCGGAATATCACGCAGCGCGTGAACAACAAGGTTTCATTGAAGCACGTTTAGCAGATTATGAAGCACGATTATCTAATGCTCAAATTATTGATGTTAAGGCGATTGAGCCAACAGGAAAAGTAATTTTTGGTACAACCATTACTTTGTTAAATTTAGATAATGATAAAGAGGTTACTTATAAAATCGTTGGCGAACATGAAGCGAATGTTAAGCAAGGAATGTTATCAGTAACATCACCTATTGCACGTGCATTGATTGGTAAAGAAGAAGGCGATGAAGTTCGTATTGAAACGCCAGGAGGTGTACAATTATACGAAATTTTAACAGTTGAGCATATTTAAATGACAATAAAGCACTCGGCAACAGCTTTTAAACCATTAACTTATCATCCGTTAGGTAAATGGCTAATATTGTCGCTGCTTTTTGCAGGCGTCTATTTTTTTCATCAGTTTTTTGCACCAGGTTTAGCAGCAATTATTATCGCTGTTGTGACGTGGCCTACTTACAATGATTTATTAAAATTATTG
>NZ_MVDO01000151.1 GCF_002006755.1 Wohlfahrtiimonas larvae | reverse complement strand
AAGTTCGTATTGAAACGCCAGGAGGTGTACAATTATACGAAATTTTAACAGTTGAGCATATTTAAATGACAATAAAGCACTCGGCAACAGCTTTTAAACCATTAACTTATCATCCGTTAGGTAAATGGCTAATATTGTCGCTGCTTTTTGCAGGCGTCTATTTTTTTCATCAGTTTTTTGCACCAGGTTTAGCAGCAATTATTATCGCTGTTGTGACGTGGCCTACTTACAATGATTTATTAAAATTATTGAAAGGTCGCTCGACAATCGCATCAAGTATTGCCATTGTATTCATTACATTATTGATTGTCTTGCCAGTCTTATGGCTTGGGCATTATCTATTATTTGAATTTCAAGGGTTTAGTAATTGGCTTGTGCAATTGAACAGATTTGGAAGTGTGACGCCTACGTGGATTAAAAATTTACCATTGGCAGGTGCACATCTTGATGAATTATGGCTTGAATATTTAGGCAAAGAAAATGGCTTAAATGAACTGCTGCAATTGGCGGGCTTACAAAGAGTGACAAGTTTTGCTAATTATATTTTAGCTTTAGGTAAGAGCTTTGCGAGTGCTGGATTTTATTTGTTATTTATTTTAATTATTCTGTTTTTTTTATACAAAGATGGCAAAAAGCTACAAGGTAATCTTGCAAAAGTTGGGCACATTATCTTTTTGGAACGTTGGGAAAGAATGTCTGGCGTAATTCCAATCATGATTCGTTCCACTGTTATGGGAATGGTCATTATTGCCATTGGTGAAGGGATTGTTTTTGGTATTGTTTATTGGTTGGTGGGGATTCCGTCATCCACGGCTTTAACACTTGGGATTATTACTGGCATATGTGCTTTGATTCCGGGTGGCGCACCATTATCTATGACAATGGTATCTTTGTATTTAGTGGGGAGTGGGACGGCAACGCAAGGTGTTATCCTGTTTTCTTGGGGGGCATGTCAATTATTCATCGTAGATAAGACCATTCGCCCACGATTAGTAGGTGGTCCTGCTAAATTGCCATTTTTACCAACATTTTTTGGTTTGGTTGGCGGTTTGCAGACAATGGGTTTATTGGGTTTATTTATTGGTCCAGTATTGATGGCATTAATTTTAGTGATTTGGCGTGAATGGGTTTACGACGAAGAACATATTAAGCTAGATGATAAAACGGTTGTGAGAAGAAAAGGGCAAATTAAGCGACCAAGACTGCGCCGGTTTATTCAAAAGCCCATAGAGCAAGATTTGAGGTAATTAAAAAACCTGACATGAATAAAATGTCAGGTTTTTTTATTGATATGGTGCAATAGGTTTAAAACTTAACTTTGATAACTATTCCACCCATAGGGCGGTATAATTATGTGATGGGTATTCTAAAAATGTTGTTACCCTATTTAGAATGATTAGCTAAATGATATTGGCATTTTTAATACCGCTAAGAATACAATGGCGACTAATAGTACTGTCGGGAGTTCATTGAATAAACGATAGAATTTATGAGAGCGAGTATTGAGATCTAATCTGAATTGTTTCACATAAATTCTGCATATCACATGATAAGCCACTAAAAAAATAACTAGTAATAATTTAATATGTAACCAAGTCATTTTCATAATAGCAGGATTTTTAATGATTAATGTAATTCCTAATGCAATTGTGAAAAATGCACCAATATCCATCATAATAGCTAATTTTCTCTCCATAACTTTAAATGTTTCATTGGTATTTTGATCTTTATTCATCGCATGGTAAACAAATAATCGTGGGAGATAGAATAACCCCGCAAACCACGTTACCATCGCAATAATATGTAATGCCTTATAGGCTGTATAGCTCATAAAAATTCCCCTGTTATGATAAAAATTGCTCTATTGTAACCCTGAAATAGTATTAGGGAAATTGTTGTGATGTTCTTAACTATTCATTCCTTGAGTTATCTTGCACTCTTAGAGATAATGTGCACTTTATTTAGTTTAGGATTTACGCCCCAAATGGCTGATACAATAGTGCGACGCAAGACGACACAAGTAATGGTTGGTAATGTAGGCATTGGTTCTGATTATCCTATCAGGATTCAATCTATGACTAATACAGATACAGAAGATGTCATTGCCACTACTCAACAGATTATGGAGTTGGCTGATGTTGGCTCTGAATTAGTGAGAATTACAGTTAATACAGATAAGGCGGCACAAGCTGTACCTGAGATTGTGAACCGCTTAGCGAAATATGGTTATGATACGCCTGTGATTGGCGATTTCCATTTTAATGGTCATCGTTTATTGAGTAAAACACCTGAATGTGCTGCCGCTTTAGCAAAGTTGCGGATTAATCCCGGGAATGTTGGGCGTGGGCAGAAACGTGATGAACAGTTTGCTAGTTTAATTGAAATGGCTGTACGTTATCAAAAGCCTGTACGTATCGGTGTGAATTGGGGTAGTTTAGATCAAGAAGTTTTAGCAAGATTATTTACTGAAAATCAAAATCGTGAAATTCCATTATCGAATGATATGATTATGCGCGAAGCAATGATTGTATCTGCAATGGAAAGTGTTGCTTATGCTAAATCTTTGGGATTACGTAATGATCAAATGATTTTGTCAGTCAAAGTGAGTCAGTGCCAAGATTTGATTTCTGTGTATCAGGATATTGCAGGTAAAACCGACTTGCCCTTGCATTTAGGTTTAACAGAAGCGGGTATGGGAACGAAGGGTATTGTTGCTTCATCTGCTGCATTATCAGTAATTTTGCAACAAGGTATTGGTGATACGATTCGAGTGTCTTTGACGCCATTACCAGGTGCACCACGTACTGAAGAGGTTTTAGTGGGCAAAGATATTTTGCAAAGTTTGGGCTTTCGTTTATTTACACCAAAAGTGACTGCGTGTCCGGGTTGTGGTCGTACAAGTAGTGATTACTTTCAACGTTTAGCACAAGATATTCAAGGTTACTTGGATGATATTATGCCAAAGTGGAAAACAGTTTATCCAGGCGTTGAATCTATGGTGGTTGCGGTAATGGGTTGCGTTGTTAATGGTCCTGGCGAATCAAAATTAGCAAATATTGGTATCAGCTTACCTGGCAGCGGAGAAGCGCCTGTGGCGCCAGTATATGAAGATGGGCAAAAAACGGTGACTTTAAAAGGTGACCATATAGCAGATGAATTTATAGAGATAGTGAAACAGTATGTCGAAAGAACTTATGGACAATAAAGAAGAGAATCAAAAAACAGTATATATGCGCGAAATTCGTAGCTTTGTAAAGCGCGAAGGTCGTTTAACACCAGGGCAAGATCGTATTTTAGCGGAAAGTCCTTATTTGATTCGTCCAGAAATGTTGGAAAATAGTTTGGATTTGGATCAACTGTTTGGCAGAGAAAATGATCAACGTACATTAGAAATTGGCTTTGGTAATGGTGAATCATTGGCAACGATGGCTGAAGCTGCATTGGATCGTGATTTTTTGGGTGTTGAAGTTCATCGTCCAGGTGTTGGTCATTTATTATTAGAAG
>NZ_MVDO01000150.1 GCF_002006755.1 Wohlfahrtiimonas larvae | reverse complement strand
ATTTGGATCAACTGTTTGGCAGAGAAAATGATCAACGTACATTAGAAATTGGCTTTGGTAATGGTGAATCATTGGCAACGATGGCTGAAGCTGCATTGGATCGTGATTTTTTGGGTGTTGAAGTTCATCGTCCAGGTGTTGGTCATTTATTATTAGAAGTTGAAAAGCGTGGTTTAACAAATTTATTTGCAGCCAATGAAGATGCTGTGGAATTATTGAAGCATAAGATTAAGGATGAAAGTTTTGATCGTGTGCAGATTTTCTTTGCTGATCCTTGGCATAAAAAGAAGCATCATAAACGTCGTTTGGTGCAAAATGAATTTGTGACAATGTTAGCAACTAAAATGATTAAAGGCGGTATTTTACATTTAGCAACAGATTGGCAGCATTATGCAGAACAGATGATGGAAGTATTAGGTCAACATCCTGATTTTGAAAACTGTTATGAAGAATATGCACCTCGTCCAGATTTCCGCCCAAAAACTAAGTTTGAAGCACGTGGTGAAAGATTGGGGCATGGTGTTTGGGATATTATGTTTAAGCGACGTTAAATACAATCATTATTGTAATATGAGCGAATGATAATAAGAATAATAGTTGGATTTTTTATGTTTGTAGTTTGTCAGCCCATTGTATGGGCTGATATTTATTCGTATTTGGATGAATTTGGACAAACACATTATGTGAATTATCCTGTTAAGGGTGGGAAATTAATTCAGCGTTTGTCGCCCATTAATGAGGATAGGGATGCGATAGAAAATGTTCAGCAATTATTAAGTAATCCACGTTTTAGTCGAAAAGTTACAATGCGTGCAGATGTTTCGGATTTTCAGGGTAATTTTCCTCGTCCACGTGCATTTGCTAATCATGGTGTGGAAGCTGGTGATATTTCGTCAGTTGTTTCGACTGCATTGCCCAATATGAAGGGGAGAGATAGCTTCGCACCTTATATCAATATGGTGGCTCGTCAGTACAACTTACAGCCAGCATTATTGCATGCAGTGATTACAGTAGAATCTGCTTATAATCCAAATGCTAAATCTCATGCAAATGCACATGGTTTGATGCAGTTGATTCCTGCAACAGCACAAAGATTTGGTGTCATTGATATTTATGATCCTATTCAAAATATGCAAGGTGGTGCTGCATATTTAAGATATTTATTGGATTACTTTGGTGATGTATCTTTAGCTTTAGCCGGTTATAACGCGGGCGAAGGTGCAGTAAGAAAATATGGAAATAAGATACCGCCTTATAAAGAGACAATGAATTATGTACCAAAAGTCTTGGAGTATTATCAAAAATACCGCGCGCAGGGATATTAATAAATTAAGCGTTACAATTTAAGCCTTAAATGATCTAGCTCATTTGCTATAAATATATCTGCGGTATAGTGAAGTTGAAAAGTCGTTTTAATTAGTTTCTTTCAAAATAAATAGTATAAAGGAGCAGTTTATGGCTACACAATTTCTAATGCCTTCAAAAAATATTATGGGTGCAGGTGCTTTAGATTTGGCTTATGACGAGATTAAGCTGAATGGTTTTAAGAAAGTTTTGATCGTTAGTGATGAAGGGCTAAAAGGCGCGGGTATTATTGATTTAGTTGTGAATGGCCTTAAAAATAAGGGTGTTGAATCTGTTGTGTTTGCAGGGACACAGCCAAACCCAACAACAAAAAATGTTGAAGATGGCTTAGCAATTTTAAAGGCGGAAAATTGTGATTCTATTATCTCTTTAGGTGGTGGTTCTCCGCATGACTGTGCAAAAGGTATCGCTTTAGTTGCAACTAATGGTGGAAAAATTAATGATTATGAAGGTGTGAATGTTTCTAAGCATCCACAGTTGCCATTAATTGCCATTAACACAACCGCTGGTACAGCTTCTGAAATGACATATTTCTGTATTATTACAGATGAAGCTAGACATATTAAGATGGCGATTGTGGATGCGCATACAACTCCACTTTTATCGGTTAATGATCCTGAGTTAATGAAGGGTATGCCAAAATCATTGACAGCTGCAACAGGTATGGATGCTTTAACGCATGCGGTTGAAGCTTATGTTTCAACAGCAGCAACACCGATTACAGATGCTTGTGCAGTTAAGGCAATTGAAATTATTCATAAAAGTTTAAGAAATGCTGTGAATGATGGTAGTGATATGGCCGCTCGTGAGGCAATGGCTTACGCACAATTTTTAGCAGGTATGGCATTTAATAATGCATCTTTAGGATATGTTCATGCGATGGCGCATCAGTTGGGTGGCTTTTATGATCTTCCTCATGGTGTATGTAATGCGGTATTGTTACCACATGTACAGGAGTATAATGCGAAAGTATCAGCTAATCGTTTAAAAGATTTAGCAGCATGTTTTGAAATTGATACGCGCAAAATGACAGATGCTGAAGGTGCTGCTGCATTTATTAAAGCAATTCGCGAATTAAGTAAAGATGTAGGTATTCCTGCGGGCTTAAAAGATTTGGGTGCTAAGGAAGAGGATTTTGCAATATTAGCAGGTAATGCATTAAAAGATGCTTGTTCTTTCACAAATCCACGTAAAGGTGATGAAGCTGAAGTGATTGCAATCTTTAAGGCTGCATTTTAGATTTAAGGACTTTTTTGAATAAGTCAATTTAATCCCCAATTTTAAGATTGGGGATTTTTCTTTTAAGCAGTAAAATATTGAGCTTAATCGTAATTTTATTCGAGTAATGTATGACAAATGTTTTAAGTGATGATGAATTGTGCGGTGCATTAATAGAGATATTAGCTAAGGCGTTGCCTGATTTGACGATAGAAGGCGGAGCAGATGAGCCTTTTTATAAGGCACCTAAAGATGGTCAAAAGGCAGTTTTATATTTTAGAGATAATTACCCACGCAGCTTGTTGCATGAATTATCCCATTATTGTCTTGCAGGGGATAGGCGTAGAAAACTAGATGACTTTGGTTATTGGTATTTTCCTTGTGGGAGAACAACGGAAGAGCAAATTCAGTTTGAAAAAGTCGAGGCAAGGCCACAAGGTTTAGAAAAGGCAATGTGTAAAGCAATAGGTATTAAATTCTCTCCAAGCCTAGATGATTTTTCAGGTAGGCCGCCTGCAACGGAATTTTTAGATAATTTAGAGTCTGTATATCAAGAAATGATTCATAATCCACCACCAACTGCAAGAAAAGTATTGAT
>NZ_MVDO01000015.1 GCF_002006755.1 Wohlfahrtiimonas larvae | reverse complement strand
GATTAGTTGTGGATGATGCTATTGTTATGCTAGAAAATATCCATAGGCATATTGAAACTGGATTATCCCCCATCAAAGCGGCCTTTGTAGGATCTAAGGAAATTGGCCTTGCTATCATTGCAATGACCATCACATTGGCAGCTGTATTTTTACCTTTAACATTCACAGAGGGCAGAATTGGTAAATTATTCGTAGAATTTGCGGTCACACTGTCCATTGCGGTTATCATCTCAGGCTTTACAGCATTAACACTATCCCCCATGATGTGTTCTCGCCTGCTCAAAGCTAAAGAAGAGGATAAAAAAGGCAAACTCTTTAATATTATTGAAGATATGTTCATTGCATTCACTGATGGCTATACCAAAATTTTACGCTGGGTTTTACCAAAATCATTATTCATTATTATAGGAATGCTCTTCACAGTGGGTGCCAGCTATTTAATCTATAACCAGTTACCCCAAATGCTAGCACCAACTGAAGATCGTGGATTTATTCGGATATCTGCCATCACACCTGAAGGCGCAACAGTTGATTTTACGGATCGTTACTTCACTGAGGTAGAAGATTTGCTATTAACAGAATTACCTAAAGCAACAATCTTTGTGGTATCAGGTGTTGCATCTGGTGGTATTGGCAATATTACATTAGAAGATTGGGATCTACGCAGTGAATCACAAATGTCCATTGTGCAGCGGTTAAATCAAGAGTTTAAAGAAATTGCGTTAGGCTTACGAGTTTTCGCTAGCAACCCACAATCCTTAGGACAAGATAGCCGTTCAAAAGAAGTAGAAGTGGTGATTCGCTCAACTGCATCATTTGAAGAATTGGATCAATATGTCACACAAATTATGCAAAATTTAAACAATGATCCAAGATTAGTAACACCTGATAACAATCTTCGACTCAATACACCTCAACTAGAAGTCGATGTTGATCGAGAAAAATTAGCCCTATTAGGCATCGACGTTAATGCTGTGGGTAGAGCTTTAGAAACTGCTTTGGGCGGACGCAATATTACAAGATTTAAAGAAGGTTCAGAACAGTATGATGTTTTAGTTCAAGTTGATCCTACTAACCGCAATGAACCTAGAAATTTAAAAAATATTTATGTTCGTTCGGATAAAAATCAAATGATTCCTTTATCCAACTTTGTAACTATCCGTGAAACTGTTGCCCCACAATATCTCAATCACTTTAACAAACTCCGCTCCGTCACAATTTCTGCAAACTTAGCTGAAGGTATATCACAAGGCGACGGTATTCAAATCGTTGAAGATGCCATCAAAGAAGTAATGCCCGATACAATGTTAGATTACACAGGGGGTGCACGTGAGTTCAAAAGCACTGGCAATGCTATGATTGCAATTTTCCTACTTGCCCTACTCTTCATCTATTTAGTAATGGCTGCTCAATTTGAATCTTGGATCGACCCTTTCATTATTTTATTATCTGTGCCATTAGCTGCTTTAGGTGCTCTACTTGCATTATATTTGACAGGCAATAGTATGAATATTTATAGCCAAATTGGACTTGTGACGTTAGTTGGTTTAATCACCAAGCATGGCATATTATTGGTTGAATTTGCTAACCAGCTACAAGATACAGGCAAAGATAAATTAACTGCCATCGTCGAATCTGCAAGTTTGCGTTTACGTCCAATTTTAATGACAACAGGCGCAATGGTTTTAGGCTCTATTCCTTTGGCATTAGCAACAGGCGCAGGCGCTGAATCCCGTTCAACTATTGGTTGGGTTATCGTTGGTGGATTGTGTTTAGGTACATTATTAACAGTATTTATTGTACCTTCAATGTATCTATTACTCAGTCGACATAAAAAATTGATTGATTTTGATGATGAATCATAGAGAATAATTTTCTATATAAATTGCCTTAAAATAGCCTCAAACTTGAGGCTATTTTTATGCTGCAAGCTTTCTTGATCTTAATCTCGTAAATAGAAAGCAAACATGCTAGAATTCCACAGTTTATCGATAAGTTTTATCTACTAAAGGGAACTCATGTCAGAAGAAGTGATTCGTACCAACTTTATCCGTCAAATTATTGACAATGATTTAAGTACTGGTAAGTATAAGAGCCCATCTGAAGTCCATACTCGTTTTCCACCAGAACCGAATGGCTACCTTCACATTGGGCATGCAAAATCAATTTGTTTAAACTTTGGCATCGCTCAAGATTACCAGGGTCAATGTAACTTGCGTTTTGACGATACGAATCCGTGTAAAGAAGAACAAGAATTCGTTTCTGCCATCAAAGCCGATGTTGAATGGTTAGGCTTTCAATGGCATGCAGAATGCTATGCTTCTGACTATTTCCAACGTTTTTATGACAAAGCAATTTTGCTCATTAAAAAAGGCTTAGCTTACGTAGATGATTCTTCTGCCGAAGAATTACGTGCAATGCGTGGCACATTAACAGAACCTGGCCAAAATTCACCTTACCGTGAACGTTCTATTGAAGAAAACTTAGATCTATTAGAACGTATGAAAAAAGGCGAGTTTCCCGATGGTTCTAAAATTTTACGTGCAAAAATTGATATGGCATCACCGAATATGAATTTACGCGACCCAGCATTATATCGTATTCGTCATGTTGAACATCACCAAACAGGTACAGATTGGTGCATTTATCCAATGTACGACTTTGCACATGCATTAGGCGATGCTTTTGAAGGCATCACACACTCAATTTGTACATTAGAATTTGAAGATCACCGTCCATTATACGATTGGTGTATTGATAATTGCGAAATTGAAAAGAAACCTCATCAATATGAGTTCTCTCGCTTGAGCTTACAATATGCAATTACGTCCAAGCGCAAATTAACACAATTAGTGACATCAGGCACTGTAACTGGCTGGGATGATCCACGTATGCCAACAATTTCAGGCTTGCGTCGTCGTGGTTGCCCACCTGAAGCATTACATTTGTTCTGTGAACGCATTGGCGTAACAAAATCTGAAAACTCCATTGAAATGGAGCAACTAGAACAATGTATGCGCGACATTTTAGATGATAAAGCAGAACGCCGTATGGCCGTTTTAGATCCAATTTTAGTGACATTAACAAACTTTGATGAACACTTGGATTTAGAATTACCTAATCATCCTAAAAATGAAGCTTTGGGCAAACGCATTACGCCATTCTCTCAAACTTTATACATTGATCAGGCTGACTTTGTATTATCCACTGAAGATAAGAAATTTAAACGTTTAATCTTAGGTGATTATGTTCGTTTGCGTGGTGCTTATATCATCAAAGCAACAGATTACAAAGCAGATGCTGATGGCAATATCATCGAAGTTATTGCTGAAATTGTACCTGATACTTTAGGTAAAAATGCTGAAGGCATCAAAGCACGTGGTGTAATTCATTGGGTTTCGGCTAAAGATGCAGTAGATGCACAAGTGAACTGTTATGAAAGATTATTCACAGTGCCACATCCTGACCGTGAAGAAGGCGAAATTTTTGATTATGTGAATCCTAACTCCTTGATCATCAAAAATGCAAAAGTTGAGCCTGTATTGAAAGATGCACCATTAGAAATTGCTTATCAATTTGAACGTGAAGGCTATTTTGCACGTGATCGTAAAGAAGATTCATTGGTTTTCAATCGAGTCGTAACATTAAAAGACAGCTTCGGAAAATAACCAATGTCATTTTTTAACGCAGTAACAGAGCAATTCCAATTGGTATTGCTCTATAAACAAATTTTGTGGGAAGGATTCCTTCTCACAATTGAACTAGGCATTACATCACTAATTTTGGCAGTTATGTTAGGAATATTGGCAGCATTAGGTTCTTTTAGTCAGTCCAAAATTATTCGTGGTACAGTTACCGCCTACACAACCGTTATTCGTGGCATCCCTGATATTGTTTTGATTTTCTTGTTCTATTTTGGCATGCAAACATTATTAAACAAGATCACAGAGTCCATGAACATCAATCAAATTGATATCAGTCCATTCATTGCAGGTGTAACAACAATTGGATTTATGTTTGGTGCATTTATGGCTGAAAGCTTTAGAGGCGCGCTATTAGCTGTTCCTAAAGGGCAGCGTGAGTCAGCATTAGCGTTAGGCATGTCTCCTGTTCGTGTTTCATTTAAAATTGTGATCCCTCAAGCAGTACGCTTTGCATTACCCGGTTTAAATAACAACTGGTTAGTATTATTGAAAGCTACTGCTTTGATTTCATTGATTGGGCTACCTGACTTTGTATCCATTGCTTTAAAGGGTGGCCAATCTGTCAGAGCTCCATTTACATTCTTGATTACAGTTGCCATCGGTTATCTTGTACTAACATCTGTTTCAATCATTGTTGTTAAATGGCTCGAAAAACGCTTCTCTAAAGGGGTTATAACAGGAGCATACTATGAATAGTCTATTTGCAGATTATGCCCCGCTATTTGCCAATGGTGTTTGGGTAACACTCCAGCTAACATTCATTTCATCATTCATTGGCCTAGTCTTTGCCCTACCGTTAGCATTTGCTGCATTATCTAGAAATCCTTTAATTTCTACGCCCGTTGCATCATTCAGCTATTTCTTTAGAGGTACACCATTACTCATTCAAATCTATCTTTTATATTATGGATTAGGACAGTTTTCGGCAGAACTTCGTCAAATCCCATGGTTATGGAATATCGTTAAACAACCTTATTGGTGTGCAATCATCGCTTTTAGTATGAATACATGCGCTTATACGATTGAAATTTTCAAAGGGTCATTCAAAAATACACCAAAAGGTGAGATTGAAGCCGCTATTGCAATGGGTATGAGTAAATGGCAGATTTTCTACCGTGTTATTTTTCCATCTGGATTTAGGCGCGCATTACCTGCATACAGTAATGAAGTAATTTTCATGTTACATGGTACGGCCCAAGTATTTGTCATCGCCTTAACGAATTTGGATATTTTAGGCGCTGCTAATCGCATGAAAAATGTAACATTTTTGCAGTTTACACCCTACCTAATTGCCGCATGTTTATATTTAGTCATCACATTCTTATTAATATTTATTTTTAAAAAATGTGAAAAGCGTTGGCTCTCTTATCTTCAACCTACGCATTAACACAATGTAGTTTTGACTTCCTGTCAAAAATGGCGATAATGGTAAAAGCACAAACATAGGATATAGGCAATGATGAATCTTCCAAATTTACTTACTCTATTTAGAATTTTTATCA
>NZ_MVDO01000149.1 GCF_002006755.1 Wohlfahrtiimonas larvae | reverse complement strand
GCTTTTTGTTGTTCTATTTATTTTTATTATCTAATAATATTTTTATTGACATTGTTTGATATTAAATGTAATTTACATTTCTTTTTGTATATTATCAAATGATGTGTTGAATGAAAGGTAAGTAATTTTATTTGTATAAAATGATCTGTATATTTTATATCTAATAATTATTATTTATGAATATAACCTATTAAGTATTATATAATGCTTAATATTTAGTTAAAATGTAAATAGGTAGTTTATGAAAATTGATTATAAGAAATATTCTTTATCTCAGCTTGAAGTATTAATGATTGAAATTAGCCATGAGATAGAAGAGAGAAAGAAAGTAGAAGCAGAGAGTATCCGCCAAAAAATTGAAACTTTATTACAAGCCTCAGGTTTAAGTTTAGATGATGTGTATACTGAGAAAGATATTGGTATCAGAACAAATAAAGTACCTATGAAGTATCGTCATCCATCTGATTCAACAATTGAATGGAGTGGCCGAGGAAAAATGCCTATTTGGATGAAAGAATTAATTGAACAAGGCGCACAAAAGGAAGATTTTTTGATTCAAAATGATTAATTAGTTTTTTTAGGGTAATGGCTTATGCATTTTATTGCTTGCCATTCCCTAGAAAATGGCATTAAAACTTGTCCATCAAAGCTGTATAGATTGGGAGTTATTTTTGTAGGCAAGTAACATACAAAACTTTCATTCTTAGGCTCTGTATCTATATATAAATACCCATTCTCCAATGGGCCATAAGCAAATTGTTGATGCATATCTAGTCTAAGTGTAGTGAGACCTGACAAACCTGTACCTGTTGCTTTTAAATATGCTTCTTTTGCTGACCACAGGGTAAAGAAACCATGAAGATAGTTAGGCTGTTGTGTCAACCAACTTTTTTCTATTGTATGTAGAACTTTCTCTTCTAAACCTTGAAAATTCTTTCTAATTTTAATCATTTCGATATCAATCCCCACAGGCGCATTATTTGCAACGATAATTGCCATGGTGTGATTTGTATGTGTGATATTAAATGAAAGCTCAGAATGATGCAGGAAATAAGGCTTACCATGCTTTAAATAAGCAATCTCTGGTAATTTATGAATATTAAAATATTGTTGTAAAATATATTCCAATAATGATCGACTTAATAGCAGGTAATTATTTCTTTTATCAGAATATTGAGTTTGAGTTAAATGTGGGAAATTGTTGCGTGCCCAAGTGAGTGTTATGTCATTGATAGGCATTTGCACAATGATATGTTTCAAATTCATTAGTTAAGATCTTTATTCCACAAAATTTCTTGATCTTGTGTTGAGTTCGCAATCGTACGAGAAATTACAAAGAAATAATCTGATAAGCGATTAATATATTGTAGTAATGGCGTATTTAAAGCCTCAGATTGATGTAATGTGATAGCTTCACGCTCTAATCTGCGTGTGATAGTTCGGCAAATATGAGCATGACATGTTGGAATGGAACCGCTTGGGAGAATAAATTCTTTTAAATAAGGTAAAGTTTCGTTGTAATGAACAATGCGATCTTCTAAAAACTCCACCATTTCTGCTGTGATAAAAGCATGTTCTGGCATGACTAGCTCACCACCTAAATTAAACAGATGATGCTGAATCTTGAAAAATTCGTCTTTAATAAAATTTAATTCTGATGGCATATGAGCCATTAATAAACCAAGGTTAGCATTGAGTTCATCTGCCGTCCCTACAGCTTGAATTCTAGGATGATTTTTAGGTACGCGGGTTTGCCCTGTTAATCCTGTTTCACCATGATCACCTGTTTTTGTTACAATTTTGGATAAGCGATTTCCCATAGTATCTCCTTAAAAGGCGTATTCTATAACAAGTCCAACAAAGATTACTGCTCCAACCCAATTATTGTGTAAAAATGCTTTAAAGCATTTTAAACGATCATGAGTTTTGATTAGTTGAATATGATAAATGAATAAAATAATAACAGTTAATAATGTTAATCCCCAAATAATAGTAGAATAATGGGCATAAATACCTAATGTTATTAAACAAAGTATGACGATAATTTGTAGGACAATAATGATCCAATAATCTTTTGATCCTAATAGCTTCTCAAACAGCAGTGCACTAGATTTAATATTAATAAATTTATCATCTTCACGATCACTCATCGCATATTCTGTATCATAAATTAATGTCCAGCATATATTCATTATAAATATTAAATAAGCTTCTAACGGTAATTGTCCTGTAATTTCCATAAAAGCCATAGGAATTCCAAAAGAGAATGCAATGCCTAAATGTGCTTGGGGCAAAGAGTGATAACGCTTAGCAAAAGGGTAAGAAAGGGCAATGATAAGTGCAGGGATCGATAGTAGAATCGTTTTCCAACTGAGAAAAAGAGCTAAAACAAAAGCAATACCAATGAATAATACAAGAACAGCATATGCTTCTTGTAATGTAATGCGTTTTGCCGCTAATGGACGATCTTTTGTGCGTTCAACATGTGGATCAAAATCCTTATCTGCAATATCATTCATCACACAACCTGCAGAGCGCATAGTGAATACACCTAATATAAAGATGACGATTAAATGTATTTCAGGCATGCCTTTGCTGGCGATCCACAGGGCCCACAATGTTGGCCATAATAATAATAGCGTACCAATAGGTTTATCAAAGCGAATTAATTTTAAATAATCGGGAATATGTTTGATGGTTAGCATGATGATTTTGATAATGAGTAAATTGTCCTATTATAAATGAATTTAGAAGATAATGGCTGATTGGAAAATAGTTAATAAATATCATGTATTTCCATTGAGTTGTAAAGATTTACTAAACCACTTAGAATGGCTGTTCTATTTTTGGTAGATTTTTTAGGAGAATATGATAATGACTATGCCAAATTGCCCAAAATGTAATTCTGAATATACTTATGCTGATGGTGAGTTATTCATTTGTCCAGAATGCGCCAATGAATGGTCTGCTAATGATGTAGATTCTGAGCATGAAGAATTAACGGCTAAAGATGCACATGGTAATATATTACGTGATGGTGACTCTGTAACTGTCATTAAGGATTTAAAAGTTCGTGGATCATCTATGGTTGTAAAACAAGGAACGATGATTAAAAGTATTCGTATTGTTGAAGGTGATCACAATTTAGACTGTAAAGTTAATGGTACAAGCTTACAATTGAAGTCTGAATTTATGAAAAAAGCGTAATCGATAGTATTACATTAGCATAGGAGATGTTATGACAGATTCATTTTTTGGTGAGGTTGATACAGCGCATCTCTCTATGCCATATTCTGATAAGGAATTTACAATCTCTTCTGCGCATTTTGCTCGACTTGCAGAGCAATGCCATTATCGTTTAATGGGTGACATCGTATTATTTGGAATTCGGGCAGCTCAATCTTTATCCCAGAAAGGAAAATGGCTAACTGAAATTAAAATTACCGAAAATCGATTAGATTATTTGTATCTTAATTGTTTATTAGGTTTGTGGGATCGTAAAAATCATAAAATTGCTATTTTTCAAGGTTCGACCGTACCCTTTAAAGCTAATGTGATTAAACAACGAGAAAACCCTAATCAACGGATTAGTAATCAATTAGCACAAGGTTTATATCAATATTATGTTGGTGCACATGAACCAGATCATAGACCAAAAGAAGAAGGTGCATTTCGTTTAACTCGTCATGTTTCAACACCCGTTTGGCGCGATTATGGCAAGGGTCAATTAATTTTAGATGCGTGTGCGCCTAACGATCATATTCATGCGGCTGGTAGCATTGATACTGATTATAAGTCGGCAGGGTGCCAAGTCATTTCTGGTTTCCATAATAGTGCAATGCCTGAAGGTGAATATCAGCAATTCAGAATTTTAGCAGGGCAGTCCGCATTACCTTCAGAATTAGAATTACATCTACCATACCAATATTTATTAACACATACACGCCATTTACATGCGATTCAACAAGGATGTTTAAATGAATACCTGATGCAAGGCTCAGAAGGTTATTTAGTTAGAGAGTTGCAAGAGCAATTAATTGCTGAAAATTATTTGTTTGAACAAAAAATTGATAAAGGGCTGATGGATGGTAAGACTGTAAAAGCTGTTTATGAATGGCAGAAAGCAAGCAGTATCAATGCTAATGGTATTTATCATCTTGAATCATTTAAATTATAAAAAATTATCATAAACAAACAACTTGCAAATAGTAATGATTATCACTATTATCTTACAGAGTTCGAAGTAAGAGGTTGTGTATGTATATTTGTATTTGTAATGGCATTACTGATAAAGA
>NZ_MVDO01000148.1 GCF_002006755.1 Wohlfahrtiimonas larvae | reverse complement strand
AAATTGATAAAGGGCTGATGGATGGTAAGACTGTAAAAGCTGTTTATGAATGGCAGAAAGCAAGCAGTATCAATGCTAATGGTATTTATCATCTTGAATCATTTAAATTATAAAAAATTATCATAAACAAACAACTTGCAAATAGTAATGATTATCACTATTATCTTACAGAGTTCGAAGTAAGAGGTTGTGTATGTATATTTGTATTTGTAATGGCATTACTGATAAAGAGATCAAAGAAGCAGTTGCGAATGGAGCGACACAGTTGTCTGATCTTCAAATGAATTTAGGTGTGGCAACTTGTTGTGGTAAATGTGCTGATGCTGCCTGTTCTTTTTTACCCAATCCTGAGCCTATTCCGTTGGTTGCTAATAACCAAGTGCAGATTTTAAAGAGCAAATGAAATAGAACATCATAAAAATGCCGCAGATATTGCGGCATTTTTTATCATTGAGGAATTTTAACGTAGGTTATTTAAAAACTTATTTAAATCATCGGGTAGTGGAGCACTGAATGCATAATCATATGGTGGCATATCAATCATTAAACTGCTTGCATGCAAGAATATTCTATTCAATCCTTTGGATTTAAATGCCTTATTAGCTTCGAGATCACCATAACGTTCATCACCTAATAATGGGAAGCCTAAACTAGCTGCATGTACACGAATTTGGTGGGTGCGGCCTGTGAAAAGTTTTGCTTCTAGTAATGAGGCTTTTGGATAATGCTCAATGATATCAAAACGAGTATGAGCTTCTTTGCCATTAGGAGAAATAACAACATGGCGTTCACCATGTTCACGGTTTTCAATATCTAATTTAGCATGTTGGTCAAAATGACCTTTATCCCAATAACCTTTCACTAAACATAGATAACGTTTGTTCATAGTTGCTTTTTGTAAATCACGCAAAATTTTACCTGATTTGGCTAGTACCAAGCATCCACTGGTATCTTTATCTAGGCGATGTACTAATTCTAGAAATTCTAACTCTGGGCGTGCTGCTCTTAGTACCTCGATGATACCGTAGGGTAAGCCACTACCTTTGTGTACTGCTATACCTGCCGGCTTGTTGATGACTAATAGCCTATCATCTTCATGAATGATGTGTTTGAGTAATCGTTCTTTCCAGAAAATAGGAATTTCATTTTCGGCTCCAGGTGTTAATGAAACAGGTGGGATGCGAATGGTATCACCAGCATTAATTCGAGTTTCAGGTTTGACTCTACCTTTATTGACTCGAACTTCACCCTTACGAATCATCTGGTAAATACGGCTTTTTGGCAGTGTACGGAATTGAGCCATTAAAAAATTATCAATACGTTGTCCTGATTGATGCTCATTCACAGTGACAAAGCGGACTTCTGTTCGGGTTTCTGTAGGATTTGACATAAAAATTCGAATATAAAAATAAAAAAGCCACCATGGCGGTGGCTTAATTATAAATGAGATTTAGTTTTCAGTCTCATCTAGTTCAAAAGCTTCATCATTAGGATCACCTAATAATATATTTTCAACAGGAAGTGAAAGGAAATATTCACGAACTTGTTGTTCAATTTCTGACGCTAATTCAGGATTGTCTTTTAAAAATTGTTTAACATTTTCTTTACCTTGGCCAATGCGTTTATCGCCATGGCTATACCAAGATCCAGATTTTTCAATGATGTTTGCTTTGACAGCAAGATCAATAATTTCACCTGTGCGAGAGATGCCTTCACCATACATAATATCGAATTCAGTTTGTTTGAATGGTGGGGATACTTTATTCTTAACAACTTTAACGCGTGTTTCTGCGCCAATGACCTCGTCGCCTTTTTTAATAGCGCCAATGCGACGGATATCTAAACGAACAGAAGCATAGAATTTTAATGCATTACCACCAGTAGTTGTCTCTGGATTACCAAACATTACTCCAATCTTCATACGAATTTGGTTGATGAAAATAACTAATGTATTGGATTTTTTAATATTTGCTGTTAATTTACGGAGAGCCTGACTCATTAAGCGAGCTTGCAAGCCCATATGTGAGTCACCCATATCGCCTTCAATTTCAGCTTTTGGAGTTAAGGCTGCAACTGAGTCAATAACAACAATATCAATTGCACCAGAACGTACTAGGGTATCTGCAATCTCTAAAGCTTGTTCACCATTATCTGGTTGTGAGATATAAAGATTTGGTACATCTACACCTAATTTTGCTGCATATACAGGGTCTAAGGCATGTTCAGCATCAATGAATGCAGCAGTACCACCAGCTTTTTGAGCTTCTGCAATAGCATGTAAGGTTAATGTTGTTTTACCTGATGATTCAGGGCCATAAATTTCAATGATACGGCCACGAGGTAATCCACCAATGCCCAAAGCAATATCTAAACCTAAAGAGCCTGTAGATACAGGGATAATATCTGTATCTTCATTCTTATCACCAAAGCGCATAACAGAACCTTTACCGAACTGCTTATCAATTTGGCCAAGCGCAGCTTGGAGTGCTTTGCGTTTATTCTCATCCATTGAAATTCACCTTAGTAGAAATAAATATTTAGTAAAATTATAACATAAATATAACAATAAGTAATATTATTTACTACTTTTTGTTATGTGAAATATAGCTGTTAGTTTAGTTGTACCTTAAAGAGATTTTGAAAATTTTGCGTTGTAATATCAGCCATTTTTTCAAAATTAATTTCTTTTAAATCCGCTAATTTTTCAGCAACATGCTGAACACGTGCGGGATAATTTAACTTACCACGATAGGGTACGGGCGTTAAATAAGGTGAATCAGTTTCCACTAATAGTCGATCTAAAGGAACTTTTTTAGCAACATCTCGTAGGCTTTGTGCGTTATTAAATGTCACAATCCCTGAAAAAGAAATGTAAAAGCCTAAATCTAGTGCTGCTTTTGCCATTGTCCAGTTTTCTGTGAAGCAGTGCATTACGCCACCACATTTTTCAGCTTCATTCTCTTTAAGAATTGCAATAGTATCTTCTCGTGCATCACGCGTATGAATGATGAGCGGTTTTTGATAGAGTTTTGCTACTTCTATCTGCCTAGCAAATATCTCTTTTTGCAGATCATGATCTTCTCCATAATGGTAATCTAAACCTGTTTCACCAATGGCGATAACGCGTGGTTCTTTCATATAGGGAGCAAAATGATCAATAGTAAAGTCAATATCTTTGGCCTTGATATCACCAGGATGAATGCCAAATGATAAAAAGACATTAGAATAAGGTGCAGTTATATCTGCCATATTTTGCCAATCATCGGGATGCACAGAAACACAAAGCATATGCGAAATATTAGCTTTGTGATTTTCTTGCATCAGATTATCAAAATTATGGTCAAACTGAGTAAGATCAATACGATCTAAATGGCAATGCGAATCTATTAACATATCACTACATGGTTAGGGTAAAAGTTGATTTTTTCTTTGCAGAACCAACGCATCGTTTTAAACGCTCATTTAATGGTCCTGCATTCATACCCGTTAATTGTACACCAATTCCTGGTTTGCCTTTCAGAGAGTTTTCAGGATTAATCCATACAACTTTTGTTGCGGCGGGATGACGCTTTCCTGGTTCATCCGGTAAAATCAAAGCGATGAATATTTCATCACCTAGATTAAAATCTACTTTAGCCATGGGAATGAAAAATCCGCCACCCACAATAAAATCCATATAGACATTTGCAACTTGATCGAAGTCTTTAAACTCCAATTGCATTTGTTTACCGACACTCATATAAGCTCCTTATCTTGCTGCAATTAATCTTCTTTATCTAAAAGCTTTTTAATTGTCTGTAAAATTTGTTCTTCTTGATACGGTTTACCACAGTATTCATTTGCACCTATTTCAAAGGCACGATTACGATGTTTCTCACCTGATCGTGATGTTACCATCATCACAGGTGTTTGTAGAAATCTTTCTGTACTGCGTAGATAGGTTAGAACTTCAAAGCCATCCATGCGTGGCATTTCAATATCTAACATGATTAAATCAGGTTGTAAGGTTTCTAAAGTTTCTAACGCATCCATACCATCTTTTGCTGTTGTTACTTGATAGCCTGCACGTTCTAACATGCGCTGGCTAACTCGGCGCATTGTAATTGAATCATCCACAACTAGAATTTTTGCTAATTCATCATGTGTATGGTCAGCTAATGCCTTAGCTTCAGTGATGGCTTTTTCTGTAGAATGCTTGCGTGATGCCTTGATCATTGTTTGTGAGAATGCGGCGATATCTACCGTAAAGATAGTTTCACCACCAGGTGTTACGGCACTACCTGTTAAACCAGGAATATTAGCAATTTGTGGATTTAATGGATACATAATAACTTCGAGCTGCGATAAAATTGATTCAGCACCGATAGCAATTGATTTACCATTGACTTCAAATAATAGATAAATGTAGCTTTGTTCTTGTACATCTGCATCAATATCAGAATAAATCTTAGCAAGATCATAAGCCTCATAGATATGATTATGATATGAAAATTGAGTCCGTTTACCATCAAATATGACATCTTTTTCTTGCGTAACACCAATGATATTATCAATAGGAATCGCATAATTTTGCCCACCAGCATTAACGATAAGTGATTGGACAATCATGAGCGTAGAAGGAATAGAGATTTTAAACGTTACACCAGAATTTGGTACAAACGATAAGCTCGCTGTTCCTTTTAAAATTGTCATAGCTTTGGCTAAAACATCTAGACCAACACCACGTCCAGCATCTTGAGATAGCTGAGTTGCGGTGGTAAAGCCAGGCAGCATAATTAGGTTAACAAGCTCGGTATCATCAATGATTGTATCAGCCTCTATTAATCCTTTTTCGATAGCTTTAATGCGGATTTTTTCAATATTAAATCCTTTACCATCATCTGAAAGCTCAATATTTAAATCAGAACCACGTTTGGATACTTTGAGTGAAATGATGCCATGTTCAGGTTTGCCTGCAGCAATTCTTTCTTCTGGTGATTCAAT
>NZ_MVDO01000147.1 GCF_002006755.1 Wohlfahrtiimonas larvae | reverse complement strand
CTCGGTATCATCAATGATTGTATCAGCCTCTATTAATCCTTTTTCGATAGCTTTAATGCGGATTTTTTCAATATTAAATCCTTTACCATCATCTGAAAGCTCAATATTTAAATCAGAACCACGTTTGGATACTTTGAGTGAAATGATGCCATGTTCAGGTTTGCCTGCAGCAATTCTTTCTTCTGGTGATTCAATACCATGGATGATTGAGTTACGAATCATATGATCAAAGGCGGCTGTCATTTGTTCTAAAACAACTCTTTCAACTTGAGTATCTGTACCAATAGCAATGAGCTCAATTTGTTTATTATTGGCTTTACTGATTTGGCGAACAATGCGGCGTAACCTTGGTAAAATTTGATTGAAACTAACCGTACCGATATCTGTTAGCGTGTCAGAAATTAAGTTTTGATTACCTGAAAATTTTGATAATGAAGTACTCATTACTTCCATATGTTCACTGATATGTTTATGGAATGTATTAAGATCTTCGATGGACTCAGAAATTGAACGTGCTAAATGTTGTAACTCTGAGAACTGATCCAATTCAAGAGGATCAAACTCTTCTTTATTCTGCGATGCTTTAGCATGTCTTGAAATCATTTGTGCTTCAGTTTCAATTTCAATATTACGCGCAGTCATATTGATATGCTGAGTGGTTCGAGCAATCTCAGCCAAAATACCAATAACATTAGACATTGAGTTATTGTACTGTGTAGTTAGAATATTGTTTTCTGAAACTTTTTCACTGATTCTATTAAGTTGTGTAGGAGAAATTTTCAATGAGCTCAATTCAGATTGAGCAGCAGTTGCAGTTTTATCAGTCACTTCTGTTGTTGTAGATTGACCTGTAACTGCTCCTTCTTTTGTCAACTCAGGTGGATTTTCATTACCTAATAATAGGTGTAATGCCGATAGTAGGTTAAAGCCTTCATGATCTAATTGCTTGCTATCACTTTCTAATAATACCTGTAAATGATCGAGTGCACGCTGGAGTACCTCAAATCGTTTAGGATCTGAGTCAAATAATGTAATGTAGTTTGGATCCAATAGAGATTCTAGTGCATGGCTCAATTGTCCTAAACCATCTTTCCCAACCATGCGAGCGCCACCTTTTAAGGTGTGCATTTGACGGCGAAGTTCAGATATTTTATCAGACTGAGGATTATAGTTTTCTTCTTGCCATTGTTGAATAAGCTCATCGGCTTGTTCTAATACTTCATGTGCTTCTTCTAGAAAAGCCTGCATAAGCTCAGGATCAACTTCTTCTTGTGTATTTTCTGAGTTTGTTTGAGCTTTAACTTCTTTATGTTCAACCTCTAAAATTGGTTTTTGAAGTTCTTCAATATACTCATATGCAATGGATTCATTGATCTGATTAACTTTAATGATTGCTAATACTGCTGTTAAGACTTTGCCCCATAAAATTAAGCGAGCATCTTGCGGTGTTAAGCCATGTGCACGGAATAACAGTAAGTGTTTGTGATAAGCACTGATTAAAAGATTATGCAGTGGTTGGCTATTAGAGAAATTAGGATGCAATAAACATAAAGAAATATCTTGGCTATAGCGTTTCAAAGCGGAATAGGTTCTGCTCTCACATTTTGTGAATCCCGTAATTAAACGCTGACTGAGCTCTTCATCCGTTAGCTCTAATATTTCATCTGTTAATTTTTGATCAAGATTACTTAATTCACTTTGTTCAATAACGCTTTGAATATTTTCGAACATTGCTTGGCGACGTTCAGATAAAATATCTTCCACGCTTGGCTGTGCCGGTGTTGTCTGTGCTGGATCAACAATGCTATCAGCTTCCTTTGTTTTGGGGCTAGAGAGGAATTCAGTAATATTACCCTTATGCTCTTTGAGCATATTCCCTTGATATAACAAACGATTACGTTCTTCATCTGAGATATTAATATTATTCAAATATTTTTTGAGATTAATATAAACATCTGCAATGTGTGCTGTGATTGCTGGAGTGAGTTTATAGCGTCCTGAAATAATAGCATCTAAAATATTTTCAATTGTGCCTGCAACTTCGCCTAATGTATTTAGGCCAATCATTAAGGCATTGCCTTTCAAGGTATGGAATACACGGCGTGTACGTTCTAAGTCAGAATGTGATGCACTATCATTTAATAGATTAATAGAAACTCTGTTCAACTCAGGCAATAACTCACGTTTAGCCTCTTCAAACATGCTGTTTCTTAATTCTGCAACGAGATCTTCATCTAATGATGCAACTTCAGATTCTACTGGTAGGGCAGAGCCGTGTAGGTGATAAGGTGATACATAATCATCCGGCATCTCATCAAATGCTTGATAATGGTGTGTAACTTCAACTTCTATATTTGGCTCTATTACTGCAGGAGCACTTGTTGTTTCTACTGTTATTTCAGATGGTTCAATAACGCCTTTATGGTCAATGAGGTACTGAGCTTGATAGGTTAGTCGCTGTAGTTCATTATCTTGAATTTCAGGATTGCTTAAACGAGCCTTAGCAGCATCGTATCCATCTAAAGCATGATATAAAATAGCTTCACTGAAGGGGTAATGGTTATCACGTACACCATTAATCACGCGTTCAACTTGCCAACCAATTTCACCAATAATTGGCATTGAGGCAGTATAGCCACTACCTTTAAGGGTGTGATAAGCACGACGCAAATCTAGAATATCAGATTCTTGATAAGGCTGATTTTTAAGAACAGCTGAAGCAGATTCTATTAAAGGGAAGATTTCTTCTTCTGCTTCTTCTCTGAAGCTTTCTTTAAGTTCCTGGATTAAATCGTCATCATATTGTGGCGATTCTTTCATTGTAGGCTCTAAACTTCCCTCTAAATAATATGGGTGTTTTTTCGCTGAGGTAATCACTTGTAGTGAAGGCTCAGTACTTATCGTATCTGTAACACTCGGCTCATCATTAATAATTGTTTCAGGTTTTTCTTGAATAATTTCTAATGTTGTTAATTCAGCATGAATTTGGCTTAAAACAACAGATGCATTGTCTACAGTTTGTTGTTCTGTAAAGGCTGTTAATTGTGTTTTTAGAGCATCGCTTGGAGTGAATATTAGCTGAGAGTTAGTAGCGCTAACAATATCATTAACATCTTTAAGATATTTTGTGTCTTGCTTTTGTGAGTTTTTGAGGCGCTCAACGGCATCGTAGAAATTTTTTTGAGCCAATAACATATAGCGATATTTTAGGGCTGAATCAAAAGTATCTGCTTGTGCGTAGTTATTGGTTTGATTAGATATGACAAAGAAGTCAGTAATTTTAATTAATGCAACTATTTTATCATGATCGGTTGGTGCTTGAATGAAACTTGGTGCATCTTGATAATGTGATTGTAGTACTGACTCAAAGGGTTGAATAATTGAGTATGCATCTTTAGGTAATGCATTGTTTGCATTGATATCTAAAATGAGCTTTTGAAGTGCATCAGCCGGCAAAGTAATATCAGTTGATTGTATCAGTGGTTGTTCTGCTGGCACTGCTTCAACAGGTTGTATCTCATTTTCTATAGATGTTTCTGGTGCAGGAGAATGAACTGCACGTAGTTGTTGAAGATCATGCTCTGTAATAGGCTCTAATTTTAGCTCTTGAAATGCGTTCTTAATTAAAATGGTATCAATAGCTTGTCCATCTATGATCTCTTTTAGATGGCGAATCAATGCATAGATACTTTTTTGTTCCGTATGATTAAAGTATCTATGATCTTTCTGTGCATAAAAAGACATAAAGTACTGCCATGTCTCAACATGTTCAGAGTCATCTTGAATTAGTTTTAGTAAAAAATTCGCATCAAAAGCATCAACTACTTGGTTGTTTTTCTCTATGGATGCAGTGCTCCAAATTTTACGAATGAGGAATGCACGTAAACTTTTAACTGCAATTATTAACTCATCATGCAATGCTGCCATTGATTCGTTCCTATATCTATTTTAGTTAATGGCGCATTATTTAGATGCGCCTAGTTATATTGGATGTTTTATTTGATTTTAAAACCACTGATGGATTCACGTAATTCATTAGCCAATTCATTGATTTTTTCAACAGAACGGTTAGTGATTTGAGTACTTGTTACATTTTGTTCAGTTAATTTTTTGATAGAGTCGATACTATCTTTCATCTTGTTACCCAATGTGGATACTTCGCGTGATGATTTAGATACGTTTTGGATCATGGATGCTAATTGAGTGGATACTGATTCAATTTCATTCAATGATTCACCTGCACGTTCTGCCAAATTCGCACCATTAACCACTTCACTGGTACTTTTTTCCATCGCAAAGATTGCTTCGTTGGTATCTGTTTGAATAGCTTTAACGATATTTTCAACACGGCGTGTCGCGTTACCTGTTCTTTCAGCTAATCGTTGGATTTCATCCGCAACAACAGCGAAGCCTCGGCCTGCATCACCTGCAGCCGCTGCTTGAATAGATGCATTCAATGCCAAAATGTGTGTCTGGTCAGCGATGTCATTGATTAATTCAACGATGTCACCGATTTCTTGTGAAGATTCACCTAAGCGTTTAATACGTTTTGAAGTTTCTTGGATGTGATCACGGATCTGATCCATACCTGAAATTGTTGAACGTACACGCTCAGAACCAGAGCGAGCCGCTTCAGTTGAGCTCATTGCAATATCAACGGCTGATGATGTTTGATCGGATACATCAATCATGGCTTCTGTTACATGAATCACTGTATTTGATGCTTCAGAAATTCTACGAGCCTGTTCGGTGGATGCTTTTAATAATACTTCTGCAACAGTTGAAGAGTCACCTACCGCTTCTGATAGCTTCTTGGTGGATTGGTTAACCATGGAAACAAGGTTTCTTAGTTCTTCAACAGAAAAGTTGAATGAGTCAGCTAATGTACCTGTAATGTCATCCGATACTTGCGCTTGTACAGTCAAGTCACCTTCAGATAGTGCTTGAATAACTTCTAGGAATTCTAAAAGTGCTTGTTGAGTGTGTTGTTGTGACTGCAACGATTGAGAATCTTCAATGGACAATGTTGTGCTTGATTTATACATTAAGATTATGAGTAGTAATAAGCTAAGCGCTGCTAGCCCTAAGAAGATATACAATGCGATTGCCGGTAACGTGATACCCAAAATTGAGTATGCTCCTGCCTGATTTTCTAAATTAGATGATGTCACAGCAAGATTTTGATTTTGCGCACTTAAGCTTTTTTGTAAGGATGTTAATAGTTTTTCAGCCTCATCAGTATCGTTTGCTTTTAATGCGTTCACTAATTTTGTTGCATTGATAGAGTTAATACTACTAGAAGACATTTGGCTATTTAAAAGATTTGCCTGATCTTGGGAAGTAGCATTATGTGCGTTATAAACCATAGATAGTGCTAGTGTTGTAAAAATTACTAGCGCAATCGTGCATAGAATATGGGGAATATGTGTGGATAGAAATTTTTTGAGTTTGGGTAGCATGGTTTTTGCCTCTATAAAATAAATATTATCTCTATAATTCTGGGTGCATAAATGCATTATTTTGAATGAGCTTAGATAGGTTTATGTTATATAAATATCCCTCATCAATCTCATACATGCCTTTTACTAATTCAGGTAGCCCTTCAAATTCAGGTGGGAAGTGCGTTGCTTCTTTTTCCTCTGCTTGAATGACGCGGATACCCATTAATTTATTGACTTTTATCCCATATTGCCACTCATTTTCTTGAATAATCAATATGTTATTTTTGTGTTGTTCCAAAGAGCGATTGGTGATGGATGGATTGGAAAGTTTTAAGATATCAGTGACAGGCACGATATTGCCTCGTAACTGAATTGTGCCAACTAGCCAATCTTTTGTCAAAGGAATAGGAGTAGGGGTTAAGCCTTGTACAACTTCTGAAATTGTATCGATCTGTGTGATGCATAGGATATTATCTATTGTATAAACAATGCCTCTGATACTCATGATGTTAAAGCCTTTATTGAATTAATTTTAGAGAGGTTAACATATCTGTGAGCAGATCTTCTTTACAGGGTTTATTTAAAAATCCTGCTGCTCCTAGTGTTTCTGCACGAATTTTATCACAAATTCCCTCTTTGCCGGAAAGAATAATGACAGGGATATTTTGAGTAGTTTGATGTCGTTTGAGTAACGTAAGGACTTCTGTGCCATCTAATACAGGCATGGATAAATCGAGCAAAATAACATGAGGTTGGATATCTAAAATTCGTTCTAGCGCGTCTAATCCATTATTGGCAGTATGTGCTACATAGCCTAAATTTTGCAACATATTTTTTATACCGATTCTGGCTGTTGCACTATCATCTATAATTAATGCTGTTTTATTCATTATTTACTCGCAACTCATAAGATCAATAGGATATTGTACTTCATTTTTGTTTGATTGCTAAAGAGCACCTTTAGGTAATATGCAAACTCTATTATAGAATATTAACTGTTTATATTATACTGAGCAATTATTCGAAAAAGCGATAATTAAAATGTTGGATCCTTGTGTTACTGTACAAAATGTTACGATGAGTTATCAGCGTCATCCCGTTGTGCATCACGTCAGTGTCGACTTTCCATGCGGTTTTACGAATGCGATCATAGGGCCAAATGGTGCAGGGAAGAGTACACTTTTAAAAATTATGATGGGCATGTTGGTACCTGATGAAGGTAAGGTATGTTTTAATCATGATGAAACAGTCGGTTATTTGCCACAACAATCAGATATTGATCGTTCTTTACCTATCACAGTGGAAGATCTTGTGGCGACAGGCTTCTTAGCGAGTGGATCAATTTTTAGCAAAATACCTGAAGATACTATGACGAAAGTCAAAGAAGCATTGGCTACGGTTGGCTTAACTGGCTTTGAGAATCGTACAATCGATAACTTATCTAATGGTCAATTTCAGAGAGCTTTATTTGCTAGGATTATTGTTCAGGATGCTGATGTCATTTTATTAGATGAGCCATTTAATGCTGTAGATGCTAAAACAAATTTAGATTTATGCCGGGTGATTACTAATTGGCGAACTGAAGGTAAAACTGTCATTGCAGTGATTCATGATTTTCATGTGGCAAAAGAGTATTTTGATTACACGCTCATGATGGCTTGTGAAAAAGTTGCTTTTGGGCGAACACAAGATGTGTTAACTGAACAAAATTTTGAGAAAGCATATTCGGCATCACTATATTGGGATGATGGGGCTGAAGTGTGCTCTGTTTCAGAATAAGGAATAATTAATCAATTATGTGGGATTTTTTAGTCACGCCATTTTTAACATTTCCTTTTATGCAAAGGGCTTTGCTGGCATCTTTTATGGTGGCAGTCTCTTCTGGCGTTGTGGGTAGTTTTTTGGTGATGCGAAGAATGAGTTTGGTGGGCGATGCATTAAGTCATGGGATTTTGCCTGGAATTGCTTTGGGGTTTATGTTCTATGGGTTTAATTTGATCGCTATGGGTATTGGCGGTGTGATTGCAGGGATAGCAATTGCATTATTAGCATTTTTAGTATCGCGTTATACGAGATTAAATGAAGATGCAAGTTTTGCTGCATTTTATCTCATTTCTCTATCCATTGGTGTCATTATTATTTCAAAGATCGGTTCACAAGTAGATTTGTTGCATATTTTGTTTGGATCTGTATTAACGATTGATAATACGATGTTGACTTTCTTGTGGGCGATTATGTGTTTTACACTGATCACAATTGCGATCATCTATCGTCCATTGGTTTTGTTTGTGATTGATCCCATTTTTTTACAGTCTATGAAAATTAAAGGCGTCAATTATTATGGTATTTTCTTATTAGTTGTTGTTGTTAACTTAATTGCAGGTTTTCAG
>NZ_MVDO01000146.1 GCF_002006755.1 Wohlfahrtiimonas larvae | reverse complement strand
GATGCATTAAGTCATGGGATTTTGCCTGGAATTGCTTTGGGGTTTATGTTCTATGGGTTTAATTTGATCGCTATGGGTATTGGCGGTGTGATTGCAGGGATAGCAATTGCATTATTAGCATTTTTAGTATCGCGTTATACGAGATTAAATGAAGATGCAAGTTTTGCTGCATTTTATCTCATTTCTCTATCCATTGGTGTCATTATTATTTCAAAGATCGGTTCACAAGTAGATTTGTTGCATATTTTGTTTGGATCTGTATTAACGATTGATAATACGATGTTGACTTTCTTGTGGGCGATTATGTGTTTTACACTGATCACAATTGCGATCATCTATCGTCCATTGGTTTTGTTTGTGATTGATCCCATTTTTTTACAGTCTATGAAAATTAAAGGCGTCAATTATTATGGTATTTTCTTATTAGTTGTTGTTGTTAACTTAATTGCAGGTTTTCAGGCTTTAGGTTCATTGATGGCTGTGGGTTTATTAATGTTGCCAGTAATCATCGGGCAATTATGGGTTCGCTCTATTGAAGGTTTGTTTGTTGTGATTATCATATTAGGATTTTTAATTGCATATTTTGGATTATTAACATCTTTTTATTTAGATGTGCCAAGCGGGCCGGCAATTATAGGCGTTGCAGGGTTAATCTATTTTTTCTCTCTGCTCTTTGGTAGATCAGGTGGGATTTTAATTCGCTTTTTCAGATTAAAGCATAAAGCAGCATAGGAGATCATAATGATTACCATTCAGTATTTTGGAGTATTAAAAGATCGTGTAGGTTTGGCTCAAGAAGAGATCGCTTGGGAGTCAGGCGATACTGAAAAGTTGCTAACAGAACTAAGGGCGCGAGATGATATATGGTCGGATGCATTAGCTCCAGAGAGAGTGTTTAGAATTGTGCTTAATGATGAAATTCTTTACGAAGTTGCGCCGGTTAAAAAAGGTGATCGTGTTGCAATTTTGCCACCAGTGACAGGAGGTTAAATGTTCTCTGTTGTTGTGCAAACTGATATTTTTAAACATGATGATGAAGTTAATCAACTGCTCGAAAGTAGTCGTAATGTCGGCGCATCCAGTAGTTTTGTGGGTTATGTTCGTGGGCATGATCATGCGAAAAATCTAAAAGCTTTATTTCTAGAGCATTATACGGGATTAACCGAACGCGAGATAATGCGCATTATTGAGATTGCGAAAGAACGTTGGGCGATTACTGGTTGTCGAGTTGTGCATCGCGTAGGTGAAATACCTGTTGGTGAGCCAATTGTTTTAGTGGCAACAGTTTCATCTCATCGTGAAGCAGCATTTCATGCGACAGAATTCATTATGGATTATTTAAAAGCAGATGCACCTTTTTGGAAAAAAGAAGTATTTGAAGATGATAGTAATCATTGGGTAGAAGCAAAATTGAGTGATCAAAATAGAAAGCGGCGTTGGCATGAGTAAAGTGGTTGGATTGATTCTGTCAGGGGGCGCAGGTAGCCGTTTAGGGGGCGTTAATAAGGGATTGGTTCTTGTTGAAGGTAAGCCTTTAGTTCAATGGGTTTATGATGTATTTTCACCACAAGTTGATGAAGTTTATATTTCTGCTAATGAAGATATCAGTGCATATAGAGCAGTATCAATGAATATTTTAAGTGATGAAAAGAGGTTCTATCGTGATGGCCCATTATCAGGCATGTATTCATTAAGAAAAATAGTAAAACCAGAGGATATTATCCAAGTAGTTACATGTGATTTGCCTTTGTTACCAAAGGATTTGGTGGTAAAGCAATTATTAAAATTGCGGGAAGAAAACTTAGATGCAGTTTATCCAAGAGATGATGAAAGGGCTCATTATGGTTTATTAATGTTTAAGGCTAAGTATATTGATGAGATAGAATCGCTGCTTTTAGATAAACAACACAGAATTAGAGATTTTTTAGCAAAGATGAAATGTGATTCATTATTCTTTGATGATTCAACTGCATTTATCAATGGGAATGATTGGGATGCGGTTGCGCAAATTACTAAAATATTGAAGGAAAGAAAATGTTAGATTTCCATGTTGCATTAACACAATTAAGTGAGGCGGTTCAGTTGCCTCAAAAAGTTCGTAAAGTTTCTTTGATTGAAAGTTTGGGTAAGCATTTAAGTGAAGATTTATTCACTGTTTACGATACACCAATGTTCAATAATAGTGCGATGGATGGCTATGCTGTTTGTGATCCTGATGAAGATTTAACTGAATTTAAAGTTGTGGGTCGAATTGCTGCAGGTGATTTGGCAAAAATTGTATTAAACAAAGGTGAATCGGTTCGTATTTTTACAGGTGCGCCCACGCCAAAAGGCACGACATCAGTTGTAATGCAAGAGCATATAGATCGTGAAGGTGATGTTATTCGCTTACAACGCAAACCTAAAAATGGTATGAATATTCGCTATTTGGGTGAAGAGGCTAAAAAAGGTGATTTATTATTAGCTAAAAATAGAGAAATGACAGCGGCAACAATTGCTTTATGTGCATCGCAGGGTTATAGCGAGATACCAGTATTTGATGGTTTATCTATTGCAGTTGTTTCAACAGGCAGTGAATTGATTCCGCAATCAGAGCCTTTATCGGCAGGTAAAATTTATGATGCAAATAGATTTATGCTGCAAGCTTGGCTGAAGAAAAATCATTATGTGCATGATGCGGGTATTGTGAAAGATAATTATGAGGCAACAAAAGCACAGTTATTAGAATTATCAAAAACTCAGGATGTCATTATCTTAAGTGGTGGTGCTTCTGTGGGTGAAGAGGATCATGTGGGCAGAGCTATTGCAGAAGTTGGGCAATTAAATGGTTGGAAAATTGCTATTAAGCCAGGTAAGCCTTTTGGTTGGGGTAAAATTGGCAATGCATATGTATTTATGTTGCCTGGTAATCCTGTATCTGCATATGTGACTTTTTATCTCTTTGTTTATCCATTTTTGCAAAAAAGTATTGGTGCAACCAATGCGACCTTTATGAAAGGTACGGCAAAATTTAAACGCGAAAAGCTAGAGCCAAGAAGGGAGTTTTTGCGTGGTATGTATGTAGAGAATCTAGAAGGTGGATTTGATTTAACTATTGCCAAAGGGCAAGGCTCTGCTATGTTATCAGGATTGGCGGTAGCGAACTGTTTAATTGAAATTTTACCAAATACGACCGTTGAAGAAGGCATGGCTTTAAACTTTTATCCTATTCAGTAATAGTCGATCATCAAAAAATAAGTAAGAGATAGTAATGGAATTTGATTTTATAAAAAATGGGTTAAGTACTGAAGGATTTGATTTTTCGGATGATCAAATTAAACAGTGGGCACATTATTTAAAGGGTATTCAGTTATGGAATAAAGCTTATAACTTGACTTCCATTGTTGAGCCTGAAGAGATGTTGGTGAAGCATTTGTTTGATTCTATTGTGTTGATCCCACATCTAGAAAAAATAAAGCATGATCGTATGATTGATGTAGGAACAGGTGCTGGTTTGCCTGGCTTTATTTTGGCAATTGCAATGCCTGATACACATTTTGTTTTATTGGATACCAATAGTAAACGTACACGATTTATGACGCAGATGAAGCTTGAATTGGGTATTAAAAATATAGAGATTGTGCATTCAAGAGTTCAGGATTATCAGCCAGCTGAATTATTTGATGTTATTTTGTCTCGTGCATTCGCAAGTGCTGAAGATATGGTCATTTGGTCGAAACATTTATTAACAGATGATGGTTGTTTTGCGGCGATGAAAGGTCATGTAACACCCGGTGAGTGGCAGTTTGCAGAAGAAGGTTATAAAAGTACGATTATTAAGCTATCTGTCCCAAGATTAGATGAAGCACGACATTTGGTCATTTTGTCTTGATGAGGATTTGATATACTTCTGCGGTAAAATTTGAATGATGATTATAGGAAGGGCTTTGTGGCAATCATAGCAGTTACGAATCAAAAGGGTGGCGTTGGTAAAACAACGACAGCGGTTAATTTGGCAGCCTGCCTAGCAGGTATGAAGGCTCGTCCTAATGTTTTGTTAATAGATTTAGACCCTCAAGGTAATGCAACAACTGGGATGGGAGTGGATAAACATTCCATCAGCTTAGGTACTGTTGATTTACTATTGGATGATGTTTCGATTAGTGATGCCATTATAGAGTTGGAAGAAAATGCCATTCGTTTAATCGGTGCTAATGGCGACTTAACAGGGGCGGAAGTATTATTAACACAAAGAGAGCAGGGGGCTTTTGTTTTGAAAGAAGGCTTGGCGCCTATTCAAAGTAACTTTAATTTTATTATTATTGATTGTCCACCCTCTTTAAATATGCTGACATTAAATGCGCTTACTGCTTCTGATCATGTGGTCGTGCCTGTGCAGTGCGAATATTACGCTCTAGAAGGCTTAACAGCGTTGATGCAAACAATAGAAGAGGTGAAAAGCACGACCAATCCAGATTTGGATATTTTAGGGATTTTGAGGACTATGTACGATGGGCGGAATGCTTTAGCGTTACAAGTATCAGAGAATTTACAAGAACATTTTGGAGAAAAATTATTAAAAACGATTATCCCAAGAAATGTTCGATTAGCTGAAGCTCCTGGATTTGGTGAGTCAATTATTAAATATGATGCTACCTCAAAGGGTGCAATTGCGTATAATGAGTTAGCAAAAGAAATCAGCCGTCGAAGTAAGCGTAAATAAGAAATGAGGAAAGTGGTTTGAAAAAACGCGGATTAGGTCGTGGTTTGGATGTTTTGTTAAATAAAACAAAACTACCAGCTCAAGAATTAATGAAAGATAATGAAGTGCACGTAGGTAAAGATGCTCATTACGGTGCTATCAAGGAAATGCCAATTGAGTTTTTGGTACCGGGTGCATATCAGCCGCGTAAAGTATTTGACGCAGTGGCTTTGGAAACATTAGCAGAATCTATTAAATCTCAGGGTATTATTCAGCCATTGGTTGTTCGTGAGATTAGTAAAGATGGGCAGAAAAAGTATGAGATTCTAGCAGGTGAGCGTCGTTGGAGAGCATCACAAATTGCAGAATTAGAAAAAGTCCCTGTGATTATTCAGTCTTTAACAGATCAAGAGGCTTTAGCTGTTGCGTTGATAGAGAATATTCAACGTGAAGATTTAAATCCTATTGAGGAAGCAGAAGCTATAGCGCGGTTTATTAATGAATTTGAGTTAACACATCAAGAAGTTGGTGAGTTAATTGGTCGTTCAAGATCATCTGTGAGTAATGTGATTCGTTTATTGGAGTTGGCAGATCAAGTACAAGAATGGTTGTTAGAACGAAAAATTGATATGGGGCACGCAAGAGCGTTGTTACCTTTAGATAATGCTCAACAAATTAAAATTGCAGAATTGATTATTCAAAAATCATTAACTGTCCGAGATGTTGAGCGATTAATGAAAGAAGGCGTTCAAGCAATAGAAAAAAACAAGCCTATAAAAAGAGATCCAGATGTTGTAAAATTAGAAAATGATTTAAGTCAATTGTTTGGTGCTAAAGTTGGTTTTCAGTCGGGCAAAAAAGGTAAAGGTAAAATGACAATTCATTATGATTCATTAGATCAATTGGATGGAATTTTACAAAAAATTGGGGTGCAATAAATTTAACTAATTCGCCTTTTTTATCAAGTTTCCTTGTGAAAAAGATTGACTTTAAAGGCTAACTGCTTATAATCGAGCTACTTTTGCCGAAGGTGTTTTGATGTGATGAAGCAAGTAATAACGATCCAATTGATCATTACGCTAAGTGCCTCAATTTTACTTTGGGTGATTGTAGGGGAAAGTGTTGGAAGGTCCTATTTTTGGGCGGGTCTTTCAATCATCTTGCCAAATTTATTTGTCATCTTTTTATCATTTTGGGTACGAAGTCGACAAGTGATTTTTTGGTTAGGTGCATTTGTCAATAAATTTATCAGTGCAATATTGCTTGCGAGCAGTATTAAGTATTTAAAAGATCCAAGTTGGGTAGCATTTCTAATAGGAGTGATTGTAACAGTGTATCTTCCTGTTGTTGTGATGAGCTTCGGTCATAAATATTTGAAGCACGATATCAAGCATTAAAATTTAGATTGGGACAAGATATGTCAGCAGAAGAGATTACCGCTAGTAGTTATATCGAGCATCACCTCGTTAATATGACTCAGACAGATTTGCCACAAGAAAACTTTGTGGACTTTAGTTTGATTAATGTCGATACCGTTCTTTGGTCGGTTGTATCGGGTATTATTGTTCTATTCTTTTTGTTTAGGGCATCGCGTAAAGCTTCTTCAGGAGTACCAACACGCTTTCAAGCTGCGGTAGAAATTCTTGTTGAATTTGCTGAAACTCAATCAAGAACATTAGTAAGTGGTCCAAATGGTTATATCGCACCATTGGGGTTGACAATATTTTTATGGGTGATTGTGATGAACTGCATGGACTTAGTGCCTGTAGATCTTCCGATGACTTTGATTAATGTGTTTGGCTTAGAAGTTGAACATCAACG
>NZ_MVDO01000145.1 GCF_002006755.1 Wohlfahrtiimonas larvae | reverse complement strand
TAATGTCGATACCGTTCTTTGGTCGGTTGTATCGGGTATTATTGTTCTATTCTTTTTGTTTAGGGCATCGCGTAAAGCTTCTTCAGGAGTACCAACACGCTTTCAAGCTGCGGTAGAAATTCTTGTTGAATTTGCTGAAACTCAATCAAGAACATTAGTAAGTGGTCCAAATGGTTATATCGCACCATTGGGGTTGACAATATTTTTATGGGTGATTGTGATGAACTGCATGGACTTAGTGCCTGTAGATCTTCCGATGACTTTGATTAATGTGTTTGGCTTAGAAGTTGAACATCAACGAATTCTTCCAACAGCAGACGTGAATGGTCCATTGGGCATGTCTATGGCTGTATTGGCATTGATTCTTTTTTACTCGTTTAAAGTTAAAAAGGTTGGCGGTTTTGTTAAAGAACTTTGCACTGCACCTTTTGGTATCTATTTATTACCATTTAATATTATCTTAAATCTTGTTGAATATATTTCTAAGGCATTCTCACTAGGTATGCGACTTTTCGGTAATATGTTCGCGGGTGAACTACTTTTCTGTTTGATTGCATTATTAGGTGCAACAGGCACATGGTGGGGATTTGGATTGCATTGGTTAGCAGGATCGGCATGGGCTATTTTCCATATCTTGATCATTGTTCTTCAAGGCTATATCTTTATGACTTTGACTTTAGTTTATCTAGGTCAAGCTCATGAGGCTCATTAAGAATTCAATCGATTTGGTTGGTGTTTTGTTAGTTTAGTTAGTTATTTTATTTTTAGGAGAAAAAAATGGACATGGGCATGATTGCTTTAGCGTGTGGAATTATCGTTGGTTTAGGTGCTATCGGTGCGGCAATTGGTATCGCATTGTTAGGTTCAAAATATGTTGAATCTTCAGCACGTCAACCAGAAATGATGGATAAGTTGTTACCTAAAGTATTTATTCTTGTTGGTCTTGTAGATGCTGCATTCTTGATCGGTGTTGGTATCGCTATCTTCTTTGCAATGGTTGTATTTAAGTAATAACTCCATTTCGTGGCGTTTGATATATTTGTCAAACGCCTTTTATGCATAGATTAGAATAGACAGGCAGATACAACATGAATTTAAATGCTACTTTATTTGCACAGTTTGTCGTCTTTTTTACATTGGTTTGGTTTGTGATGAAATTCATTTGGCCACCAATGATCAAAGCGCTCGATGAACGCCGTGCTAAAATCGCAGATGGCTTAAAAGCTGCTGAAGATAGCGTTGCGGAGAAATTAGAAGCTGATTCAAAAGTTAAGTTGCTTTTAAAAGATGCAAAACAAGAAGCCTCTTCTATTGTTACGCTTGCAAATAAGCGTGCAGAAGAAGCTGTCGAAGCATCAAGAGCACAAGCTAAAGAAGTGGCAGATAAGCAACTTCAAAATGCACAAGATCAGATTTTAGTTGAAACTAATCAAGCTAAAGAAAAACTAAGACAAGAAGTGGTTGCACTAGCACTAGAAGGCGCAAGTAAGATCGTTGGTAAAGAAGTAGATCGCGCAACGCACGAGTCAATGTTAAAAGATTTAGCATCACGTTTATAAGGCAATAGTTAGTCATGACAGATTATATTACAGTTGCTCGTCCCTATGCCAAAGCGGTGTTTTTGATTGCTAAGGAAGAGAATACTATTTCTGGCTGGAGTAATCTTTTGGCTGTACTCGATGAGATTAGTGCCGATGTAGAGGCGAGTGATTTTATCTCTCGCCCTGATTTTTCTCTGCAAGAAAAAACTCAGTTTTTGCAAACAGCAGTGGCTACGTTATTAAAACGTAAGTTAACGAATCAAGAAGCTAATTTTTTATCAGTAATTTTAAGTGCTAAGCGCTACGAAGTATTTCCATCCATTCGCCAAGCGTATGATGAAATGGTTCTTTCAGATGAATCTATTATTGAAGTTGATTTAGTGTCAGCTTTTGAAGTGAAAGAATCAGAAAATGAAATGTTCGTTAAAGCATTAGAAAAGCATTTCCAAAAAAGCATTAAATTGAATGTTTCAGTTGATCCAAATTTAATCGGTGGCGCAGTTATTAAGGCTGGGGATTGGGTTATGGATGGATCAGTAAAAGGACGTTTAGAGCAGATGACTTCTTTTTTGGTGCAGTCAGCTTAGTGGATTTACGATAAAAGAATTTATTATGTTTAAAGGATGATTTGAATTATGCAATTGAATCCATCAGAAATTAGTGATCTTATCAAATCTAAGATTGAAGAATTTGATGTAAAGCCAGAAGCAAGTACTGAAGGTACAGTTATTAGCTTGACTGACGGTATTGCTACTGTATACGGCTTAGATGCTGTAATGCAGGGCGAAATGGTTGAATTACCTCACGGTGTACGCGGTTTAGCGTTGAACTTAGAGCGTGATTCAGTGGGCGTTGTACTTTTAGGTGATTATGCAAGAGTATCTGAAGGCGACGTAGTTAAATGTACTGGTAAAGTTATGGAAGTTCCAATCGGTCCTGAATTATTGGGTCGTGTTGTGAATACATTGGGTCAACCAATTGATGGTAAAGGTCCAATCAATGCTACTTTATCAGCGCCTATTGAGAAATTAGCACCAGGTGTAATCGAGCGTCAATCAGTTGATGAGCCATTACAAACAGGCTATATCGCTATTGACTCAATGGTACCAGTAGGTCGTGGTCAGCGTGAGTTAATCATTGGTGACAGACAAACAGGTAAAACTGCGATTGCAATCGATACAATCATTAATCAAAAAGGTACAGGCGTTAAGTGTATCTATGTTGCGATTGGTCAGAAAAACTCAACAATTGCGAATATTGTTCGTAAGTTGGAAGAGCATGATGCAATGGCACACACAATCGTTGTTGCTTCAAGTGCAGCTGATCCTGCTGCAATGCAGTATTTATCAGCGTATGCTGGTTGTACAATGGGTGAATATTTCCGTGATCGTGGTGAAGATGCGTTGATCATTTATGATGACTTATCGAAACAAGCGGTTGCATATCGTCAAATTTCATTATTATTACGTCGTCCTCCAGGCCGTGAAGCTTATCCTGGTGATGTGTTCTATTTACATTCACGTCTACTTGAGCGTGCTGCTCGTGTGAATGCAAATTATGTTGAAGCATTTACAAATGGCGAAGTGAAAGGCAAGACAGGTTCATTAACAGCATTGCCAATCATTGAAACACAAGCGGGTGACGTTTCTGCATTCGTTCCAACTAACGTAATTTCTATTACAGATGGTCAGATCTTCTTAGAATCAGACCTATTTAATGCTGGTGTTCGTCCTGCGATCAACGCTGGTATCTCTGTATCACGTGTTGGTGGTGCTGCACAAACTAAAATCATCAAAAAATTAGGTGGTGGTGTTCGTTTGGCATTGGCTCAATATCGTGAATTGGAAGCATTCTCTCAGTTTGCATCTGATTTAGATGAAGCAACACGTAAGCAGTTAGAACGTGGTGAGCGTGTTATGGAGTTAATGAAGCAAGCACAATACCGTCCATATTCAGTATCAGAAATGGCAGTAGTTTTGTTCACAGTTGAAAAAGGTCATTTAGATGATATTGATGTGAGCGAAGTGAGTGCATTTGCTGCAGGCTTAGTAACTACGATGAATATTGAAAAAGCTGATCTCATGAAGCAAATCAATGAGACTGGTAATTACAATGATGAAATTGAGAACCAATTTGCACAAGCAATTAAGTCGTATAAATCGACAGAAGCTTGGGTTAAGTAGTTTTTCTCTTTCTTTATTTTAAATATTAGGATCTTTTCATGGCCGTTGGTAAAGAGATACGTACAAAGATTAAGAGTGTTAAAAATACTCAGAAAATCACAGGTGCTATGCAAATGGTTGCTGCTAGTAAGATGCGTAAAACACAAACGCAAATGCTAGCAACTAGTCCATATGTTAAGCAAATTGTGAAATTGGTTTCTCATCTTTCACAGGCTGATGTTGAATTTGATCATGTCTATTTATCCAAACGAGAAGTTAAGAAAGTTGGTGTTATTGTTGTTAGCAGTGATCGTGGCTTATGTGGTGGCTTGAATAATAATTTATTCAAGCTTCTAAGCTCGGATATTGCACGATGGTCAGAAGAAGGCAAAACAGTTGAGTTTGCGACCATTGGTAATAAAGCAAATACTTTCTTTAATCGTTATGGTGGGAAAATTTTAGCAACTGCGAGTCATTTAGGTGATCAACCAACAATGGCTCAGCTATTGGGTGTAATGAACGTTATGCTTGCAGCTTACCGTGATGGTGAGATTGATGAGCTTCGTATTTATGGCAATATTTTTGTTAATACGATGGTTCAGAAACCTGTTGGCATGCAGTTGTTACCTATAGACTTATCGACATTCGAATCGCTGAAAGTTGAAGTTGGTAAACACAAGCAAAATGATGAGATGATTGATTTGGCTCAAACAATGAAATGGGATTATATCTACGATATGGATCCTAAAAAATTGATTGATATTGTCCTCAATCGTTATATTGAATCAACAATTTATCAGGCAGTTGTTGCAAACATTGCATGCGAAATGGCAGCGAGAATGATCTCTATGCAGGCCGCAACAGACAATGCTCAGGCAATTGTTGATAATTTACAGCTCGTGTATAACAAAGCACGTCAGGCTGCAATTACTCAAGAAATATCTGAGATCGTTGGTGGAGCAGCAGCCCTATAAATCTGGGCAGATTGAATGAGAATAGTAATTTTTAGAGGTTAAATATGTCAGGAAAAATTATTCAGATTATAGGGGCTGTCGTAGACGTTGAATTTCCACGCGATTCAGTTCCTAGTATCTATAATGCATTAAAAGTTGAAGGTCAGGATTTAGTTCTTGAAGTTCAACAACAATTAGGTGATGGCGTAGTGCGTACAATCGCAATGGGTTCATCAGATGGTTTGCAACGTGATTTAGTTGTAACTGATACAAAAGGTCCAATTTCTGTACCAGTAGGTACAGCAACTTTGGGTCGTATCATGAACGTATTAGGTCAACCAGTAGATCATGCTGGTGATGTTGCGGCAGAAGCTCATTGGGGCATTCACCGTAAACCACCTAGTTATGAAGAACAATCAGGTTCTACAGAGTTACTAGAAACTGGTATCAAAGTTATCGACTTATTATGCCCATTCGCTAAGGGTGGTAAAGTAGGTTTATTCGGTGGTGCGGGTGTTGGTAAAACTGTAAATATGATGGAGTTGATCAACAATATCGCTAAAGCTCACTCAGGTTTGTCTGTGTTTGCAGGTGTTGGTGAACGTACTCGTGAAGGTAATGACTTCTATCACGAAATGAAAGATTCTAACGTACTTGATAAAGTTGCGATGGTGTATGGTCAGATGAATGAACCACCTGGTAACCGTTTACGTGTTGCTTTGACTGGTTTGACAATGGCTGAATACTTCCGTGATGAAGGTAAAGACGTTCTATTGTTCATTGATAACATCTATCGTTATACATTGGCAGGTACTGAAGTATCAGCATTGTTGGGGCGTATGCCATCAGCAGTAGGTTACCAACCTACATTGTCTGAAGAAATGGGTGTACTTCAAGAACGTATTACATCGACGAAGAAAGGTTCTATCACATCAGTTCAAGCTGTTTACGTTCCTGCGGATGACTTAACAGATCCATCACCAGCAACAACGTTTGCTCACTTGGATGCGACAATCGTATTGTCACGTGATATTGCTTCTTTAGGTATTTACCCTGCGGTAGATCCATTAGATTCAACTTCACGTCAGTTAGATCCATTAGTGATTGGTCAGGAACATTATGATGTTGCTCGTGGCGTTCAAACAACACTTCAGCGTTATAAAGAATTGAAAGATATCATTGCAATCTTGGGTATGGATGAGTTATCAGAAGATGATAAGCAAATCGTACAACGTGCTCGTAAGATCCAACGTTTCTTGTCTCAACCTTTCCATGTTGCTGAAGTATTTACAGGCGCGCCTGGTAAGTATGTAAGCTTGAAAGATACCATTGCTAGCTTTAAAGCAATTTTGGCAGGTGAATGTGATTCAATGCCAGAACAAGCTTTCTACATGGTTGGTGATATTGAAGAAGCAAGAGCACGTGCGGCTAAGCTTTAATCTAACGGAATAGGGAGTCTCAATGAATACAATGCATGTTGCCATCGTAAGCGCAGAAAAAGAATTGTTTTCTGGAGATGTCACTTTTTTTGCAGGTACAAGTATCTCTGGTGAGCTAGGTATTTTTCCTGGTCACTTACCATTGTTAACTCAACTTGTACCTGGTCAAGTTCGATTAAAGACAACTGACGGTGTTGAAGATGTGTTTTGGATTTCAGGCGGTATTCTTGAAATCCAACCTAATCAGATCATCGTTTTGGCTGAATCTGCGGAAAGAGCAGATGATCTTGATGAAGCTGAAGCTAAAGCTGCAAGAGAGCGTGTTGAGTCAATGTTGCAAAAGCAAAATGATGATTTCAACTTTGCGAAAGCTCAAACAGAATTACGTGAGATCAATGCGAAGATTGATGCAATTGAACGTTACCGTAAAATTGGTAAAGTTTAATAACTGTAATCAGTTTAATAAAAAAACCTGCATATGCAGGTTTTTTTGTAGCTATTGTTATGAACAATGGTTAGATATCTGATATTGTTTGAGTTGTATCAGTTGTTCTTTTTAATGCACGATCAGCAGCAACAGTAAAGAGTACATCAGTAGAAGAGTTAATTGCTGTTTCTACAGAATCTTGTACAACACCCACAATAAAGCCAATTGCAACCAATTGCATCGCTATTGTGTTATCAATTCCAAATAAGCTACAAGCTAACGGTATTAATAATAAAGAACCACCTGCAACACCAGAAGCACCACAAGCACCTATGGTTGCAACAAGACTTAATAAAATTGTTGATAAGAAATCTACTTTAATACCTAAAGTATGAACTGCAGCTAGTGTAAAAATTGTAATGGTTACAGCGGCACCAGCCATATTGATTGCTGCACCTAATGGCATTGAGATACTATAAGTTTCTTCATCAACATCTAATTTGCGGCAGAGTGCTAGGTTAATGGGTAAATTTGCTGCTGAACTTCGTGTAAAGAAAGCAGTTAAACCACTTTCTCTTAAACAAGTTAAAACTAAAGGATATGGGTTAGAGCGAATTTTCCAATAAACAATCACAGGGTTGACAATAAAGGCAACAATAGCCATCGCTAGTAATAGTATTAGAACCAATTGAATATAACCCACTAAGGCTTCTGCACCTGTCTCTGAGATCGTTGCTGCAACCAATCCCAATATCCCTAATGGCGCAAACTTGATGACAAAGCGAACAGCTTTGGTCACAACTTCAGCAATATCTTCGATGAGTTTGCGTGTTGTATGATTTGCTTGTCTTAAGGCAAAGCCAAATACAATTCCCCAAAATAATAAGCCGATATAGTTAGCTGAAACAATCGCATTGACAGGATTATCAACCATTTTAATGACTAGGTCATGAAGAACATCAATGATATTGCTAGGTGATGCTTGAGTAACAGCAGCAGGTAATGATGTGAGCGTGATAGGGAAAATATAACTGACGATGACAGCAACAACAGCAGCTGCAAAGGTACCAATCATATATAAAATAAGAATAGGACGGATAGCGGAACGATTTTTAGTATTTGTTTTATATTTTGCAATGGCAGCCATAATTAGGAAAAAAACCAGAACAGGTGCGATTGCTTTTAAGCCGTTGACAAATATTTCACCAAAAATTGCAACTGTTGCGGAAGCAGTTTTTGAGGTAAACCCTATGATAATGCCTAATATCAATCCGACAAAAATTTGTTGTATTAGACTATAGTTATTAATAAAATTAAAAAAACGCCTCATGTTCTCTCCTCATTTACAGTTTGCATTAATAATTTTAATGATCTGAAAAATATAGCAAGTAATTCTAATTTTGAAAACTGAATAAATTCGCAAGAAGAAACATGTTTTTATACAATAGCGCCATGAATATTTATAAAAGGAATATAAAATGAAGAAAATACAGGTTTGGGATCTACCAATCCGTTTGTTTCACTGGGCTTTAGTTGTAATGATAGTGGTCTGTATTTATACCATTAATCAAGAAAATATTACCGCACATCAATACGCAGGTATATTTGTATTGATTTTACTATTATTTCGTATTATTTGGGGCTTGATCGGTAGCTCAACGGCAAAATTCTGGGATTTTGTTAAAGGGCCAGTTACGATATATAACTATATGCGTTATGGTGTCAGTAAAACAGAAGGCCATAATCCTATGGGGGCTTATATGGTTTTGTTGATGTTGTTTGTTTTGTTAACACAAACGATCACAGGATTATTTTTAACTGATAATACATATCTGCATCAGGATTCTCCTTTATATAAACTGATTTCAGGTGATACGCGTAAATATTTTAAAATGATTCATCAATATAATTTATATGTCATTTATGTAATGATTGGTTTACACATTACAGCAATTTTGGGATATTTCTTCTTTAAAGGGCAAAATTTAGTAAAAACAATGGTGGTTGGCTCACGTAAAGAGAGCGAATGGCATTCACCAATGGCAAAAGAAATGAGTGGTAATAAGCCATGGCTAGCATTGGTGATCGTTGTTGTACTAGGAATTGTTGTGCCATATATGTTGTATGGTTATATGAAAAATATAGAATTTTTTGTTTGGATTCAAAATACAGCCCTTTGGTTGAAAGGATTGTTGTTTTGAGTCGTAGTTTATTAAAGGCATCAGCATGGGAACGCATAGGAATAACACTTTTAGTGATTATTCCTATGACTATTCTTTTGGGTTTGATTATTTATATTAAGTAATAACTGCGGATGGCATGAATATCCGCTTGTAGTATTTCTGAAAGGTAGCGTTCGCTACCTTTATAGTTTTCCTGTATAGATTGTATTGCTGTATCTAGATACACTTCTTGAACACCAAATAGGCGTTGTATAATCTCTTTAGATAATTGGCTTGTAGGGAGATTAGATTGCTCATTTTTGCGTGATTCATATAAAGCTAATGCAAACTCATTAGAGCGTAGATAGTCATCCATAATATCATCTTGATGAACGCCTAATGCGCTTAAAATTAAATAAGCTGCAAATCCAGTTCGATCTTTACCTGCACTACAGTGAAATAATAAAGTTTGCCCTTGATTTAAAGCATGGGCCAGAATTTGATACTGTGAGTGAAAGTGCGTTGGCAATACGCGGTAGATATTTTTATAGTAGAGATCAATATTAGATTGATTCAATCCTATGCGTTTAATTTCTTCGTGATCAAAAAAATTTGCAACATTCATTGCTGCAGATTGGCGATTAAACTGTTCATTGAATGATTTTTGGAGAGAAATTTGCTTTTCATGTTCATCTCTAAAGTCAATAACTGTGTTTAATTGGAATTTTTTGAGTTGGAATAGGTCATCTTGTGAGCCATATTCAGGAGCTGCACTTCTGAAAAGTTTATTCTCTTGAATCCTCGCATTTTCCTTGGTTTTAAGGTTGTTAAAGCTGCGAAAGTTCATAATTGATTTCATTAATTTCTCCCAAAATTGATCTATTTTTAGTCATATGCTTGCCAAGGTTATTATAAATGGATATTATACGCACCTCGACGCAATCCATGCCTGGGTGGCGAAATTGGTAGACGCAGCAGACTTAAAATCTGCCGACCCTTAACGGTCGTGCCGGTTCGATTCCGGCCCTAGGCACCATATCATAAAAACCTGACTTTATGTCAGGTTTTTTTTTGATCCATATTTGTGTCCATGCAATAATGACTCAAACAATAACGTATTTAATGTATAATTTAGATCAAATTTGCAACAATAGATTCTTATGAGGATAATAATGAGATTAGATCCATCAACTAAAAAATTATTAATTGTTTTTGGTGCACTTTTATTAGTTTATGCAGGTATTCAAACTTATAACATGGTGCAAGAGAAAAAAGATTATGAACGTTACCAAGCAATGATGGATAAGATTTATGATGAAAATCCAGGATTAAAAGAAGAAATGGAACAACAAGCGGAGTTAGTACGTTTGTATGGTCCTCGTGCTTTAGATGCAGATTTTAATGCAGGAGCATCAAGTTCAACAGCGGATAATAATTCTCGAAAAGTTGAAAAGTTAGAGGATGGTTCCGAAAAAATTACCATATTCTATGAAAATGGTGAGCCGCGTGAAGAGTATATTATGAAAAATAACCAATTAGATGGCTTATTTAAATTTTGGGATGCAAGTGGTAGGTTATTAGAAGAATCCGAATATCAAAATAATATTTTAAATGGTATTCAGAAGAATTTTTATACGAATGGTTCAATTAAAAATGAGATCACGTATGTGGATGGCCAAAAGAATGGATTAGCTAAGAACTGGTATCAAGATGGTAAACAATCTTCAGAAATAGAATATAAAGATAACAAAGTGATTAGCTCTAAATCTTTTTATCCAAATGGTGCTCTTCGTATGGAGGAGACTTTGAATGAAGCAACAGGTATTTTATCAACACAAGCTTTTTATAATAATGGTACGCTCAGTCACTCTTTTGATTCAATTGGTAATAAAAAAGAGGGCACACTTATTAAAAATGCACCAACAGGTTTTAAAGTTGCAGAAGCATCGTATAAAAATGGTGTAAACGATGGTTGGTGTCGTATTTGGAATGAAAAAGGTGAATTAGATACAGAATTATTTTATAAAGATGGTCAATTAGATCGTAGCCAAAAAATGACGGGTAATGCTTGTATTATTGATATTTGGCGTTTTGGTTTTAGGTAGTCGGATCAAAATATATTGATAACATGAAAAGCAGACGACAGTTCTGCTTTTTTATTTTTAAGATTCATAAAACTGTCATAAAACTGAAGCATAATTGTCATATTTCAATGTGAGAAAAGATATTGATGAAGAAAACAGTATTATTGATTGAAGATGATGAAGCGCTGAGAGGCATGTTAAAATTATTATTAACGAATAATAATTTTAATATTTTAGAGGCATCTGATTATCATGCCGCTATCTCAATGATAGCA
>NZ_MVDO01000144.1 GCF_002006755.1 Wohlfahrtiimonas larvae | reverse complement strand
TTGATAACATGAAAAGCAGACGACAGTTCTGCTTTTTTATTTTTAAGATTCATAAAACTGTCATAAAACTGAAGCATAATTGTCATATTTCAATGTGAGAAAAGATATTGATGAAGAAAACAGTATTATTGATTGAAGATGATGAAGCGCTGAGAGGCATGTTAAAATTATTATTAACGAATAATAATTTTAATATTTTAGAGGCATCTGATTATCATGCCGCTATCTCAATGATAGCAGAGCAAGAGTTTCACATGGTCTTATGTGATTGGATGATCCCCGGTGGTTCTGGGATTCAAGTGGTGAAACGCTTGCGCAAAGATGAGAAACTCAAAGAGATTCCTATCATTATGTTGACAGCAAAATCCGCGGAAGATGAGCAAGTAGAAGGCTTTGATGCTGGAGCAGATGACTATATAACGAAACCTTTTTCTAATAAAGAATTATTAGTGAGAATGAAGGCGTTGTTACGCCGTATTTATCCTGAAGATAAACCAAAGTTACAAATTAATAACTTATCTGTAGATTTAGAATCACATCGTGTCTTTGTGGATGAAGAAGAAATTGAATTAGGACCAACAGAATATAAATTGTTATGTTTTCTGATGCAACGTGTTGAGCGTGTATTTAGTAGAGATCAGTTAATTGACCATATTTGGGGGAATGATGTGTATATTGATGATCGTACAATCGATGTACACATTGGCCGTTTACGCAAACAATTGGAAAGCAAAAATACACATCGTATGATCCAAACAGTACGTGGTGCAGGGTATCGTTTATCTTCACAATCTAAAGATTAAGGTGATTTGTGTTAAAAGAGACATTTTTAAGGCGATTTCTGATAGAAGTTTTAGTCATTTTGATACTTTCTTTAGGTGTTGGTCTAATTATTCAGCATGTTATCTTATGTTTATTGTTGGGCACAATATTATTAGTGGGATGGCACTTATATAATTTATTTAAGCTATCTCGCTGGATTTGGCAGAAAAATGTGCTTTATCCACCCAATAGCTTTGGTAGTTGGGAAATTATTTATTATGGATTACATAAACATCAGCAGCGTTTACGTCAGCGTCAAAATGAATTGGCGGCAATTATTCGCTTATTTAGGCACGGTGTCGAATCATCACCAGATGCATTAGTCATTGTGGATAATGTCGGTAATATTCAATGGTGCAATCAACAAGTGAAGCAACAATTGGGAATTCGCTGGCCAGATGATAAAGGGCAAAATATTGTGAACTTAGTACGTAACCCTGAGTTTGCAAAATATCTTCAACAAGAAAATTTCAACGAGCCACTGACTGTCAAAATTCATCAGCGTTACTACATTGAGTTTCGCG
>NZ_MVDO01000143.1 GCF_002006755.1 Wohlfahrtiimonas larvae | reverse complement strand
CAATGGTGCAATCAACAAGTGAAGCAACAATTGGGAATTCGCTGGCCAGATGATAAAGGGCAAAATATTGTGAACTTAGTACGTAACCCTGAGTTTGCAAAATATCTTCAACAAGAAAATTTCAACGAGCCACTGACTGTCAAAATTCATCAGCGTTACTACATTGAGTTTCGCGTTTTACCTTATGAGCAGAATCGCCACATTGTTGTGGCTCGAAATGTGGATCAAGTTTATTTAGCAGAACAGCAACGTAAAGATTTTTTCACGCATGCGAGTCATGAATTAAGAACACCATTGAGTGTTGTGAAAGGCTATGTGGAGATGTTTCAAGATGAATTGATACCTATGGAAAATTGCCAAGATGCATTGAGTAAAGTGGAATCTCAGATTATTCGTATGGAATCTTTGATTAGTCAAATTTTGTTATTAAGCAAAATTGAGAATATGTCATCTCATTTACCGATGGTTCAAATTGATATTTCTAATTTATTACAAACATTGATCCATAGTCTACAAGAAACTCATGCAGATTATACAATTAAGGCTCATATTGAAGCTGATTTGAATATTCGTGGTTATCAGGATCAAATTTATAGCGTGATGTGCAACTTGATTGATAATGCCATCAAACATAATCCAAGAGGCACAATAATTATTGTGACCTGGCAATCTGTTGCAAAAGGCGCTTATTTCAGTGTGCAGGATAATGGTGTTGGCATTGCAAGACATCATTTAAACCGTTTAACAGAGCGATTTTATCAAGTGGATTCATCCCATACGTACCAAAAGAACAGTTCAGGCTTAGGTTTGGCAATTGTGAAGCATGCGCTACGTAATCATGGTGATGCTCAATTACATGTTGATAGTACTGTAGGTCAAGGATCTATTTTTTCTTTTGTCATCCCACATGAGTTTATTGTGAAAAAATAAAATAATTTTTTCTTTGTCATCTTAGTGTCATATTCATTTTTTAGAATGCACACAGTCAATTAAGAAAGATCACTCAATAAGGAGTTTTTATGAAAAAGTTAGGTTGGACGGTTGCTTTAACTGCTGTAGCTTCATTTGGTGTTGCAAATGCTGATGTTAATATCACAGGTGCAGGTGCTTCTTTCCCCGCGCCAGTTTATGCAAAATGGGCAGATACATATAATAAAGCAACGGGCGTAAAAATTAACTATCAAGCAATTGGTTCATCTGGCGGTATCAAGCAAATCAATGCTAAAACTGTTGATTTTGGTGCAAGTGATGCGCCTTTGGCAGATGATCAATTAGCAAAAGATGGCTTAATGCAATTCCCAACAGTGATCGGCGGTGTAGTCGTTGCTGTGAATGTTAAAGGCATTGAATCTAATCAATTAGTATTAGATGGTCAAACATTGGGTGACATTTACTTGGGTAAAATTAAAAATTGGAATGATGCAGCAATTGCTAAGTTAAATCCAAATGTGACACTGCCTAATCAACAGATTAATGTTGTACGCCGTGCGGATGGCTCAGGGACAACATTTGTATTCACAAGCTACTTAAGTAAAGTAAACGCTTCTTGGAATAAAGAAGTTGGCACAAGTACAACGGTTAAATGGCCTGTAGGTGTTGGCGGTAAAGGCAATGATGGTGTTGCAGCATTCGTACAACGCTTGCCAGGTTCAATTGGTTATGTTGAATATGCATACGCAAAGCAAAATAACTTAGCGTACACAAAACTTTATACGGCAGATGGTAAAGTAGTTTCACCTTCAGCGGATAACTTCAGTGCAGCGGCTAAAGATGCTAAGTGGAATGAATCATTCGCGCAAGACTTGACAAACCAAACAGGTGACAATGCATGGCCAATCACTTCTACAACATTTATTTTGTTACAGAAGACACAAACTGATGCAGCAAAAGCTAAAGAAGTATTGAAGTTCTTTGATTGGGCTTATGGTAATGGTGATCAAGAAGCAGTTGCATTGGATTACGCAGTATTACCAAGCAATGTGGTAGAGGAAATTAAGAAAGCATGGACGACAGAATTAAAAGATTCGAGTGGTAATGCATTATCTTTGAAATAGGAACTAGTCTAATTTATGGCTAAAACAAAGAATTATATGAGATCCCCTTCAAAGCTTGGGGATCTAATTTTTGATAATATCGTTCGATTTTCAGGAGTATTTGTTCTTGTATTATTGAGCGGTATTATTATTTCATTAATGATTGCATCATGGCCGAGCATTAAAGAGTTTGGCTTACCATTCTTATGGGATAAGAACTGGGATCCACCGATGGATGAATATGGTGCATTAGTGCCAATTTACGGTACGATTATTACATCTGTGATCGCGCTAGTGATTGCTGTACCTGTGAGCTTTGGCATTGCATTCTTCTTAACAGAGTTATCACCTGTATGGTTAAGACGTCCTTTAGGGATAGCAATCGAGTTGTTAGCGGCGATTCCTAGTATTGTTTATGGTATGTGGGGATTGTTTGTGTTTGCACCAATCTTTGCTGAATATTTCCAAATGCCATTGAATGATGTCTTTGCAAGCATTCCGATCGTGAATATTTTCTTCACAGGGCCTGCTTTTGGTATTGGTTTATTGGCAGCAGGTTTTATTTTAGCCATCATGATCATTCCTTACATAACCTCTGTCATGCGTGATGTTTTTGAACAAACACCAACATTGATGAAAGAAGCAGCTTATGGCATTGGTTGTACAACTTGGGAATGTATTCGCCACATCGTATTACCTTATACTAAAAATGGTGTGATTGGCGGGGTGATGTTGGGTTTAGGTCGAGCATTAGGTGAAACGATGGCTGTGACATTTGTGATTGGTAATACTTACCAATTGGATAGCTTCTCATTATTCATGCCGGGGAATAGTATCACATCATCATTAGCCAATGAATTTGCAGAAGCAGAAGCAGGGCTTCATTCTGCTGCATTGATGGAGTTAGGACTAATTTTATTTGTGATTACATTCATCGTACTCGCATTATCTAAAATTATGTTGTTACGCTTGAGTCAAAAAGAGGGGAATCGCTAATGAGAGATGAAGCTATGGCAGTTCGTCTACAAGCGAGACGACGTTTAAAAAATAGAATAGCGATCATCATTTCAATGATCGCGGTGATCTTTGGCTTAGTATGGTTGGCTTGGATTTTATATTCAACCTTCACAAAAGGTGTAGGCGGATTGTCTTGGGATGTATTCACGCAAATGACGCCACCACCGAATACTGAAGGCGGTGGCTTAGCAAACGCAATGATGGGAAGCTTCTTATTGATTACCATTGCAACATTTATTGGTACGCCATTGGGGATTTTATCAGGGATTTATTTAGCAGAATATGGTCGCAAGAATTGGTTGGCGAATGTGATTCGTTTCATCAATGACGTTTTGTTGTCAGCGCCTTCCATTATTATTGGTTTATTCGTATATATGGTGATGATTGTGCCAATGGGGCATTTTTCAGGTTGGGCAGGGATTGTGGCATTGGCATTGATTCAATTGCCGATTATTGTGAGAACTACTGAAAATATGTTGCTATTAGTGCCAAATAACTTACGAGAAGCTGCTTATGCACTCGGAACACCAAGATGGCGAATGATTTTAAAAATTACATTAAAGGCATCGGTATCTGGCATTGTGACAGGTGTTTTATTGGCAATCGCACGTATTGCAGGTGAAACAGCACCCTTGTTATTCACAGCGTTATCCAACCAATTCTGGAGTACAGATTTAAATGCACCAATTGCAAACTTGCCTGTCACCATTTTTAAATTCGCAATGAGCCCATTTAAAGAATGGCAAGAATTAGCTTGGGCAGGTGTACTCTTAATTACGCTTTTTGTTCTTTTCTTAAATATTTTGGCGCGCGTATTGTTCAGCCAGAAAAAAGGGTAAACATGATGGAAACCAACATCAAAAACAAAGTTGAAGTTAAAAATTTAAACTTTTATTACCAAAAATTTCATGCATTGAGAGATATCTCTATTGATATTAAAGAGAACTCAGTGACAGCATTTATTGGACCATCAGGTTGCGGTAAATCAACACTGTTGCGCACATTCAATAAAATGTATGAGTTGTATCCAGAGCAACGCGCAGAAGGCGAAATTTTACTGAATGGTCAAAATATTTTGACAGATAAACGTGATGTTTCGTTATTGCGTGCACAAGTTGGCATGGTTTTCCAAAAGCCAACGCCATTTCCGATGTCTATTTATGACAATATTGCGTTTGGAATTAAGCAGTTTGAAAAGCTTTCTCGCGTTGAGATGGATGAGCGTGTTGAATGGGCTTTAACAAAAGCAGCATTGTGGAATGAAGTTAAAGATAAGATTCATCAAAGTGGTAATAGTTTATCGGGTGGCCAGCAACAGCGTTTATGTATCGCACGTGGTATTGCAATTAAGCCTGAAGTTTTATTATTAGATGAACCATGCTCTGCATTAGACCCAATTTCTACAGGCCGTATTGAAGAGTTAATTACAGAACTTAAAGATAGTTATACTGTTGTCATTGTTACGCATAATATGCAACAAGCAGCGCGATGCTCTGATTATACTGCGTTTATGTATTTGGGTGAGTTAGTGGAATATGGTAAAACGGATGATATTTTTACTTCACCAATTAAAAAACAGACTGAAGATTACATCACTGGGCGTTATGGTTAAGGGAGTTATTGAATGGATTATTTAGGTAAACATATTTCTGGACAATATGATGCTGATCTTGCTCATATCCGTAAAGAAGTGATGACGATGGGCGGATTGGTTGAAAAGCAATTCAGTGATGCAATTAGCACTGTATTAGTGCATGATGTTGACTTGGCAGAATCAGTTATTGCAAATGATAAACAGGTGAATCGCCTAGAAGTTGAGATTGATGAAGCATGTGTTAAGATTATTGCGAAGCGCCAGCCAACAGCGAGTGATTTACGTTTGATTATGTCCATCATTAAAGTCATTTCAGAATTAGAAAGAATTGGTGATTCTGCTCGAGCAATTTGTCAAATTGTGAAGCAGGACTTTACTGAAGATCAGCAGAGCTTATTGAGATCTCTTGATTCAATGGGCAATAATGTTGTACGTATGCTCAAAGAAGTTTTAGATGCATTTACACGTATGGATATTGATATGGCTCTGAAGATTTATCAAGAAGAGAAACGTATTGGTCAAAATTATGAAATGTTAATTCGTCAAATGATGACATTCATGATGGAAGATCCTAGATCTATTCCAAATATTCTTATAGCTTTAAATTGTGCAAGGGCGATTATGCGTGTCAGTTCACGTTGTCAAAATATTAGTGAGTTAATTTTTTACTTTGTTAAAGGTCAAGATTATCGTCATGTGGGTGATGATGTTATTGAGACTTTACTAGAAGAAAGAGGTCAAAAATCTTAATAAAAACATAAAAAATTTATAAAAATATTTATAGTAAAATATTAATTTAGTTGATTATTATCAATGATGCTTTTTAACACTCGGCTATACTGACCTTAGTGGTTCCTGTAATAAGATTTATTAATAAGGGGGAAAAGATGGGTTGGTTTACAATGCCAGTGTTATATAGCATCTTAGGTGTTTTATTCATGATAGGAATGGTCGGCTTTCTTAGTTGGTTCTTTATCAGTAAGATGAAAGAGCAAGAAGCTCAAATGAAAAATAATGGACAAAATAATACTTAATAAAAATTAATTAGTTAAAATGATTTGTTTCTATAAATTTTAATATTTTTTGAGCTGTTAAGTTAGAAAATATGAGCCCTGTATGACTAATTGGAATGATGGTGTGATCTGTCATTCCTTTTATTTTAGTTTCTTCTATTGTCACAGTTCCATCTGTAGGTGTGTGCGGATCTCGCTGCAATAATGATCGTGCACCAATGATAGAATGACCTGCGATAGATCCTAACGGGATACTAGGAAATTGCCACTCATTATGCATTTTAGGGCGTAAAATTTCTAAGCTTTTACCAACAACACCATCTATATGGTATTGGTGCATCAAATTTAAGATAGAAGCACCTTGCCATGGCGTGCCGATAGATATAACTTTTTGAATTTTTTGTTCAGGCTGATCCATATGAGAGAGTGCCTGTTGTGTTAATAATCCACCTAAGCTATGACATATTATAACATTACTATCATCAATAGATTCAATGAGATCGATAAGATTCCTCGCATTTTCTTGAGGTGTTTTACTTAAAGTTTTATAAGAAAAAATAGTGGTTGTATAGCCCATTTTCTCAAAAAAATGACCTAATTTAAGCATAATAATACCGGGCATAAATAACCCATGAATAAGGATAATATTTGTTTTATTATTTTTATCCATAAAAAAATACCTTTAACTCAGAAAATATATGACATAATATCTAAGCATATCGAGATGTAAATATAATAATGATACTTATTACTCTTTAAAAATAAAATATTGTAAACTTATGTTAAGATGAATTATAATAACGATCGGTTAAGGCTGATTGAATGCACTAACTTACGATTCATTAAAATAATGAACGAAGTAGACATATAAATAGGAGGACACGATGAAAACAGATATCGTATACAGATTTGATGAATTAAATGTGTATGAGGGTGGAGCTTTAACAAGTCATCGGCTTTTTTCACATGGTGATTATTATGATTCTGAACGTATTCAGTTTGGCACTTTACGCTTATTAAATAGTAATTATTATTCTGGCCCAGGACGTTTCGGACAACACCATCATAGTGATTTAGAAGTGGTTTTGATCCCATTAAATGGTGGAATTGAATATACAGATAGCAAAGCTAACTGTTGTATTGTTAAAAAAGAGAGTTTAATTACCATCAGTGCAGGCTCAGGTATTAACTATGCTATTAATAGTGCATCTCCTCGTGAGGAGGTCAATTATTTAAAAATTTGGTTGTTGCCAAGAAAAAGAGGTTTAACCCCGCGGCATCATGTTCATTCAATTGATATGGATATGTTGAATAATCGCTTTCATTATGTGGTAGCACCTGATACCGCGACTATTGATGCGGCTTCTGTCAATCAAGATGCTTGGGTTGCACTTTCTCAAATTGACCCTAAAACAAAGGTAACTTATCACAAGAAAAAAATAGAAAATGGTCTATTTTTGAGAGTCTGTTTCGGTGACATTAAAGTGCGTGGCCATCACTTATCGGAAGGGGATTGTATTGCTTTTAGCGATAAACTTGATTTGGCTGTCGAAGGTGTAACGCCCAATCGATTTGTATTAATAGAGGTTCCTATGAATGTAACATTGTATGATTCAGAAGAACCTATCGTTATTCCACCTAAAATGTAAAACATTTTAGGTGAACGAGTGATAAATGGCCTGATTTCTAATCAGGCTTTTTTAGGTGATTTTGCAACCCATAGCGATAATAAAATAATGCTTGAGCCAATA
>NZ_MVDO01000142.1 GCF_002006755.1 Wohlfahrtiimonas larvae | reverse complement strand
CCTAAAACAAAGGTAACTTATCACAAGAAAAAAATAGAAAATGGTCTATTTTTGAGAGTCTGTTTCGGTGACATTAAAGTGCGTGGCCATCACTTATCGGAAGGGGATTGTATTGCTTTTAGCGATAAACTTGATTTGGCTGTCGAAGGTGTAACGCCCAATCGATTTGTATTAATAGAGGTTCCTATGAATGTAACATTGTATGATTCAGAAGAACCTATCGTTATTCCACCTAAAATGTAAAACATTTTAGGTGAACGAGTGATAAATGGCCTGATTTCTAATCAGGCTTTTTTAGGTGATTTTGCAACCCATAGCGATAATAAAATAATGCTTGAGCCAATAGTGAATTCAATCGGCATATCAATCACACCACCAAATAGAATATTGATCACTATTCCCAAAGGGATTAATAAGTTATTCATAACAGATAATGTTGCTGCAGATACTTTCGTGGCGCCTTGTAACCAAAAATATTGACCCAGTCCTGTTGCTAAAAATCCGACATATAAGAGTGATAACAGTGTGCTTGTTTGCATGGTGAATTTTGTTGTCCCTAAAAATAACCATGTTGGAAAAACGATGACGAAAGCACCTGCAAAAAACCAAAAGAAATTTTGATAATTTTTAGAAGATTGTTTTTGTGTACGTTGATAATAGGTTTGGCCAAATGCAAAAACAAAATTAGCTGTTTGCATCAATATAAAACCAATCACAAATGATGGTGAAATGGCTTGGTAGCGAATGATCCCTGCGCCAATAACTGCCAAGAATGCTGCAGTAAATGCACGTATTGCGAAACGTTTTTCAAAGAAACTATGAATCATCACAATATAAATTGGCGTTGTGATAGAAAAGAGCAATACTTCAATCACCGTGATGTATTGGAAAGATTGATATAAAAAGATGTATGTTAAACCAAATTGGCAAGCACCACAGATCATAAGTGTTTTAATCTCTTGGCAGGCTGTTTTGCGCACAAAAGGTAAGAAGATTAAAATTCCGCATAGAATTCGGATTAAGACTGCAAGATAAGGGTCAACGTAGGGAGAAATAAATAGCCCAATCAGGGAAAATGAGAGTGACCAAATAACTGAAATGAATGAAAGTTCTAACATACGTAAACTTTAATGATAAAATAAAGAATACATAATACTGTTGTCTGAGTGAAAAAGCGAATCTTTAGATTGTATCTTGCTATAATTTGTCCTTTGATTTTTAACAAGATAGATATGGCAGAAATCGCTCAGAAAATACAAAAGAAAGGGCTTTTAGGCTCATTATTTACAATCAGCGCATTGACGCTCGTTTCACGTATTTTAGGTTTAATTCGTGACATGGTATTTGCAAGTTATTTTGGTGCAACCGCCATGATGGATGCTTTTAATGTTGCCTTTAGAATTCCTAATTTATTTCGCAGGTTTTTTGGTGAAGGTGCATTTAATCAATCCTTTGTGCCTGTATTCAGTGAGTATTATGAGAAAAAACGTGATCAGTTGCCATTGTTCATTGCAGAAGTTTCTGGTTCTTTAGGTATTGTTTTGCTTGGTATTACAATACTTGGTGTATTTTTTGCCCCAGAATTAGTATTAGTATTTGCTAGCGGCTTCAAAAGTGACCCAGAAAAGTTCGCATTAACAGCAGAGCTAGTGCGTATTATGATCCCTTATGTATTCTTGATCTGTATGCTTGCGATGTATTCGAGTATTTTAAACTCGTTGGATCGTTTTGCACTACCTGCATTGTTGCCAAGTTTATTGAATATAGCCATGATTATTGGTGCATTTTTAAGTGTTCAATTTTTAAAAGTGCCAATTTTAGGTTTGGGCTATGCTGTTATCATTGCAGGTGTGATTCAATGTTTGATTGTGATGTACAGTGTTCACCAACAAAAATTATTAACATATGTACCTAAAGTTGCCTTTGGTGCACCAGGTGTAAAGCAAGTGGTCATTTTAATGATTCCTGCATTGATAGGATCATCTAGCAGTCAAATCAATATCTTGATCAATACACAATTAGCATCACGTTTAGAAACAGGTAGCGTGACGTGGTTATATTACTCAGATCGTTTAGTTGAATTTGCATTGGGCACGGTTGCTGTTGCATTAGGAACAGTCGTATTACCAAAATTATCACGTTTAAGCGCATCGAATGATCAAGAAGGTTTTGAAAAAACAGTTAATTGGGGGATTCGTTTAGCATTAGTTTTGGGGATCCCTTCAAGTATAGGTTTAATTTTATTAGCAGAGCCTTTATTAGCATTACTATTCATGCGTGGCGCATTCACTTATAACGATGTGCTTATGTCTGCTAAAAGCTTAGTCACATATGGTACAAGCATTGCAGCTTATTTTTTAATTAAGATTCTAGCGCCAGTTTACTATTCAAGACAAGATACAAAAACGCCATTGAAATTTGGTTTAGTTTCCATTGCTGTGAATATTGTGTTGCAGTTCATTTTAGTGAAATATTATGCACATGCAGGTTTAGCGTTATCTACATCTATCGCAGCGTGGGTAAATGCATTGTTGCTAATGTTTGGTTTGCATTATTTGGGTATTTACAGATTAGGGCGATTGATGACAGGGAAGTTATGGGTTGTGATTCCAGCTAATCTTTTATTAGCCAGTTTTTTATATTGGGTTTGTCAGTATAATAATTTTTGGATCTATGCCTCTTTATGGGTGCGATTGGGTGGCTTGATGGTGGTGGTGCTTACTTCTGTTATTGGGTATTTTGTTTGTTTGCATCTATTGGGTTTTTCATTGAAGCAATTCAGAAAAGTCTCATAATATCTTTGATTTAGATCAAATTGTAATGTTTTGTATAGATATTAATCATAAGGTAAATTTTAGATTGTAATTGATTTGTTGTGGCGTTATTATTTTGGTCTGCCTCATTGAGGCAGACCACAACAAGATTGAAATACTAACAAATCAAAACATAATAATCATGTATAGCGCCGAACGGCGCTTTTTCTTTTGTTTAAAATTACACTGATTTAAGCACGGTTACACTACATTGCGGACAAAAGCATCATCACTGATACCTTTTTCTAAGATAATTTTTGACCATTCTTTAGCTGAATGTAGCGAGTGATCTTTATAGTTACCACAGGCAATTTTTGCAATGCCTTGGACTTTATCAATTGTATAACTATCTTTGACAATCTCTTCTAAGGTTTTTTTCAATACTTTGGCAACTTCTGTTGCTGTTGGCTCACCCCAAGCAATCAAATGAAAACCTGTACGACAGCCGAATGGTGAAATGTCAATAATGCCATCGAGTTGATTACGCATGAGATCAGCAAAAATATGCTCAAATGTATGCATACCACTTGTTTCAATAGCTGTTTCATTCGGTTGAGTTAAACGTACATCAAAGTTTGTGATGATATCGCCTTTAGGGCCAACTTCTTTGGCGATTAAACGGACATAAGGTGCGATGACGATATTATGATCGAGTGTAAAACTTTCTACTTCTGCCATGGTTACTCCTAAATATATATGTTTAATATGTTTTAAAGCTATCTATATTTATACATCAAAAATTCATTGCGCGAAAGGCTAAAGCTTCAGTTAAATGTGTTGCCTTGATATTTTCTGAGGCTTCTAAATCTGCAATAGTTCGTGCAACGCGTAGAATACGATGGAAACTGCGTGGAGATAGGTTTAATCTTTTTTGTGCTTTATCCATTAATTCTAATTCTCTTGCTCCTAATTGGCAATCTTCATCAATTTCTCTCACTGTTAATAAAGCATTTTGTTTACCACGACGTTGATTTTGAATATTTCTAGCTGCTACAACTTGTTCTCTCATGCTTGCAGATGATTCACCTAGTTGTGTTGTTTGTAATTCGGATGTCATTAAACGAGGTACTTC
>NZ_MVDO01000141.1 GCF_002006755.1 Wohlfahrtiimonas larvae | reverse complement strand
TTATCCATTAATTCTAATTCTCTTGCTCCTAATTGGCAATCTTCATCAATTTCTCTCACTGTTAATAAAGCATTTTGTTTACCACGACGTTGATTTTGAATATTTCTAGCTGCTACAACTTGTTCTCTCATGCTTGCAGATGATTCACCTAGTTGTGTTGTTTGTAATTCGGATGTCATTAAACGAGGTACTTCGACATGTAGATCAATGCGATCTAAAAATGGCCCTGAGATTTTATTACGATAACGATTCACGGCATCTGTACTGCATTGGCAGGCTTTTTCTTTATCACCAAAAAATCCGCAAGCACATGGATTCATGGCGGCAATTAATTGAAATTGTGCAGGAAATTTAGCTTGTGAAGTGGCGCGTGAAATATTAATAATGCCCGATTCCAAAGGTTCTCGTAGAGTTTCTAATACTTTACGATCAAATTCAGGGAGCTCATCCAAAAATAAAACACCATGGTGAGCCAAGGAAATTTCACCCGGACGAGGATTTGAGCCTCCCCCTACAAGCGCTACAGAAGATGCTGTGTGATGTGGCTGCCTAAATGGGCGAATGCCAAAATTTTCAATGTCAAAACCTTGATGGCTAACAGAAGCAATAGCAGCAGCTTCAATAGCTTCACTTTGTAACATATCAGGTAATATTGTCATAAAACGTGAAGCCAACATTGTTTTACCGGTACCAGGTGGGCCAATGAGTAATATATTATGTCCACCACTAGCGGCAATTTTTAATGCACGCTTAGCAAAAACTTGGCCTTTGATATCCAGCATATCTAATGCTGTGCGGCTATGGGCGATGATAATTTCTTCAGGGGCTTGTAATGTATGTTTACCTTCTAAATATTCCACAACTTCTTTTAAATTGTTGGCAATAAAAATATGTTGGCTTTCTAAAAATCCCACTTCATTAGAACGATCTGCTGGGATGATAATATTTTTGGAATGATGAATGGCAGAAATTACAGTGGGTAATAATCCACGAATAGCACGTAAATCACCTGTTAAAGCAAGCTCACCTATAAATTCATACTTATTAATTTCTTTAGATTGCAATTGTCCTGAGGCAATTAATACGCCAAGGGCAATGGATAAGTCATATCTTCCGCCTTCTTTGGGTAAATCAGCAGGTGATAAATTAACAGTGATTTTACGGGCAGGGAATTCATAACCTGAATTAATGATGGCGGCACGAACACGATCTTTACTTTCTTTAACTGCTGTTTCTGGCATGCCCACAATATTAAATGCAGGTAAACCATTACTGATATGAGTTTCAACACGAACAATTTCAGATATCAGTGCTTTTTGTGCCCTAGTGTATAAAACGGATAAACTCATGTTTCACCTTAATAATTATTGTTAATAAATGTAAATTTAACATGGTGGTAAGCTATAAGTTATTAAAAATTCTTATACAAATAATGATCGGAAAATTCATATTTTAATATTAAAAATATGAATAAAACTATTAAATGAAAATAATTTTCTTTAGAGAATGATAATTAATTGCATTTGATAATATTTTTGATAATATCTTTTTCTTGGTTGGATGTAGCATTTTAGGCTGTTCGTCTCGTAATCTTGATTTAAGGGTTTTTCATGGGTTCTAATTATCAATATCCGCTAAATATTTTAGCGGTTGCAGTTGTGTGTGTGTTTTATGGTTCAATGAGTTATGCGGAAGAAAATATCGATGATGATGCGATTGATCTTGGTCAAGTAACGGTACTTGGAGAGAGAGATGGTAAAAGTCATGAGGAAAAACATAATCAAGTTTATGACCGAAGCATCTCTTCTGTTTATCGAGATAAAACAGAGGTTGAGAGATTCAAGGGTTCAGTTCCTGCTGATGTGTTTAAGGGAATGGTTGGTGTAAATAGTGGTGATGCTCGTAATAGTGGTGCACTAGATCCTAATGTTCGCGGAATCCAAGGGCAAGGACGTGTGCCTGTGACAATTGATGGTACAGAGCAAGCCATTACCGTTTGGCGCGGTTATGCAGGTGCGAACAATCGAAATTATATTGATCCTATGTTGATTGGTGGGATGACAGTTGAAAAAGGTCCTGCATTGAGTCGCGGTGTCAATAGCTCTGTAGGTGGATCAGTAGCAATTACAACATTAGGTATCAACGATATCGTGGCTGAAGATGAAAATTGGGGCATTGATTTCAAGCTTGAAGGTAGTAATAATTCTATTAAGCCGAATATGCCAAATATTAATGCCCCTTTGCCTAATATTTTAGGGTCATCAACCAATATTCCTTATCTATTCTCTTTTTATGATAATGCAACAGCGGTTACACCTCGCACAAGTGGGCAAAATTCATTTGGTGATGATAATGCATTTCGTTTTGCAGCAGGTAAAAAATGGGATAATTTTGATTTACTGGGTGTATATGTTTATAGAAAAAAGGGTAATCATTTTGCGGGTAGAAATGGTGCCGGACGTTATTCAGGTGGTGAATATAATAAAGAAAATGCAGCAGAACGAAAAGATTTTTGGGATAACTACACCAAACATTTAGCAGATGTCTATAAACCAGGCAGTGAAGTGCCCAATACATCCAATGAGATGCAATCAATATTATTGAAAGGTACTTGGCGCCCAACAGATGCACAAGCATTAGAGCTAGGTGTTCGTCATACTTGGGGAAAATATGGTGAAATCATGCCTTCACGTGTTGCTAACCATTTATCAGATTTAGATCATTTGTTAAATACTTCTCCTGAGAATGATATGAAGGATTATGTTCGTCAACAAGTTGTGGGAAAATTTCCTCAATGGCCATTAAGTAAAGTAAAAACAACCGCTGTATATTTAAATCATAAATGGAACCCTGAAAATCGATTCATTGATTTAGAAACGAACATTTGGGGGACAAAAACATTATTAGATACGCATACTTCGGGTGGGTATCCACGTGAATTTTATAGTGCATTTTTACATCCTGAATTGAAAGGGAAATGGCGTAATACATCTTTGACCAATTCTGATAATCGACGCTGGGGGGTAACAACTAGCAATAAAATGGAATTAACAGATAAGTTAGATTTAACACTGAGTGGTAGTTATCAACATGAGAAATTAAAATCAAAAGATATTTGGTATTACGACCCAAAAGAAACTCAAGGTTATTCATTTAGAACTATTCCAAGAGAGGGATGGCGCAAAGAATGGAATATGAGTTTTAACTTTGATTGGCAACCAACTTCTTGGCTAGATTTGAGTGCAGGTATGCAAAAACAAGGTTACTCTTCTTACGATGAGCAGTTGAATCGCCAGCGTAGAGCAAGAAATCAAGCTTATGCGAGTAAAGGCGCCCCCGGATTATTATTAAATTATGAACTTGAACCAACACAAGATTTATTGGATGCTCATGCAAAATTTGCAGCAGGCCGAAAGAGTGAGGATTCTGCTGAAAGAACAAAAGCAATGAGAGAATATATGACATTTGTTCAGAATTATAATCGTGAGCTTGCAGAAAAGGGGATATCAGCAAAGGTACCTGTGTTTTATGATCCTGATAGCCAAAAAATCTCAGGTAATGAAACTTGGTATGTGCGTGAGGATGGTAAATTTCATGAAGAAGATAATCCTTTTAAAAACGGCACAATGGAATCGATAGGAGCTAAACCTCCAGCAAACTCTAGCTATACTCATACAAATCGCCCATATGTTGGTGATCCATTTGCTGAAGTGCCAAAACAAAGTAATAGTGGCATATGGCAACCTGTATTATCCGCAACAGTTTGGGTGAGTGATAATGCAAGATTGTATGCGCGTTATGCTAAAACTCAGAGAATGCCGAGTATGTTTGAGTCTACAGTTGGTTTTTCTGCTAATCCGATTTATTTAGGCACAGGGTTAAAACCTGAAAAAAGTACAAATATTGAAGTGGGTTATGTGCACGATTTGAGTGAATTGTTGGATTCTGGTCGTTATGCAGATATTAAAGTGGCTTGGTTTAGAAATACGATTAAAGATGTGATAGATCGTGATCAGTTCTTCTCACTGAGAAACATTGATAAACAGATTGTGAGTGGCTTGGAGCTACAAAGCCGTTATGATAACGGTCGATTCTTTGCGGATTTCAGTGCATCATATTTCTTGAAAAATAAAGTGTGTGATAACTCTACTGCTATTTCGATGGATCCTTATTATGGTCGCATTAATAGTTGTGTGAAAGATGGTTTTTATAACAGCTATTTGCGTAATATGACACCACCAAAATATGCTTTAAACCTTACGATAGGTGGGCGACTCTTAAATGAAAAATTGGAAATCGGTACAAGAATCTTACATCACGCCGGTTCTAAAAATACGGATAAAGAAAACTTTGGTGATATCGCACCTTGGCAGACAAACGTGCCTGTACATTGGGCAAAAGCAACGACCGTGGATGCTTGGGTGAATTATTCATTTGATAAAAATACATCATTAGAAGTTGTGGCGACGAACTTAACGAACCAATATTATTTGGATCCATTAACACGCTCGCATTTCCCAGCGCCTGGTAGAACAATCCGTGTAGGGTTTAATATTAAATTCTAATCATTATTGTGATGAATAGGGTTGAATCAAAAGGTTGCTTGAGTTTTAAGCAACCTTTTTTGATATTGAGAATTAACGACCTGCCATAATCTCAGATTCTGCCAATGTTGCAATTTCAATGCCTTTCATTGGTTTGCCTAAGTTACGAGAGAGTTTTGCTAATAGATCGAAATCTTCGTAGTTAGCGACAGCTTGTACGATTGCCTTAGCGAATAGCTCAGGGTTTTCTGATTTGAAAATGCCAGAGCCAACGAATACACCATCCGCGCCCAATAACATCATCAATACAGCATCAGCTGGTGTTGCAACACCACCTGCTGCGTAGTTTACAACTGGTAAACGACCTGCTTTTTTGATCTCTTTGATCAATTCATAAGGTGCTGCGATATCGCGTGCATAAACCATCAATTCATTGTCTGATTTTGTGGTTAATAAACGGATTTCTTCATTCACTTGGCGCATGTGGCGTACAGCTTCTACGATGTTGCCTGTGCCAGGTTCACCTTTTGTGCGAAGCATTTGTGTGCCTTCACCAATGCGGCGAAGTGCTTCACCTAAGTTACGGCAACCACAAACGAATGGTACGTTGTAATCACTTTTCAATAAGTGATAAACATCGTCCGCTGGTGTTAATACTTCACTTTCATCAATATAATCAATGCCAATTGCTTCTAAAATACGAGCTTCTGCAATATGTCCGATGCGTACTTTTGCCATGACAGGAATTGAAACAGATGCTTTGATTGCATGAATCAATTCAGGATCAGTCATGCGAGCAACGCCACCTTCTTTACGAATGTCTGAAGGCACACGTTCCAAAGCCATAACAGCAACAGCACCTGCTGCTTCTGCAATTTTAGCTTCTTCTACATTCACAACATCCATGATTACGCCGCGCTTTGGCATTTCTACAAATTTAGTCATTCCAATATCCTCTTTGGTTTTGATGATTAACAGAACATGTAGACTAACAAAGGGAATGGCTGTGAAATAGATCCAATTGGTTGCTTTTTATACCATCCACTTTTATTGTGTTTCTTCTGCTATGCTTAGTGTGAATTGAGGAAATGGATTGAGATGTTTAACATTCAAAAGCAAAGTGGTAAACCACTGTATCAACAGATCATTGAAGGTATTGAAGCTGCGATTATCTCAGGTAAATTATCGCCGGGGGAGCGTTTGCCTTCAGAACGTGATTTGAGTATTTGGCTCAATGTGAATCGTTCCACTGTCATTCGTGCATTGGATGAATTGGCCGAGCGTAATATTATCATTAAAAAGCTTGGTTCGGGCACTTATGTGAATGATCAAAAGTGGGGATTGCTAACTTATCCATCCTTCAATTGGCGTAACAATATTGTGGATAGTTATCAGCAGTTACCATCATTTCAGCCAACTTCTACGCAAAGTAATCATGATTTACGCAACGGTGATTTGCCGATTGATCTCTATCCATCACTCAAATTACCTGAATGGGATTGGCAATCATTGATCTTGGCAGAACAGCAAGACAATGTACAATTGGGTATTTTATCGTTAAGGGAATCTGTTCAACGATATCTCAAAACTCGATTCAGCTTCACTGTACCTGTTGAACAGATCATGATTACATCAGGTGCTCAGCAAGCTATTTCTCTGATTGCTTTAGGTTTATTAAAGCCGGGTGATGCAATCGGAATTGAGCAACCATCCTATTTCTATGCTTTGCCAATCTTTCAATCTGTAGGTTTGAGAATTTATGGTATTCCTGTGGATCAGCATGGTTTATCTATAGAACGATTGGATGAATTAGTGCATAAGCATTCGTTAAAAATGCTATTTGTGAATCCTAATTTCCAGAATCCTACAGGTTCAGTGATGCCAATGAACCGTAAAAAGGCGTTGATGGATTTTTGCCGACGTAAGAATTTACCGATCGTGGAAGATGATGCTTATAGCCAATTATCTTTTTATTCCACGGTTGATACGAGTCCTATTAAGCAATTGGATATTGAAGGGCAGACGATTTATATTGGCTCGTTATCCAAATATCTCGGAAAATCCATCCGAATTGGTTGGATGATTGCGCCAGAATCTGTGGTGAATCATTTGGCGAATATTCGTCAAAAGCTGGATTCGGGTTTGAGTGCTTTGCCACAAGTAATGGCGGAGCATTATCTGAATCATTATGCATTCACGCATGAAGAAAAATTACGTAAAGAGTTGCATCAACGTGCACAAAATTGTGTGCAATGGCTGAAATCAACTTTGCCAAATGATTATCAATTTGATCTGCCATTGGGTGGATTTCATCTATATTTAACCCATAAAAATGCCACGAAAAATATCATTGATTCGTTGGCTACTATGAATATTTTAGCGTTATCTTGCGAATATTTTGGTGATAAAAAGCTCCAAAATAGCGCGAGGTTGAGTTTCACACATTTTACCAATGAATCTTGAGGAAATTATGCGACAAAAAAGTTTTGATCAATATGCAGAAAAATATGATAGCTGGTTTTTAGAGAATGAAAACGTGCTGTTATCAGAAGTGAAATTAGTAGCTAAAACTTTAGAAGGTTGCCAAAACATTTTCTCAGTGGGTTGTGGTAGTGGTTTGTTTGAGTCGATTTTGCGTAAAGATTATGGCATTGAGATCAATGAAGGCTTAGAACCATCGAAAGATATGGCAGAAATCGCACAAAAGCGTGGTATTAATGTGACGATTTCAACCTCTGAAGATTTTGATTATGCAGGCAAAAAATATGACACGATTATTTATAATGGTTGCCCAGGTTACATTACTAATTTAGAAAAGGCATTGAAAAACAGCTTCGATGCTTTGAATGTTGGTGGCAAGTTGATTGTGATCGATATCCCAAAAGAGAGTGGATATGGGCTTTTGTATAACTTGGCAAAAGCTGTGAAATCTTGGGATCATCCGTTATTGAAAGACGTTTATCCGCGCAATCCTTATCCAATTGAATTGGTGGATCAAGCCAATTGGCGTACAACAGGTGAAAAAATTGAAACCATGAAAAAGCTTGGTTTAACTGATTTTGAGTTTTATCAAACATTGGTAGCGCATCCTGTCTATTCCAATGATAAAGCCGAAGAACCAATCGAAGGTTATGATAAAGGCGATTATGTCGCGATTTGTGCTTATAAAAGGTAATCATCATGCAGCATAATCAACAAGGTTGGAGTGAAACTGCATGGCAGAAGTATTTGCCAATTTATGAAAAAACTCAGCAATTGCCATTCATTCAAGAGTTGATCACAGGGCGATTGAATGCGGATAGCTTTATGTTTTACATTGAGCAAGATGCGCTGTACTTACAAGTATTCACAAAGCTATTGCGCACTATGTCAGATAGAATGACAGAATCTAAATTCAAATGGTACTTTCGTGATTTCTTTGAAGAAAATATGGCTGCAGAAAAAGGCTTGCATGATAGTTATTTAATCCGGGATTTATCGAGTATTGTGCCAACAGCCACATGCCAGCAGTTTATAGAGTTCAATGAAGAGCTTGCCACTTTGCCAATTGAATTAGCAGTTGCAGGCATGTTGCCATGCTTTATTGTATATCAGCAACTCGGCATTTATATCCATGATCAACACATTCGTGATGGTAATCAGTATATTGATTGGATCGATATGTACGCAGGCATCGAACATTCTGAATCCGTGCGAAAGTTACGGGAAATTTGTGATCATTATGGGAATCAAGCTTCAGATTTTATCCGTACCCAAATGGATGAATATTATGAAGAAGGGTGCTTATGGGATCAGAGATTTTGGCAGAGTTGTTATGAGATGAAATAAATATGGAATAAAAATCATCATTGAATACAAGTAATTAAGATTTATGTAAACTTAATATTTTCTTAATAGATTGACATAAGCCGCTGCTGCGTTACAATTTTATCTGTTTTTAATTAAGGCAGAATGAAATGGCAACGATGCAGCGCTTTTTTGTGACGGGTACAGATACAGAAATTGGTAAAACAAGAATCACAGCAGGCTTATTAGAAAAAGCAGGACAGTTGGGCTTGCAATCTTTGGGTATTAAACCCGTGGCAAGTGGTAGCGAAATCACACAAGATGGGCTTCGCAATGAAGATGCTGTGGCGCACCAAAAAGCTTCTACATATTCGTGTGATTATGCTGTGATTAATCCCTTTTGCTTTGCACCTGCGATTGCGCCACACATCGTGGCAGAACAAGAAAATATCGAATTAACTGTAAAATCCATCAATGAAGCTTTAAAACCTGCATTAGCACAATCAGCAGAATTTGTATTGATCGAAGGTGCGGGTGGTTGGCATACGCCATTGAATCAACAAGAATGCTATTCAGATTGGGTGAAATCAGCACAATTACCTGTGATTTTAGTTGTGGGCGTGAAGTTAGGCGCAATCAATCACGCATTATTAACGCAGGAATCTATTTTAAAATCAGGATTACGATTAGCAGGCTGGGTTGCTAATTGTGTCGATCCCGATATGCCATATCAAGCCGAAAACATCGAATATTTAAAAGCTCATATAGAAGCGCCTTGTTTGGGTGTTGTGCCATTTTTAGCAGAGGGCGATTCAGTATCTAGCTATTTATCTTTACCACCATTGAAATAAGAGAAAAACATGGCAGAAAATCAAAAGTGGATGCAACGTGATTTATCCGTTGTTTGGCATCCTTGTACGCAAATGAAAGATCACGAAACTTATCCATTAATCCCGATTAAACGCGGTGAAGGTTTATGGCTCTATGATTTTGATGGCAATAAATATTTAGATGGCATCAGTTCTTGGTGGGTGAATGTGTTTGGGCACGCGAATCCTCGCATTAATCAAGCTGTGAAAGATCAGTTGGATCAATTGGAGCATGTGATCATGGCGGGCTTTACCCATGAACCAATGATCGAACTGTCAGAAGAGTTGGTGCGCATTACGGGTGAAGGCTTGGATTACTGTTTCTATGCGGATAATGGATCATCATGTATTGAATCAGCACTCAAAATGAGCATGCATTATTGGCGCAATATTGGTGAGCCTACAAAGAATAAATTTGTGACGTTTACCAATAGCTATCACGGTGAAACTGTAGGTGCGATGTCCGTTGGTGATACATCTTTATACACGCAAAGTTATAAATCCATGCTGTTTGATACCTTCAAAGTCACCGCACCTGATTTGTACTACAAAGTAGAAGATGAAACAGTCGAAGCTTACACATTGAAAATGTTTGTGGAAATGGAAGAATTAATTCATAAGCATCATAATGAAATTGCAGCAGTCATCATCGAGCCATTGGTGCAATGTGCAGGTGGCATGCGTATGCATTCGCCATTGTATTTAACAAAGCTTCGCGAATTGTGTGATCAGTACAATGTGCACATTATTTTGGATGAAATTGCTGTAGGTTTTGGTCGTACAGGCACGATGTTTGCCCATGAGCAAGCGAATATGGTGCCAGATTTCTTGTGTTTATCAAAAGCATTAACAGGTGGATATTTACCGATGTCCGTTTGTATGACGAGCAAAAAAGTTTACGATGCTTTTTATCGTGACTATCATCCTGAATCTGTATTCTTACATTCGCACAGTTATACAGGCAATGCATTGGCTTGTAGCGCGGCATTGGCAACATTATCTATTTTTAGGGATGATAATGTGATCGAGCATAACCAAAAACTCATTCAAGCATTTGCGAAATATACGAATCCGCTCAAGGATCATCCCAATGTGGCAGAAGTTCGTCAGCAAGGGATGATCACGGCGATTGAAGTTGTGAAGGATAAAGCAACCAGAGAGTCATTCCCATGGGAAAGCCGCATTGGTTTAAAGATGTTCAACTATGCCACACAAAAGGGCTTATTGATTCGCCCACTCGGTGGAATCGTGTACTTTAATACGCCATATATCGTGACTGAAAAAGATATTGAATGGATGGTGAACATCGCAACCGATGCCATTGATTATGGGCATTCCTCTTCATAACCATTAAAATCAAAGCATTGGTTTTGAATTTTAATCATATGGTGATTTTTTAATATTTGAGGGTTTAATTCAGAGCGTGGACCTAGTAATTTGAGGCTGGCGCCTGATCCTCTGAATACGTTATCTTCATCCATGGCAAAGTTTCCTGCAAGGTATTCAAATGTTGGAATATCGATCATATCCACCAATTCAAAGCCATAGCTTGGTACGCGATTTTCAGCAAGGCCTTCGTCAGATTTCCCCGCGTTGGTCCATGAGGAAAGGCTGTTATACATGATTGTTCCATCTGTAATAAATGGGCCGTAGAACTCAGTTTTTTGAGGATCAAGTCCTTCTAGGATTTTATATTTTTCAAATTCTATCGCAAATACATAATGCTGGTCTGTGGCATAGACTGAATTTTGATGTCGGAACGGTTTGAATGTTTTAACATCGGCATCTGTAATGGCGTAAAAGTATCTCATCCATTGTGCATAAATATGGTTTTTATCAACGAATAAAGTTCTTTCTGAAGTATTGGGCGAAAATAATTGGAAGCTTTCAATATCAACATTAAGATCTAAAACTTTGCCTTCGTTATAAATATTACGGTCATCTTTGGCGATTTCTTTAGTCACTAATTCAAGTTTTTTCGGGTTAGCGCCACGGATGATTTCAGGATAATAATAAGCCTGATTTTTGTCAATGGCATAACCTAAAGTATCGGTAGCGGTGCCTGGTTGAATGCTTTTTAGAAATCTGAATGAATTGGCATCGCTGTTTGCGAGAATTTTATCTTTGTAAAAAATATGGCTTTTATCGCGGGCATGGCCATTGGTGTAGAAAACAAAAGTGTCAGGATCTGCGCCATAAATGATCTTGTTATCCATATAAACGTAGCTGGCATCAATGCTGTAAGTAAATGAAAATCCTAGTGATGATCCTAAAATGTCAAATGTATAAGGATCAGCATGAGGAACAATGGCGCCTTCATAAAAAACATGGTTATCATCAATTACATAGCCTTTGCCTTGGCCATTTGTCGTCCAGTGTGGGCGCAATGTTTGAGGGTTAGCATCTTTGAAAATACGATCTTTATAATAAGCTTGATCTTTATCCACGGCATAAGTGCCCGTGATCGCTTTAAAGGTGCTTAAATCTGCAATGTTTTTAATGCCAGGGAATCGCTCAAAATATTCTTCATTAGCAAAATCTTCATAGCTTTCACCGTGGTAGACTGGGATTTCATCAGCTGAAATCAAGCGTAATTGTGCATGCGATATAGACATCAACGCAAAAGATAAAATAATGCTGGTTAGTTTAAATTTCATAATATATCCCTGCTAATTATTTGGAGCAATCAATGCTTGAGCCTTCTTTGAAACATCCATTTTTATCTCGGCCATCAAAATGAGAAGATGCACCGATGATCGGCTTAACAAGTGAGAAAGTTTGTGAGTCTGCCTTCGTAATGAAAGGTGGGCGATAGAAAGAAGTATGCTCTTTATAATAGATTTTGTTTTTATCTTTAAAGTAGCCATCACCCAATACTTCAAAACTTTCGACATCAACCCCATTGAGCGGGTAAAATTCAGAAACATGAGAATAATAAACTTTAAATTTATCTTTGAAAAATCGCCCATCAACATGCTCAAAGCTTAGTGGATCTTTAATGGATTGAACCACTGAATAGCTGAATGCAAAAACAAAATAGAGGTTATTTTTATCCCGAGCCATAGATTCATTGATCACTTCAAATGTTTCATAGTCTGCTTCATTAACAATATCTTCACGATAGAAAATGTGATCTTTGTCTTTAAACCAATCATCGCTGATAATTTCAAAAGTATCGGGATCAAGGCCTTCAATCATTCGGCCATTTTTATAAATGTAGTTTTTATCTTTAACGTAGGCACGGCCATATTCTGTTGTGGTTATAAATTCAAAGGATTGACCATCAGAGCCTAGAATTTTTTGATCATTATAATAAATGCTGTTTTTATCAGTAGCGTAGCCCATATCAGGGTAGCGTCGGAATGTTTCAACATCTGCATTCATAATGACACCTGTACCTGAAATGACATTGGTACCATCATGCAATGTGCCAAATTGATTTTTTTGTATCTTGTTTGGATCAACATTGGCAACTCTTTTACCTTCAGTGTAAAGGTAGTTTTTATCTTTAGCATAATAGCGATTAAGCTCTTCGTATGACGCAAGATCAGTGCCATTTGTGATGTTGATTTGACCAGGATTTAAAAAGAAATAGGCGCGATTTTTATCAACCGCATGACGAATGAAGGGCTTGAAGCTTGCGTAGTCAATGTTGGCAAGCTCTGCACCTTGGTAAAAATAATGATTTTTATCTTTGGCAAAATTGCGATTGATGGCTTTAAAGGTTTTAGCATCTGCATCGAGATACGATCTTAAGCCAAATATAGATTGTGTCATAATTGTTTGATTGTCTATCGCATAGCCATGATCAAATTTTAAGTGTTTGATGTTGAGCTTTGTTTTTGTACTGCCATGGTAAACATCGGTATTGTCGGTGTAAAAACCATTGCTTAAAGCTTGTAGTTGATCACGAGGAATGCTTTTAAGGATGTAACCGCCAAAATATGAATGATTTTTATCGCGAGCAATTGCATCATACACATCTAATATTTGGAAAGTGGCTTCATCCCATTGGTCTTTTTCTGGCCCATGGTAAGCCCTTGAGAAATCTAAAAATAATTTATGTTTATATTCTTCGATTGTGTCAATGCCAGTGTTTGGAATGATTTTTTGAAAATAATAAATATTATTTTTATCATGCGCCAAGCCATCTGATAACAACGTAAATGTTTCGGTATCGATTTTATCTTTAGGTAGATCAAATGCATCTGCATATTCATCAATACTTTTGTAGTAAAAACCTTGCCATGGATAGTAGATTGTTGGCGCTTGGTTTGCAATAAATAGATATAAACCAATGCCGACAATGGTTAGAACAGATGATGCATTTAAGAGTAATTTTTTAATTTGCATACTTTCCTCAAAGAATTGTATTTGAGGAAAGTATAGCTGATTATAAAGGCTTTTTCTTACTTACGAATCAAATAACGAATCGTTGGACCATGTTGCTCAATGGCTAATACTTCATAGCCATGATTTTTAGCATCAATTGGAATATTATTGATAGACTGCGGGCAATCACTGATCACTTCTAAAATATCACCATCATTCAATTGTGGCATCACTTCCAATGTTGCAACGGCAGGATAAGGGCAAGGTTCCCCTACCATATCTAAACGTAATGTTGGGACAATTTCATCAACATTGATTGAATCACTCATAGTATTTTCCTTATAAATTATGAAATCACGTTAATTGGGCGCTGTACAGATGCATTAACTGTTGCTTGTGTTTTGGCTGCTTGACGTTTTTTAAAGAAGCGATGTTCCCACCATAAAACTAAAGCTAAACATGCCATCATCAATGCATAGTTAATGATTAATCCACCATAAGGGCCTGCTTTTTGTAATAAGTTTATTTTCTCAAAATCAGCCACTAAATATGGAGATAAATCATCCCAATAATAGGCTAAAACAGTTGCACCAATAATATTACCAAGACCAACCCACCAATAATGTACTTGGCCTTCAACTGCGCGATACATCCAACCTGTTTCACAGCCGCCTGCTAATACGATACCAAAGCCAAATAATAATCCACCCAATAAAGCATTAGGGGCTGCCCAAAAGATCTTAGGTGCAATGCCTGCTTCAATGAAGGCAAATGTGCCAATTGTGCTCACCATCATACCGATGATGATCGCTTTTGCCATATGCGTTCGACCTGTTACCCAAAGATCACGGAAGGCAGAAGTGAAGCAGATTTGAGCTCGTTCAATCAATAAACCAAAAGCAGTACCAAAGAGCAATGCAATACCAAACATCGGTTTAAAGAATAACAAGACAATGCCAATAATGGCTAACAACATGAAAATGCTAGAACCTAAAATAAAACGGTTTTTCACTTGCGCAGGGTTTTGTTTCAAAGGTGCTTGTGCAGTAACCTTCTTTAAATTTAAAGGAATTCTAAAAATAGGATGTAATGCAACTTTAGCACCAAGATAAGAACCCACAGCAGTGGTAATAGCAAAGAACCAAGCATGTAATGAGAATTGTGGAATCCCTGTGAAGAATGCAGCTAAGTTACAGCCCATTGCTAAACGTGCGCCAAAGCCTGCAATGACACCGCCAACTAAAGCTTGGAAAATACGAATTTTATGTGGTGAGTTTCGGTATTTGATATTGTTAGCCCATAATGCCGATGCAATACAGCCGCCAAACATACCAATTAATAATAGCCCGTCAGTTCGATCTAAGGGAGAGCCTTGAAAACCAATCATTTTGAAGTATGTCCAATCACTTGGATCAATCCCAACGATTTGTAGAGCATGTCCGCCCCAACGAGTGAATTCGCCAGTCACAGCCCATAATGTGCCTGTAATACCAAAGTAATAGGTTGCTAATATACCTGCTGCGATCACTGCGGGTACAGGGTTCCAAAACTTTATTAAATATTGTTGTTTAAAAGTTTGCCATGGATTCATAGAGTTAACACTTTCCTTTTTTGAAAATAAACGAAAGAAGGGTGTTAAACCTTAATCAACGGACGATCAAACGCATAACACCCGAACTTATCTCTAAACTAGAGATTCTGTGAGTGCTTCACTGAGAGCGAAAGCGATTGATGTGCATCATATATGATGTAGATCCTAAAAATTTTGATAATGATATATGCTGAGCATAGTGCATTTACTAGACATTTTACTCTTATTTGATGAATTTTATTGATTTTGTTTCTTACAAAATAATGAAAAAAATATAAACTATATTTCTGTGTAATAAGGGAGGCAACATGCACTTTTTGGAAACGGTGGTGAGCACCGTTAATGGTATTTTGTGGAATCATTTGTTGATATTTCTATTAGTTGGTGTAGGAATATTTTTTACAGTGCGTTTAGGATTTATTCAGATCCGAGGGTTTATCTCGGGGATGAAGATGTTCTTTTCAGGTGTTTCCTTAAAAGGGGAAAAAGCAGGGAAGAGCGGAATGAGCTCGTTCCAAGCTGTCGCAACTGCAATTGCGGGGCAAGTGGGAACAGGTAATCTAGCAGGGCCTGCAACTGCAATATTATTGGGTGGGCCAGGGGCAATCTTTTGGATTTGGATCTCATCATTTTTAGGGATGGCAACCATCTATGCTGAAGCAATTTTGGCGATCCATTTCAAAACTAAAGATAAGAATGGGCAAGTTGTAGGTGGCCCAGCATATTATATTGAGCAAGGTTTAGGCTTGAAGTGGTTAGCCATAATTTTTGCAATCTTGATTATTATTGCTTTAGGTTTGATTGGCAATATGGTGCAAAGTAACTCCATTGTTGAAGCATTCAATAATTCGTTTGGTATTCCTGCCGGTATAATGGGGGCAGTTTTAGCCGTAATTACAGGTTTAGTGATTATGGGTGGAATTAAGAATATTGCTGCAGTTGTTGAAAAGTTGATTCCATTGATGGCGCTCTTTTATCTATTGGGCGTTGTCGTGATTTTAGCATTGAATTATCAATACTTATGGGAAGCCATTCGCATTATTTTTGTCGCTGCATTTAATCCTGAAGCAGTATTAGGCGCCGGTGCTGGGATTGCGATTCAACAAGCAGCACGATTTGGTATTGCACGTGGTTTATTCTCGAATGAAGCAGGGATGGGATCTACACCACATGCGCATGCTGTTGCTAAAGATACAGCACCAGAAGAGCAGGCATTCTTAGCGATGATGGGCGTTTTCATTGTTTGTACTATTGTGACTTTGACTGGTTTTGTGATCATTACATCAGCTTTGAAAGATTGGGCAGCATTAGGTTTAACCTTACAAGATGGTAACTTCTTGTCCATATATAAAGTTAAAGGTATTGCAGTAACTCAGCAGGCTTATCAATCTGTATTTGGTGATTTTGGTGGTTACTTTGTGAGTATTGCATTGCTGTGTTTTGCATTTTCAACCATTATTGGTTGGTATTATTATGCAGAAACAAATGTACGCTATTTGTTTAATTCATCATTAGCCATTCGTATTTTCCAAGTTTTAGTGGTGTGCTTTATCTTTGTTGCAGCATTTTTTAAAGTGGATTTGGTTTGGGATATGGCGGATATGTTCAATGGTTTAATGGTGATACCAAATATCATTGCTTTAATTTTCTTGTCATCTATTGTTATTAAAATTACGAAAGCATCTAAGATAAAATAGTTGAAAGCCTCGTTGTGAGGCTTTTTTTATATGGATGATTTTGGTGAAAATGTTGATAATTTTTCTAACCACTCTCCCAAGCCATCGGTAATTGCTTGTCTAACTTCGGGGCTAATTAATTCATTCATCTGCTTTTCAAGTTCAACATGATCATAAATGAGCTGATTGATTAATTTTAAGCCATCATCAGATAACGCTACTAAAGAGCTACGAGCATCTTCAGGGTGATTACAACGATTAATTAATCCTTTTTTTTCTAATTGTTGTAGTCGGTTGGTCATCGTACCCGATGAAATCATGAGTGATGAAAATATCTGTGTGGGTGAAAGTTGGTAAGGAGCGCCATTTCTGCGAATGGTTGCAAGGACATCAAATTCACCACGGTTAATGCCATAGCTTTCATAGAGTGCATCGAGATGGTTAAACGCTTGAATGGAGCAATTAATCAAGCGGCCGATCATCAACATTTCATCAACTGCTAAATCTGGTTTTTGAGCGCGCCATAAATGAATAGCATGAGCAATTCTATCATTATCGAATGACATATATCTTGACCTCGAGATAAATAGGTTTATATTATATATCTTAACATCAAGATACTTTTAGAGGAAGTTTATGTCCCGCTTAACCATACTTTTATTAACAATGTTGACTCCTTTGATTTGGGGATCAACATATATTGTGACAACGGAGCTATTACCACCAAATCAACCATTTTTGGCAGCCTTATTGCGTGTTTTACCCGCGGGATTGATATTGGTTTTATGTACTAGAGTGTTACCAAAAGGAAAAGATTGGCTTAAAATAGCAATATTGGGTATTTTAAATGTTGGTTTAATGCAAGCGATGATATTTGTCGCAGCTTATCGTTTACCAGGTGGTTTAGCGGCGATTTTAGCGGCAATTCAACCAATCATTGTGATGATTTTAATGTCAGCAGTTGCAAAGGTTCAATTGCCAAAAGCTGCATGGATAGCAGGTGTGACAGGTTTTTTAGGTATGATCATTATGTTATATTCACCGAATATGAAAGTGGATATGGTCGGAGTATTGGCTGCATTAACAGGTGCATTATCTATGGCATGTGGTACTTTTTTTAGCCGTTATTGGAAAGTAAATTTACCGTTATTTGCTTTTACAGGATGGCAATTGTTATTTGCGGGTTTATTTATTCTACCGATCTTCTTAACGATGGAAAGTTGGCCAACCATGACGCTTACAAATATTATGGGCTATATATACCTTTGTTTATTTGGTGCGGTGATTGCTTATATTTTATGGTTTCAAGGCATTAAACAATTATCACCTGCCATTGTTTCAAGCTTAGGTTTATTGACGCCTGTTTCTGCTTTTATTTTAGGGTGGATTTTCCTAGGGCAGAAACTGTCTATTTTATCGTTTGTTGGTTTGGTGATTATTTTGGGCTCTATTTATGTAGTGCAAAGATCGTTGGGAGGGTCTACTAAGCGCCAATAACTAAATTGTGAGGCAATAAAAAAAGCGCTAACATTAGCGCTTTTAATATGGATGATTGTAAAATTTAAGAAATTTTCGCCCCAGGCTTCAATTCGCTCAATGTTGTTAATAACGCCAAATCACCATCAAGAGATGCGGATAAAATCATGCCTTCACTTACACCAAAGCGCATTTTGCGTGGAGCAAGGTTAGCAACAACAATCACATATTTACCAATCAATAATTGTGGTTCACCATAAGCAGAACGAATCCCAGAGAAAATATTGCGTGGCTTTTCTTCACCTAAATCTACTGTGAATGCGAGCAATTTGTCAGAACCTTCCACGAAATCACAACGCAATACTTTGCCTAAGCGTAAATCAACTTTTGCAAAATCATCAATATTGATGAAGCCTTCTTCTACAATAGGGGCTTCTTTTTTCTTGCTAGTTTTTTCTGCTTTTTTCACAGGTTCAGCTGCTTCTAAACTTGCTTTATTGCGTTCAACCAATTGTTCTAATTGTTTTAAATCAATACGCTTCATCAAATGTTCATAAGTATTGATGGTTGTATTTTCTACACTTTTCTCAGTTGCATCAAAACTGCTTAAATCACAATTTAAGTATTCACCAATGTTTTTGATGGTTTCTGGTAATACAGGGAACAAGTAGATACTCAATAATCTGAATGCTTCTAAATAGCTTGTGCATAAAGATTGTAAGCGTACATGTTGTGCTTCATCTTTTGCCAATTCCCAGGGTTTCGTTGTATCAAAGCTCTCATTCACTAAATCACAACCACGCGCAATTTCACGCATTGCTGCTGCAAAGTTACGATCTTCGTAATGCGCCAAAATCGTTGCTTTCATACCACGAATTGTGTTCAATAACTCTGATGTTTCTTCTGCAAATGTGCTTAATTGATTATTGAAAATGCTAGACACAAATTTACTTGTGCGGGATGCAATATTGATGAATTTACCCACTAAATCTGCATTCACTCGATTGACTAAATCTTCCATGTTTAAATCTAGATCATCAATGGCACCTGATGATTTAGCTGCGAAATAGTAACGCAACCATTCAGGATTCAATTTTTCATCTAAGTATGAACGCGCAGTGATAAATGTACCACGTGATTTACTCATTTTTGCGCCATTCACTGTGATGAAACCATTGACAGCATATTGCGTTGGTAAACGATAACCTGAAAAGTTCAACATCGCAGGCCAGAACAATGTATGGAAATACATGATGTCTTTACCAATGAAGTGAACCATTTCTGTGCCAGCTTTTTCAGCAGCTTCACGCTCTGTATATTCAGCAAAGTTATATTGAGGATTTTTATCAATATAGTTTGCCAATGATGCTAAGTAACCAACAGGCGCATCTAACCAAACGTAGAAATATTTATTAGGTTCATTTGGAATTGGGAAGCCAAAATATGGTGCATCGCGTGAAATATCCCAATCGGATAATTTATTTTCTTCTTCAGTGCCTAACCATTCTTTCATTTTGTTGGCAGCTTCAGGCTGTAAACGATCGCTGTTTGCTAAGAAATCACGTAAGAATTTCACACAACGATCATCAGACAATTTAAAGAAGAAGTGCTCAGAGCCTTTCATGACAGGTTTATTGCCAGAAACTGCTGAGAAAGGATTGATTAATTCTGTTGGCTGATAAACGCCACCACAAACTTCACAGTTATCGCCATATTGATCTTTGGCATGACATTTTGGACATTCGCCTTTGATGAAACGATCAGGCAAGAACATTGCTTTTTCTTCATCAAAGAATTGTTGAATTTCACGTGTTTCAATTAAATCAGCTGCTTTTAGCTTTAAATAAATATCAGAAACTAATTTACGGTTTTCTTCGCTATCTGTTGTGTGATAGTTATCAAATTTGATGTGGAAATCTTCAAAATCTTTAAGATGATCTTGTTGTGCTTTATTGATTAGCTCTTTAGGTGTAATGCCAAGCTTTTCAGCACGGATCATGATCGGTGCGCCGTGGGCATCATCTGCACAGATAAAATGTACTTCTGAGTTACACATTCGATGGAAACGTGCCCAGATATCACCTTGGATATAACCCAATAAATGGCCTAAATGGATATCGCCATTGGCATAGGGAAGTGCATTGGTAATAAATAACTTACGTTTCTCAATCGACATATTGTTTTGCTCTCAGTTTGAAAAATAAAACGAATTGAATAGTGTACCATTCTATAAGGTGAATATTAACCTTATTCTTGGATTGCTTTTAAAAGGACAATGGCTTGCGCGGCGATGCCTTCTTCGCGACCAACGAATCCTAATTTTTCCATAGTTGTTGCTTTCACATTTACATCATCTTCATGAATATTCAATGCTTTAGCAATATTTAGTGCCATTTTTTCTTTGTGAGGCATTAATTTAGGGCGCTCTGCCATTACAGTGATATCAATATTGCCAATTGTATAGCCTTTGGCTTGAACCTTTTCATAAGCTTTTTGTAATAGAATTACGCTGTCTGCATTTTTATAAGCAGGATCGGTATCGGGAAATAACATGCCGATATCACCACATTTGGCTGCGCCCAAAATGGCATCTGTTAAAGCATGTAGTACAACATCGCCATCTGAGTGAGCTAAAAATGATTTTGTGTACGGGATTTTTTCGCCCGCTAACATGACATAATCACCTTCTTTAAAGGTATGAACATCAAAGCCGATGCCTATTCGCATAGTTTTCTCTCTTCTAATAAAAAGCGCATTAAGCGTAAATCTGTGGGATGAGTGATTTTAAAATTGTGTGGGTAGCCTTGGTAGATGTAAGGTTTGTAACCCAATGCTTCAATGGCAGAAGCTTCATCTGTGATGGCCAATTTTCTTGTTAAAGCTTCTTCATAAGCTTGATACAAATATTGATAGCGGAACATTTGTGGTGTTTGTGCTAGATAGATGGTTTCTCGATCAATGGTTTGTGCGATCTGTCCATGAACCACTTGTTTAACTGTATCAACTGCTGGCATTGCCATAATGCCACCAATGGAATCTTTTTCGTACATTACTTCTGTGATGAATAATTCTAATTCTTCACTGGTTAAACCAGGGCGTGCTGCATCATGTACTATGATCCAATCATCAGGTTTAGCGATATGCGCCAAGGCTTTCAATCCTAAAAAGACTGTGTCGCTACGGGTTTCGCCTGCATGATAAGTAAGAATATGATCTTTGGCAATTTTCAAAGTAGGAAAGTATGCGTCATTTTTTGAAATGCCTAATGCACCATAGTTAATATTATTCAATGATTGAAATAATTTAAGCGTACCTTCTAGAACAGTTTGATCATCCAAAAGTTGTAAATACTGCTTAGGGCGGTCGGCCTGCATTCTAGCACCAATACCACCTGCTGGAATGATGAAAAAGATCTTTGCCATGACGATAATGAGGTAATAAAATTACTATAATATCTCATTCACTTAGATAGTGTTATGATTAATATAAAATAGTAATGCAAATCTTTATATTGCATTATTATATCAATCAGGCAAACAATGATAAAAGGATATGCTATGAGTAACGAATATAAACATGTATTAGTGGCAATTGATCACTCGGATGATTCAGAAAAAATTGTTAAACAAGCCATTGTTGTTGCACAACGTAACCATGCGAAGATTACATTATTACACGTTATAGAAGATATTAATATTGCGTTAGGTTATGAATTAATGCCAATTATTTCTGAACAAACCGATACTGAAATTGTCAGTGAGGCTAAACGTCATGCGCGCGCATTAGCAGATCGTTTAGGTATTCCAGATGCAGATACGCATGTTGTTTCTGCATTCTCAACAAAAGAGGGCATTATCAAAACCTCTGAATCTTTAAAAGTTGAATTGGTTGTTGTGGGCGCGCATACAAGACAAGGACTGGCATTATTGCTTGGCTCAACTTCAGGCTCCATTATTAATGATTCACCATGTGATGTTTTAGTTGTCAAAGTATAAAGTAGAATTGCGAATATTTAATACAAGTGGGATTAATGTTTGACAACCTTGTTGTCAAACATTATGATAATTTTCCTCATTTTACGTATTATTTAGGACATGATGACAGACCGTTTCGACATAATTCATGATTTTTTTAATAGTTTCTTCAAAGCTAAAACAAATTTAATGAAAATTAATCAAGCTTTGATAGAGCCAACAGGATTAAGTTTTTCATCGTGGCAACTTGTGATCCATATCTTGACGCATGAGAAGTATGAGCAACAAGGAATGACAACGGCAGAATTAGCAGAGGATTTGTTGATTAGCCGACAAGCAGTTCAAAAACATATAAAACTTTTATTGGAAGATGAAGTGCTTTGTGTGAGAGAAAATACCAATGATAAGCGATCTTTATATTATTGCTTATCACCCAAGGGTGAAGAGTTGTGTCAATCTGTGTTAGATGAGATTTACCGCGATTGGATGTTGGATAATATGAAGAATTTTTCAGTTGCAGAGATTCAGCAAGCGATGAAAATTTTAACTCATCTTGCCAAGCTTTAGTTTGCTTTAACTTTAACTTTAATTTGAGGTTTTAAATTATGAATAAAATAAAATTACTTAAAAGTAGTCGCTGGTTTTTACTAGTGATGTCTGTCATTGCTGTATCGGCATGTTCAGATACAAAGCAGGAAGCTGTTTCTGGAAGCCATACTGTAGATGTTGTGGTGGCGGACGTTGAGGCAAAAGATGTTTTATTAAAAACAGAGCTACCTGGTAGAACAAAGGCATCTAAAATTGCAGAAGTACGTCCACAAGTGGGTGGTATTATTTTGCATCAAAACTTCAACGAGGGCTCATATGTTGAAGAGAACGAGACATTATATCAAATTGATCCTGCAACATATGAAGCGGCATTAAAACAAGCAGAGGCGGGCTTAGCTCAAGCAGAAGCTAATCAGTTTGCTGCCGCAGAGAAAGCGAAAAGAATTAATGCCTTATCTTCTTCTAAAGCGGTAAGTAAGCAAGATGTTGATGATGCTAACTCATTATTGATTCAAGCTAATGCTCAAGTAACGGCTGCAAAAGCAGAAGTTAATAATGCAGAAATTCGTTTAAATTATACGAAAATGCTTGCGCCTATTAGTGGTCAAATTGGTCGTTCAAACTTCACGCAGGGTGCTTTAGTTGCAGCAGGGCAACCATTAGAAATGGCAGTGATTCAACAAAATGATCCTATGCGTGTTGATATTACATATTCTGCACGTGAGTTTTCTCGTATTCAAAAGATGTTTCGTGACAATCTGTTAACTAATCCAAATGCATCAGCATCAACGCTTTCGGATGATGTTAATTTTACAGTCAACTTAGTTTTAGATGGTGGTGATATTTATGCTCACCAAGGTAAGGTTAAATTCTCAGATCGTACGGTTGACCCTACAACAGGTTCTATTCTAATTCAGGCAGAATTTCCTAATTCTGAGCAATTATTGTTACCAGGTTTGTTTGTACGTTCAATTGTTGAATTAGGTATTTTAAAAGATGCTATTGAGATCCCACAAAAATCAGTTTTCCGTGATTCTAAGGGAGATTCATATGTGTTTGTTGTGACTGAGGGTAATAAGATTGAAACTCGTGCAATCAATATTCGTCAATCTAATGGTAATAACTGGCTGATTGAAAGTGGATTGAATGCAGGCGAAAAAGTTGTTGTTGAAGGTATTCAACAGATACAAAACATGCTTCGTCGTGGTGGAGAATTAACCGTTAAAATCATTGAACCTAAAACACCTACATCAAAGTCTAAAATTGAGAAGGAGTAATATATGGCTCGCTTTTTTATAGATCGCCCCATTTTTTCATGGGTAATAGCGATACTGACAATATTCCTTGGGGTATTGGCAGTACGATCATTACCCGTAGCTCAATATCCAGAGATTGCACCGACTCAGGTAACAATTATTGGTAACTATCCTGGTGCTAGTGCCAGCACGATAGAAAATACAGTAACTCAGGTTATTGAGCAAAATTTATCTGGCTTAGATGGTTTCCGCTATATGAGTGCGGAAAGTACAAGTCAGGGGTCATTTGAAATTACGCTAACGTTTAATCAGGGCGTTGATCCTGATATGGCGCAAGTTCAGGTGCAGAATAAAATTCAAAAAGCGCTTCCTACATTGCCCCAAGACGTACAGCGTCAAGGTGTATCAGTAGAGAAAACGTCAGGTTCTTTCTTCATTGTTGTGAGTTATTATTCAACTGATGGTAGATATGATGGTTCTGATATTGGTGACTTTGTAAATACTAATATTAAAGATCCTATAAGCCGTATTGATGGTATTGGTTCTATTCAGTTCTTCGGCTCAGGTTATGCAATGCGTGTTTGGTTAGATCCATATTTATTGTATAAGTATGAGATGACTCCTATGGATGTTTTAGCAGCAATCCAAGAGCAAAATGCGCAAGTGGCATTTGGTCAAGTGGGTGATGCGCCATTTGTCCCTGGCCAAGAAATTAACTTCACAATTACAGCACAAACTCAATTAGAAACAGTTGAGGAATTTGAAAAGATTCAGCTTCGAGTGAATGAAGATGGTAGTCAGGTATTATTATCTGATGTGGCACGTTTAGAGTTAACCGGTGAAATTTCAAGTTTTACTTCTAAGTTTAATAACTTGAATGCTGCAGGTTTAGGATTGAAATTGGCTTCTGGTGCAAACGCATTGGATACCGCAAGAACTGTTAAAGCAACATTGGATGAGTTGGCAGTATTGTTACCAGAAGGTATGGCTTATACATATCCTTATGATACGACACCATTTGTTGAGGTATCCATTAAAAGTGTTGTTGCAACTTTGATAGAAGCAGTGGCATTAGTATTTATAGTAATGTATTTGTTCTTACGTAATTTAAGAGCAACAATTATCCCAACATTAGCTATTCCTGTTGTATTGGCTGGTGTATTTATAATTCTAGATGCATTAGGTTTTACACTGAATACCTTAACGTTATTTGCAATGGTATTGGCGATAGGGCTACTGGTGGATGATGCGATTGTTGTTGTAGAAAACGTTGAACGCTTGATGGAAGAGGAACATCTATCTCCATTAGAAGCAACTCGTAAGTCGATGGATCAAATTACTGGGGCATTGGTTGGTATTGCTGTAGTATTATCAGCTGTATTCGTTCCAATGGCATTCTTAGGTGGTGCATCAGGGATTATTTATAAACAGTTCTCAATTACGATTATTGCATCGATGTCATTGTCTGTTATCTTTGCGATTATTTTTACAGCGCCACTGTGTGCGACTTTATTAAAGCCACATGGTTATGTTTCACAATCACCTATTGCTAAGTTTTTTGCGCCAATTGGCCGTTTAGTTAACTGGCCTGTTACTAAATTTAATAATGGTTTTGATGTTTTAAATGATAAGTATAAGTCTGCGGCTAATCATGCGGTGACAAAACCAAAAAGATATTTAGCGGTATTTGGTGCGATTTTGGTTATGTTGTATTTTGGCTTTGTTCGTTTGCCATCAAGTTTCTTACCTGATGAAGATCAGGGGATCATGATCGGTATGGTGATTGGGCCAGACGGTTCTTCTTTAGAAACTACGGATCAATTACTGGAACAAATTTCAGCGCATGTTGTGGAAAACGAAAAAGATTCTATTGAAGCAATTATGTCAATCAGTGGTTTTAGTTTCAGTGGTCGTGGTGCTAAGCATGGTACTTTCTTCTTGAAATTAAAAGATTGGGGAGTACGTACTAAGCCAGAGCAACAGGTGGATGCAATTCAGGCTCGTATGTTGTCATATTTACAGACAATTCCTGGGACGCAAGGTTTCGTATTCTCGCCACCTGCGATTATTGAGCTAGGAACAGCAACAGGTGTTTCATTTACATTGCAGAATATTTTGAATATACCACATGATCAATTCATGGAAGAAGTTGGGAAGTTTTTAGGGATTGTTGCATCTCAATCAAAAACGATGAATGTAGCAACATTACGCCCATCAGGTGAATTTGATGCGCCACAATTATATGTTAATGTTGACCAAGAAAAGGCTAGAGCATTGCAGGTTACTGTGGAAGATTTGAACAACTCATTGGCAATTGCATGGGGTAGTTTGTATGTAAATGACTTTGTTGATCGTGGTCGAATTAAGAAAGTGATCATACAAGGTGATGCGGAATATAGAATGCAGCCGGAAGATTTTGAAAAATGGTATGTTCGTAACAAGATGGGTAAAATGGTTCCTTTCAGTGCTTTTGCAAGTACAGAGTGGATCACAGGTTCGCCAGCGCTTAAACGTTTTAATGGTTATCCATCCTTCCCATTATCTATTGAAGCAAAACCAGGTCTAAGTACGGGTGCTGTGATGGATGAAATCGAATCAATCACTGAACAATATTTAGATGGCGTACGAGTTCAGTGGATGGATACTTCATATGAAGAAAAACAAATGGGTAATATGCAGGTTTATTTATATGCAATTTCAGTATTTGTTATTTTCTTAAGCTTGGCAGCATTATATGAGTCATGGTCTATTCCATTTGCAGTTATTTTAACATTACCTGTTGGTGCTTTAGGTGCCCTGGTTGCTGCTAATGGTTTTGGTATTGAAAATAACGTATATTTCCAAGTTGGTTTATTGACGGTGCTTGGATTGACCTCAAAAAATGCGATCTTGATTATTGAATTTGCTAGGGAGTTGGTGGCTGAAGGTAAAAATATCATTCAAGCAACAGTTGAAGCTGCCCATTTACGTTTACGTCCTATCATTATGACATCATTGGCATTTGGTTTTGGTGTATTGCCAATGGCTATTAGTAGTGGTGCTGGTTCAGGTGCACGTAATGTTGTAGGTTTAACTGTAATCGGTGGTATGATTGGTGGTACAGTTTTAGTCTTATATTACGCACCAGTATTCTTCTCTCTCATTGGTAAAGGTTTAGAGAAGAAAGCAGAAAAAGCACAAGATTAAATTTTAAATAGTTAGTATAAGGCCACCTTCGGGTGGCTTTAATTTTAGGCACAAAAAAATCATGCCAATTTTGTATGAATACTGATTGGCATGATTTAATGTGAGGTTAATTAATTTTGTATTACAACGCCCAAAGTACGCGTTCTTCTGCTTTTAGTAATGCATAAACCTGATCAATATCCTCTTGAGTTTCGACCCAAACATCTATAGATAGAGAAATATATTTATCTGATTTACTCATCAAGCGTTTAATTTTTGAGCCATCGATTTTGGGATCAACTTGTTTTAAAATTTCAACAATATCATTTTCAAATTCTTCAGTATTTAAACCTGTAACTTTGAATAGAAAATGGGTTGGAAATTCTACTAAGGGTTCTTTAGTTTCTGGATTGATCATAATGAGTTCCTTTTATTTAATTTGTTTCTCTGCGCCATGTTGTTTTGCCTTGCTTATCTTCTAAAACAACATTGCGAGCTTTTAATTCATCACGAATGCGATCTGATTCTGCCCAATCTTTATTGGCACGTGCTTCGTTGCGCTTGATAATCAATGCTTCGATGATTTCTGAATCATCATCCGATTGATTGGGTACGCTTTTCAAAAATTGATCAGGATTTGCATCTAAAATGCCTAAGACATTACCTAAAGTTTTCAATATAACGTAATCTTTTGGATCATGATTCTTGTTATATAAGTTTGCAGCTTCAAACAATAAATCAATTGCTTGTGGTGTATTGAAGTCATCATCCATTACTTCTGCAAAGCGTACAGCAATTGGGTGATTGGCATCAAACTCTGGCAATGATTCAGGAGCGTCATTCAGTGCTGTATATAAGCGGCGTAAACCATTCCAAGCTTGATTCAATAATTCATCTGAATAGTTCACATGCGTACGATAATGACTGTTCAACATAAAGAAACGAATCACTTCAGCAGGGAAGTATTTCAATACATCGCGAATCGTGAAGAAGTTGCCAAGAGATTTACTCATTTTCTCATTGTTGATGTTGATGAAGCCATTATGCATCCAATAGTTTGCCATGGGGTGATCATGATAACCTTCAGATTGTGCAATTTCACATTCATGATGTGGAAATTTTAAATCCATACCGCCGCCATGAATATCAAAATGGCTACCCAAAGCTTCTTTACTCATGACGGAACATTCAATGTGCCAACCAGGGCGACCATTGCCCCAAGGTGATTCCCAAAATGGTTCGTTAGGTTTTGCGCGCTTCCACAATACGAAATCTAAAGGATCTTCCTTTTTAGATTCCACTTCAACACGCTCACCTGAGCGGAGTTCATCAATATTTTGATTAGATAACTTTCCATAATCTTTAAAGCGACGCACACGATAGTAAACATCGCCATCAGGCACAGCATAAGCGAGATCTTTTTCAATTAAGCCACTGATCAATTCAATCATGCCTGCAACAGCTTCCGTTGCTTTTGGCTCTGTATCAGGAGCCAATACATTCAATGCAGCGCAATCTTCATGCATTGCTTGAATGAATTCATTGGTTAATTCTTGGATCGTTACGCCACGTTCATTCGCACGCGCAATAATTTTATCATCAATATCAGTAATATTACGTACGAAATGAACATCAAAACCTTTATGCATCAAATAACGGCGAATCATGTCAAATGAGATCAACGAACGCGCATGACCGATGTGACAGTAATCATAAACTGTCATTCCGCATACATACATACGAATTTTGTTGGGCTCAATGGGGATGAAATTCTCGTGTTTTCTCGTTAGACTATTAAAAATCGTGAGCATAAAATGATTCCGAATGAAATAAAGATAATTGTATAGCTTAACATGATGGGGGCGTTTATGATTGATTCAAGAGAATAACGCTTGGAAAAATATCAGATTGATATATTCTTTAAAGCAATAACTTAAAAATATGATTAAAGGAGACAAATGCTACTCCATTCAGTAGAAATTCAAGGCTTTAAGGGAATTAAAGACCTTTATATGAATTTTAATAGCGATATCAGTGTATTGATTGGCGAAAATAGTTGGGGGTCATCTAGTTTATTATCTGCTCTTGCTGTGATTACAAAAGAAAATTTTTTATATAATTGTCAGGATCATGATTTTTATTATGAGGAAGATTGTGCAGAAGAGTGCTTGAGTTTACGATTTACTTATATTGAAAATCCTTTAATTGCCGATGAGTCATTACAAGTCTATCCTGAATTGTCAGAAGTTAGTTATTTTTCTCATCAAATTCGTAAGCAAGTGATTTGTTACCAAGTCACTGCTAATCGTGTAGATAAAGTCATTACAACTCGGCACCATTTTATTGATGAAGATGGCGCTATTCTAGAGGTTGATAATTTTCCAATACGCTTACGTCGCTTGTTGGATATTAGTCCATTGATTATTTTTAGAAGTAATCGGCTTTATAAGCCCATTCTTAAAAATGAGGATCAGCGTGTCAAAGCTTTTTATGACTTGCTAATACAGCAATTTTCAGAGGAAAATAGCCGTTTAACTGAACGAGAGTTAAAACAAGGTTTATACGCGGCAACTTTGTTATTAACTTATTATCTTGTCAATAATAAACAGGATGAAGAGTATATTAGAAAGCCTACCTTAGAAGATTGGCAGGTTTTGGATAAAATTAATGATCTGTTAGATCAGATGGATAATACGACCACTCGTCATGTCATGATGAAGTTATTTTCTAGTATTATTTTTTATCGCATGGGTTATGCATTGCCTGAAGATGCTTTACCAATTTTATGTATTAAAAACTTTGGTAATACACATCCTATTGTGACTTCTGTTGGTATGCGTTTATTGAATAATATACCCGTACAAAAAATTTTAACGAGCAATACTAGTGATTTAATACCAATGTTAACACTGCCTAATATTATTCGTATTTCAAGATCGGCGTCAGAGATTGCTGTCAATCAAGTCTTACCTAAAGAGCTAAGCGCTAGTACAAATCGTAAAGTACTTTTTCATATTTTTCATCGTCGACCAATTGCATTATTTGCACGCTGCTGGTTTTTAGTGGAAGGGGAAACAGAAATTTGGTTATTACGAGAGTTAGCTGAGATTTGTGGCCACAATTTAAATGCTGAAGGCATTGCTTTAGTGGAATTTGCGCAGTGTGGTGTTTTACCGTTAATTGAGTATGCAGAAGCAATGGGTATAGAATGGTATGTAATGTCTGATGGTGATGCTGCGGGGAGACATTACGCTAAAACTGTACGTTCATATTGTCAGGATAAAGAGACTTATTATCGTCATATGACACAATTACCTGCTCGAGATATTGAAAATTTCTTATTTCAAAAAGGTTTCAGTTCTGTTTACAAAGAGATTGCTTATGGTTCATCTGAATTTATGAATATTCCTGTCCATGAGATTATTCAAAAGGCAATTCAAAAAAGTTCCAAGCCAGATTTAGCATTAGCTGTTTGTGATTACGCAAGAGTACGTGGTGCAAGAGCAATTCCTAATCTGTTACAAAAAACATTTAAGAAAGTGATAGATTTATCTAAAGGATAGATGTCGGATTAAGTGATTTGTATTATAATAAAGCGTTGTTATGCTTTAGCTTTGGTGACGCAAAGTTAAAGTAAGGGATGATAGATTAAAATCTTAAATAACGCATGTTTAGTATTTTAATAGGTAATTCCCTTGTATATGTTGGTTTAAGTATATAGTATGTTCACGTCAATTATTTTTCGTTCAATTAACTTAAAGGAGTATTAACATGGATGTTGATTTTACTTTTGGTAACTCAAAAACTGTTGGTGACCGTTTAGATGCTTTCGAAGTAACAGGTGTTAAACCAGGTTTTAACCATCACGAAGAAGACGGCGTATCTGCGTTTGAAACAATCAATGAAAAATCTTTCCCAGGTAAATGGAAGGTTATCTATTTCTATCCAAAAGATTTCACATTTGTTTGTCCTACAGAAATCGTTGCTTTTGATAAATTAGCAAAAGATTTCGAAGATCGTGATGCTGTATTAATGGGCGGTAGCGTGGATAACGAATTCTGTAAATTGGCTTGGAGACGTG
>NZ_MVDO01000140.1 GCF_002006755.1 Wohlfahrtiimonas larvae | reverse complement strand
TAAATGGAAGGTTATCTATTTCTATCCAAAAGATTTCACATTTGTTTGTCCTACAGAAATCGTTGCTTTTGATAAATTAGCAAAAGATTTCGAAGATCGTGATGCTGTATTAATGGGCGGTAGCGTGGATAACGAATTCTGTAAATTGGCTTGGAGACGTGATCATAAAGATTTAGACAAATTAGGCCATTACTCATTCGCTGACGTTAAAGGTGAATTAGTAGATATGTTAGGTATTCGTGATCAAGAAGCTGGTGTTGCATTGCGTGCGACATTCATCGTAGATCCAGATAACGTTATTCAACACGTTTCTGTAAACGGTTTGAACGTTGGTCGTAATCCTAATGAAGTTTTACGTATCTTGGATGCGTTACAAACTGATGAATTATGCCCATGTAATCGTGCAGTAGGCGGCGAAACTCTATAATTTGAGTTTTCCAAAAGCATAATGAAAACCACGCGAAAGCGTGGTTTTTTATTGCAATCACATTTATTTTTTAGATTTTTTCTTAGCGCGCGGATGTGCTGAATCGAATACTTTAGATAAGTGACCAAAATCTAGATGTGTATAAACCTGTGTTGTAGATATATCCGCATGGCCCAATAATTCCTGTACAGAACGAATATCTTGGCTCGATTCTAAAACATGGGTTGCCATTGAGTGGCGGAACATGTGAGGATTCACTTTTAAGCCTTTGCCAAGTTTGCTAGCAATATGTTTCACTCGATTACTGACTTGCCTGCTTGTGAGGCGATTGCCTCGTTGTGTGATGAATAATGCATTATCTAGCTTCATCCATTGATCTCGAATTGTGAGCCATCTCTGTAACGCCTCTTTAGCCTTATTTCCTAATGGTACAATACGATCTTTACCGCCTTTACCATCTATAATGCGAATCTCATTAGCAGAGAGAGAGATGTGTTTCGTATCTAATGCAGTAAGTTCTGATAAGCGTACGCCAGAACTATAAAATAGCTCACAAATGGCTAAATCTCGAATCTCTAAGGGATTATCAGGGTCAGGCATTTGATCCAATAATTCTTGAATTGTATCCACAGCAATGACTTTAGGTAAAGCTTGTTGTACTTTGGGCGTTTTCACTAATCTAGCAGGATTTGATGTAATGATTTCTTTGGATTCTAAGAAATCAAAAAATACACGAATACTAGCTAAATGAGTTTTTAAGCTTGTGAGGGATAGGCCATTTTTGTGACGATAAATAATATATTTCTGTAAACATGCTTGATCACATAACTGCCAAGTTTGAATATTATGCTCTGAGAGATATTCTGAAAGTTGTCGTAGAGTTAGAGATTTAACTTCAACACTTTTAGGACGATAGCGTTGAGAAAACTGATCTAAAAACTGATCAATATGAGTCAGTAAGTTACTCATAGCCTTTACGCAATTCTCTTAAGCGCTGGCGATCTTTCTTATCAGGTGCTTTATCAGGTTTTGGATTGTGCACAAGCTTTTTCATTTCTCGATCTTCCATGCGTTTTGCTAAGCTTTCTTCTGTTTCATGGTAGAGTAGGGTGGCAACTTTTGCAGGGCCACGGATTTCGCTTAAATCATCCACAATCACAGTAAAAGTTTCACCAGCTTTTTGAATGATCAGGGTATCTTCAATCTTGATTGTGCGGGCAGGCTTAGCTCTGTCGCCATTGACTTGCACTTGATTTTTTTCAATGGCTTCAACAGCCAAGCGACGAGTTTTAAAAAATCTCGCCGCCCATAACCATTTATCGAGTCTCATTAGTTTTTTGTTGGTTGTTCTGATGTGTCTTCGCTTGCATCATCGTCTTGTTCATTCTCTAACAGAACGATATTCAGTTCTAGAACATCACAACCATCTTCTTTATCCATAGCAACTTTAATTTGATCACTATCAATAGGCATATATTTTCGTACAACCTCTAAGATATCTCTTTGTAAGGCTTGTAAAAAATCAGGTTGCTGGGAAGGGGATCCTTGTGTTCTTTCGTGGGCAACAATGATCTGCAAACGCTCTTTAGCGATTGAAGCGGTTGATGTCTTCTTTCTTCTTTTAAATAGCGCGCTAAACATAATTAACCTCCAAAGAGTTTTTGGAAGAAGCCTTTTTTCTCTGCTTCAATGAAACGATGTGGCTTATCTTCACCTAAGAATCGTGCAATAATGTCTTCATATGCTTGGCCAGCATCAGCATCAGCATCTAAAATAACTGGGATGCCTGCGTTTGAGCTTTGTAGCACAGCTTCAGATTCTGGCACAACGCCTAATAATGGGATGCCTAGAATTTCTAAAACATCTGTCACAGATAGCATATCGCCAGAAGCCGCACGTTCTGGGCTATAACGATTGAGCACTAAATGTTGTTTAACTTCTTCACCTTTTTCAGCTTTAGCTGTTTTGCTAGATAAAATACCTAAAATACGGTCTGAATCTCGAACTGATGATACTTCAGGGTTAGTTGTTACAATCGCATCATCAGCATAATACATCGCAAGTTGTGCGCCTTTTTCAATGCCTGCAGGCGAATCACAGATGATGTATTCAAAGCCCATATCCTTTAAACCTGCGATAACTTTTTCAACGCCTTCTACAGAAAGAGCATCTTTATCACGTGTTTGCGAAGCAGGTAAGATGAATAAATTTTCTAAGCGCTTATCTTTAATTAAAGATTGTTGGAGTGTCGCTTCATTATTCACTACATTTACAAAATCATATACTACACGGCGCTCACAGCCCATAATAAGATCTAAATTTCGTAAACCTACATCAAAGTCAATGACTGCTGTTTTGTTGCCACGTTTTGCTAAACCTGCGGCAATGCTTGCACTTGTTGTGGTTTTACCAACCCCACCTTTACCTGAAGTTACAACTATTACTCGTGCCACATTTTACTCCTAGTTCTTATGTTTAAAATTCTTTAGTAAATTGTTCGATTTTCAAATCATCATTTTCAAGATAGATTTGTACAGCTTTGCCGCGCCATTCATCTGCGATTGATTCTAAAACTTTATATTTTCCCGCAATTGAAACGAGCTCAGCTTCTAAAGATTGGCAAAAAATCCTTGCAGAAGCATCACCTTTAACACCTGCTAAAGCTCTGCCTCTTAGGGCGCCATAAATATGAATATTGCCATCTGATAATACTTCAGCGCCTGTGTTGACGGTATTGATGATAATTAAATCGCCACCCGGATGATAAACTTGTTGGCCTGAACGAATATGACTTGTAACAAGTGTTACAGGACAATGATCTTCTTGTGGTAGAGTTGCTTTTTCAGTATCTTTTTTAATATCAGCATCTATACTTTCTACTTTTGGCTTGTCATAACGAGGCTGAATATTTGGGAAAATCCCCCAATTGCTTTGTGTTGCTTTACCTAGCAAATGTTTAGGGATGTTATGCAATGCAACAGGAATGATGCCTTGATTAATTAATAGGTTTTTTAACCAATTAAAATCTAAATGCAGTGCATCTTCGGATAATTGGCTTAAATCTATGATCACAGGTAGTTGCTTGAAAAAGTCAGGAGACTCAGCAATTTTGGAGTTGAGTGTTTCTTCAAACTCTTTGAGATCATTTGTTTGTAAATGAAGGACGGTCAATGTGAATAGACCGCCCTTTAATTGAAAACAAGGTTTAGACATGAAGAATAAATCCTAATTATTTTTTATTAGTGATCGTAGCCGCCTGCGTGTACATGACCGTGGTCTAATTCTTGTGCAGTTGCATCACGAACTTCTTTGATTTCTACGTCAAAGTTCAAAGTTTTACCCGCTAAGAAGTGATTTGCATCTAGTGTGATGTCATCACCTTCTACGCTCAAAATTACAAAATGACGTTGATGACCATTTTCTTCAGCTGCAATCATGCCGCCTACTTGGATATCATCTGAATCCTTGAAATGTTGGCTTTTGCTGATTGTGAATACGTTTTCTTCGCTACGAAGACCATAACCTTCTTCTGGAGCCACACTGAAAGCAACTTGTTGGCCAGCAGCTGCACCTTCTAATGCTTTTTCAAAGCCAGGGATCATCATGCCAACGCCTTGAATATATGTTAATGGTTGCTCTTGACCTTTGTTGCTGTCAATTACGTTACCAGCATCGTCTGTTAATGTATAGAAAACAGATACAACTTTATTAGGTGCAATGCTCATTATTAAATCCTTTCAGTTTTTGGTTCATAAGTCTCACACTATACAGGAAACTCAAGCCAACCACTAGATATAAACCCGGTTTTTCTGATAAATAAACTCCCTTTTAGCCTTAAAAACACCTATAATGTGGGTAGTTTTTAGTGAGGGAGCAAAATGAGTCAAAAAACATTAAAGCAGTTAGCAGCAGAAAAAGCTTTAACATATATCAAAAAAGGTGAGTTATTAGGCGTTGGGACAGGATCAACTGTGGATTGCTTAATTGCGTTATTACCTGAGGTTCGTCATCTGATTGATGTTGTTGTATCGAGTTCTGAGCGTTCAACAGAACAGTTGATTCAATTGGGTTTTGAGGTGGCTCCCTTGACAGATATTGAAAAATTAACATTGTACATTGATGGTGCTGATGAAATTAATGCTCAACTACAAATGATTAAGGGTGGTGGGGCAGCACTAACGCGAGAAAAAATTGTTGCAGCTCATGCTGATCAGTTCATTTGTATAGCAGACCAATCTAAATATGTTGAGACTTTGGGTAAATTCCCTTTGCCAGTGGAGGTTATACCTATGGCTGTTGGGCATGTGCAACGAGAATTGAATAAATTAGGTGAGGCACGTGTTCGTTCAAATGTGATTACAGATAATGGTAATCCGATTATTGATGTGTTTGGGTTGAACATTACTGAACCTTTAGCACTAGAAACGCATATTAATCAGATTGTTGGTGTTGTGACAAATGGTATTTTTGCTCATCGCCCAGCAGATTTATTAGTGTTAGCAACTGATCAAGGTATTGAAACAATTAAGGCATAAATACAGTGTTTTCTAAGCAATTATTACAGAACTTATTCTTCATTGTTGCCATCGGTATATTAGGTTATATTTCTATGAACTTATATCGTGAAAACAATGTTGAAGAGGTGAAAAAGTCACCTTATCCTTTATTTGTTGTTAAAGGGTATGATTTAGTTCGTTTTAATGAAAATGGTCAAAAGATTTATTCGATAGAAGGTCCTGAAATGCATCATTTTGATGATGATCGAGGATCTACATTAAGTAATCCTTTTTTAACACATTTTACGATAACAGATCGGCGAGATTGGACCGCAAGAAGTGATATTGCTTTAGTCAATGAAGATCAATCTTTGATTACAATGAATGATAATGTTGTGCTAACAAAATTCAATCAAGAAGATGAAAAAACAACAATCTTGAATACATCACAGCTATTTGTGCATGATAAAGGTGAAAAAGTCACTAATGATGTATGGACAAAAATTCGTACATATCCGAATAATACAATTGAAGGTATTAGTTTGGAAGGTTATCCGCAAATTGGCCAATTTAACTTATTACAGGATGTGAAGAGCTATTATGAAACCATCAAAGATGAAAACCACCCTTAGTTTATTATTGGCGATAACCTTATTTTCTACAGCACATGCATTGCCAGAAGACAGTAGTTTGCCGATTCAAATTACAGCTGATACAGGTGGGTATGATCAAAAACTGAATGAAGGGTTTTATGATAGTAACGTTGTAATGGTGCAAGGAACATTAGAAATTAGAGCAGATCATGCCATATTTACAATGGTGGATGATGAGTTAGATAAAGTTGTTGCAAATGGCAAATTAATTAAGATTAAATATTTGCCAGAGCAAGATAAACCTTGGGTATTTGGCGAAGGTGAAATTCTTGAATACTTTCCGAAGAAGAATTTATTAATTTTGAAACAAAAAGCCAAGTTAACTCAGGATACAGATATTGTAGAAGCTAATGCAATTGAATACGATACGTTGAATAAAAAAGTTAAGGCTTTGAGTGGAAAAGATAAATCTGATCGTGTATTTTTTGAAATTAAGCCAAAAGGGAAGTAACCATGCAATTGAAAGCAAAAGAGCTGGTGAAACGATTTAAAAAACGTACTGTAGTAAGCGGTGCATCATTTCATGTGAATGCAGGTGAAATAGTTGGGTTACTAGGCCCGAATGGTGCAGGCAAAACAACAAGTTTTTATATGACTGTTGGGCTTATTGTTGCAGATGAAGGGCATATCTTTTTAGATGATCAAGATATTACAAAACTGCCAATGCATGAGCGTGCACATCGAGGGATTGGTTACTTGCCACAAGAAGCCTCTATTTTTCGAAAAATGACATCGCGTGATAATATTTTAGCAATCTGCCAAACGCGTAAAGATTTGAATAAGAAACAGCAGGAAGAATTAGCAGATCAATTACTGGAAGATTTCAAAATTACACATATTGCTAATTCATTAGGAATGTCTTTATCTGGTGGTGAGCGTCGCCGTGTTGAAATTGCACGTAGCTTGGCGCTAAATCCTAAGTTCTTATTATTAGATGAACCTTTTGCAGGGGTCGATCCATTATCTGTTGCGGATATTCAAACGATTATTTTGGATTTATCTAATCGTGGGATTGGCATATTGATTACAGACCATAATATTCGTGAAACATTAAGTATTTGTCAGCGTTCATATATCTTGAGTGGTGGGCAAGTGATTGCAGAAGGTAGTACAGAAGAGTTATTGAATAATCCGACTGTTCGCAAAGCATATTTGGGGGATAATTTCTCATTATAATGGCTGAATTTCTTTTTTATGATTATGAAACTTTTGGTATTAGTCCAAAACATGACAGAATTGCACAATTTGCAGCGATTCGCACAGATGCTGATTTCAATATCATGGATGAACCAATCAATATTCATTGCCAGCAATATGATGATTATATTCCATCTTCTGATGCCATTTTGATCACAGGTATTACGCCTGATTATTGTAATGAATATGGTTTGCCTGAGTATGAATTCGCCAAGCGCATTTATGATGAGTTTATGAAGCCTAATACTTGTGTGATGGGCTTTAACTCTATTCGTTTTGATGATGAGATGACTCGTTATCTCTTTTATAGAAATTTCTTTGATCCTTATGCTTATACTTGGAAAAATGGCAATTCTCGCTGGGATGCTCTAGATTTAGTGCGTGGCGTTTTTGCGCTTCGCCCTGAAGGTATCCAATGGCCAAAAATTGATGGTAAGACAAGTTTAAGATTAGAAGAATTAGCGAAAGTAAATAATTTGGAGCATGATCATGCGCATGATGCATTAAGTGATGTTTATGCGACGATTGCTGTGCTGAAGTTGATTAAAGAAAAACAGCCAAAATTCTTTGAGTATTTCTATCAGAATAGACGAGCAAAAGATTTACAGCCAATTATCGAAAAGCATATGTACAAACCTCTTGTACATGTTTCGGGAATGTTTGGTGAAGCTAATGGTTATTTATCCTTAGTGATGCCAATTGCTATGCATCCTTGGAATAAAAATGCAGTGATTGTGATTGACCTTCGTGGTGATATGAATGAGCTGTTAAATTACAGCGCAGAAGAGATTAACACTGCGATGTATACAGCTACAGAAGATTTGGCTGAAGATCGCAATCGTGTGCCTTTGAAGCTGATTCATCTCAATAAATGCCCGATCATTGCGCCATTTGGCGTATTGCGTGATGTGAAAAATTTATATGGATTAGATATTGAGGCTGCTTTGGATAAAGTATCAATAATTATGGGTAAATTATCTGAAATCGAGTGTAAATCAACGGAAGTATTCAAGCCAACAACAGCACCATCCTATTCTGATCAACCTATTTTACAGCGTGTTGAATCGATGTTATATGATGGATTCTTTGGTTCTGAAGATAAAAAAGTGATGGAGCAAATTCCATATTTATCAGCAGAAGATTTGAAATCTGCAAATTATCAATTTAATGATGCACGAATTTCGCCGTTGTTATTTTTGTATCGTGCAAAAAATTTTCCTGAAACATTAAGCTGCGAAGAATATCAAGAATGGGAAAAATATTGCGATATTCGACGTGAAATGACATTGGTAGATCAGCAACAAAATTATCAAGAAAATTTGAAAAAATATCAGGATGATTTAGAAAAAAGACGATTGCTGGAAGCATGCCGTTTACTATATTTTGAATCATGATAGAACTTAGAATTGCAACGATTAATGCTGCTAATTTGGGAGAATGGTCTGATGCTCAGCGTATTCAGAAATTTGCGCGTTCTATTGTTGAGGATTTGAAAGCCCCTTCAGTTATTGCAGTACAGGAATTAGGCGGATTACAAAAAGAGAATGAATTAACAATTCGAGCCACAGTTGCGGATGATATTTGTAAGATTTTATTAGAAGAATTTCAACAGGTTTATCATTATGCGGAAATAGCGCCAAAGCCTGAAAGTAGCGGTGGTGCTGAAAATATTAATATTCGTTGTGGTTTTTTTTATAGAGCGGAAATTAAATTACAGCAATTGGCGCAAATTGGGCAGGATTCAGAGGCGTTTTTGGGTGATGGATCAGGTGAATTCGCTGCTTCACGGATTCCGTTGTGGGCGATATTCCAATATGATGATGTGAGTTTTCAGGTGATTAATTGTCATTTGAAATCTATGAGCACAAAAGATCAAACAAAAAAACAGGCAAAGAAGCAGCGCAATAGGCAGTCGCAGTTAATTGCTGATTATATTCAAGAAAATAACTTACTAGATTTTCCGTTATTTGTAGTGGGTGATATGAATGATACATTTGCAAGTAAAACATTGCAATCCCTTGCTTTACAAGGATTAAAAAGTTCTCATTTGTCTTTGCAATATCAAATTTATACATATAAATATCACAAAAAGCCAATTCTCTTAGATTATATTCTGTACAATGATTACATTAAAAACTTAGAAAGTACGATTGTGCATATTAATACAGATCAAAATAGCGATCGTGCTTATAGTGACCATGATCCATTAGTGATGCTTTGCCAGATATGTTCAGAATAACATTAGTTTTATTATTGATGATCAATACAGTTAGTTTTGCTGATAATTTCAGCGATGCTATAGAGGCTTACGATCGCCAAGATTATATTGAGGCTTATCGTTTATTTACAGAGCTAGAAGACTTAGGGCATGTGGATGCTATGAATAATTTAGCGACCATGTATCAAACAGGTATGGGGATCCCTCGCAATTATGTCAAAGCAGCAGAACTTTATTTAAAGGCGGCTCAAGCGGGTCATATTGATGCGGCATTTAATTATTCTACATTGTCTCGATTAGGAATTGGAACAAATAAGAATATGGCAGAGTCTTATGCATGGGCTGTGATTGCAGCGCGTCATGGAGCTAGTGATTTAGTTGCTTATCGTGATGTGCTTGCTACAAAAATTTTGCCAAAAGAATTAGAAGATGGCTCATTAATGGCGGAGAATATTTTAAATGATTTTGCACAATATGAGTATGCTATAGGATGGTTATTGCCAAATAATGTACGGATAGCCTCACGAGAAACACCGCTACCTAAAATTATTGAAAAAATAGAACGTATTTCTGCAGATGGTGAAGTGACTATTATTAAAAATGAAGATTTGATTAAAATTACAGAAGAAAATATTAATCAGGTATTATCACCAAGTTATCGAGCATTGATGACAACATATCCCTTAATGATGAATACTTATCGTTCATCTTTGTATCGACCGTTATTGAATTCAGCTAGACATAGTAGTGATAAGGTTTTGCGGCCTCGCAGAATGCTGGGGGAGCGCTCGGTGCCAATTGTGGAAGCTCTGGAGATAGACCAATCATTATTGCCATTATTTCAGAGTTTGGCAGATAGCTATAGCGTTCATATCAATGATATTGTTCGAGCTGTGCAAACGATTAATCCAGATGCTTTTGAGGCTGATTTACCATTGCGCCTAAAGGATTCGGATGCTCGTTTAAAGATACCAGATTACTTACAAGTTAAGCATTTTTAATATGCTCAAATATCTCTTTCAAGCATTGTATCCAACAGAATGTTTTATTTGTCATCAACCTATTGATCATGGAGTGCTATGTCATGATTGTTTCAGTCAAGTAGAGCGTTGCGGTGGCTATTGTCATTATTGCTGCGGAACGTTATTAAGCGGGCAGCATTGTGATATTTGTGAGGTAGGCGGTCATGCAGATTATGTTGATTATTATATCTTTGGATACCATTATCGAGATGCTATGCGTGATGCAATTATTCATTTAAAGTTTAATCATAAGGTGCATATGGTAAGAGTAATTAAGGCTTTAATGCAGCCTATATTATCAGAACAGCATGCAGTACTAACAAATGTGGATTATATTATTCCAATGCCTGTGGATCGTGTACGATTAGCAGGAAGAGGTTTTAATCACATGTTGGAAATTGTTAATGTTTTGCAGCCCGATATTAATAAACCAATCCTTTATGACAAATTGTCTAAATGTGCATTTTCAATTCCGCAGAGTAATTTGTCTCGGCAGGCACGAGCAATGAATTTACAAAATGCTTTTGAATGTGCGCCTATTAGTGGGCGTATTTTGCTTGTAGATGATGTTTTAACAACGGGTAAAACATTGCAGTTGGCATCACAAGCACTAAAGAATGCAGGTGCTAGCAGTGTTACGGCGCTAGTTTTGAGTAAAGCATAAAAATTTATCAAGACTATTAGCTTTATATGAAAAAATGTTATACTCTGAATATGGGTGGATTTCTGAAGTATTCGTGTTTAATATGCTTAAGTCCCCTTGATCCTAAGTATATCGTAAGATATATTACTAGGTACCGGTGAGCATGCCGAATTATCTCGGAAGCCTAAGGTGCTTAAACTTATATCCATTTGAACCATTCGGTTCAAGGGTAAAGTATACCTAACGGTACTTCGGAGTCCACTCTATATCTTATGACAATGCAATCTCACATTCGTCGCCAAATGCTTGCTGAGCGCAAGGCACTTACCTCAGAATATATTAATTATTATCAACCTTTGTTGGATAGAAAATTAGTCGTGTTTACTCAACAATTTTCTTCTATTGCGATATATTCAGCCATTCAAAATGAGGTTTCTGTAAATTGTGTGGCTAATCATATTCAGCATGACGCTATCGCCTTGCCTAAAATTAATAGGAATGATGAGCTTATCTTTGTGGAATATGAGGACCCGAATTTATGGCAAAAAGGGCAGTATAATATTTTAGAGCCCACAACAGAAGTGGTGAATTTTGTGCCTGAAGCTTTTATTGTACCATTGACAGCAATTGATTATACCGGGACTAGGATTGGTATGGGTAAGGGTTATTATGATCGTTATTTAGAATCTTGCCAAGATTCAGTATTGGTCGGTGTAGGTTGGGATTTTCAATTAGTTAATGAGGTGTTGGCTCGTCAGTCGCATGATGTGCCGATGGATTATTTTATCTCACCATCATATTTCATTAAATTTTAGGCAATAAAAAACACCTAAGAAATTAGGTGTTTATAACGACTTATCAAGTAATGAATTACTTGTTAGCGATACCTTTGATAGTTACATCTACGCGACGGTTTTGAGCACGGCCTTCAGCTGTGTCATTAGTAGCGATAGGGTTTTCTTTACCAAAACCTTCTGTAGTGATGATTGCTGGGTTTACACCGTTAGCAACCAAGTAAGCTTCTACAGCTTTAGCGCGACGCTCAGATAAACCTAAGTTATATTGTTGAGTACCAATACCATCAGTGTAACCAGCTAAGTTAATTGATTTAACTTTACCGCCAGCATTTTTGATTTCAACAGCTAATTCATTTAATTTTTCTTTACCAGCTGCTTTTAATACTGATTTATCGAAATCAAAGAAAGCATCAGCACTGAAAGATACGTTACGAGTACCGCAACCAGAAGTACCATCTAATACCAATACACATTCGCCTTGACGATCTCTTACGAAATCACCTTGTCTGTCAACTAAACCTTCAAGTTGAGCCATTGCTGATGTTGAAGCAACAAGCCCAGCAATCACTAAAGTAGTTAATTGCTTTTTCATATGTAACCTCCAAATAAGGACCTAAACTAAATAAAAAATGAACACTAATTTTTATAAGTGTAAATATATTCAGCGCAAGAATAACACAACTGATGGCAGAATGATACCGCATTTCTAGTAAAAAACATACATTTTTGTGTCAAAAATGAAAATATATTATCCTGAATCATACAAAATCCACCGCTGAGCTAGTTATGGAATTTACAGATTTAAGTAAAATTCATTATATTTCAGTTTATTACACTTATTTTTGATTTTCTTCTCCTAAACGATAAAGACTGGCATAAATGTTGTTTTTTTCCAACAACTCTTGATGAGTACCCATTTCAACAATTTGGCCAGCATCAAAAACAATGATCCGATCTGCTTGCTCAATCGTACTTAATCGATGGGCAATAATGATCATAGTTGTATTTTTGCTCAGGATTTTAATGCTTTCTTGAATATTAAATTCGCTCTTTGTATCAAGGCTACTTGTGGCTTCATCTAAGATTAAGATGGGAGCTTTTTTGTATAGAGCCCGCGCAATTGCAATGCGTTGTCTTTGGCCGCCTGAAAGCTTGCTACCATTTTCTCCTACCTGAGTATTTAATCCTTCAGACATATTTTCAATGAATTGCCATGCATTAGCATTTTTTGCAGCTGCAACAATACGATCCCAATCAGGATTAGGGTCGCCTAAGGCAATATTGTTAGCAATCGTATCTGCGAATAAAACAACGTGTTGACTGACATAACTAATATGGTGGCGATAATCTCTCAGCGATAAATCAGCAAGATTATAATCATCAATAAAAACTTTGCCTTCTGTTGGAGAATAAAAGCCCGCGAGTAAATTTGCAAACGTGCTTTTTCCACTGCCTGAAGCACCTACAAGAGCAATGGTCTCTTGCGAATTAATATGGATAGATAATTGATTAAAGATATTAGGTAAGTCTTTATCATATTGAAAGCTGACCTGATCAAAATGGATATTTCCTTGAATGTTTAATGGTAATCTTTCAGGATTATGATGTGTTGCGGTATCTCGCTCAATAGGGGCATCGATGAGTTGAAAGACGCTTTCAGCGCCTGCTAAACCACGTTGTAATGATTCATTTAAACGAGTTAAACGTTTAATAGGATTGAGTAAGCCGACCATAGCTGCTAGTGTTGCTAAAAATGCACCAGGTGTTAATCCATCATCGCTAACTTGATGTGAGGCGTAGCTAATGACACCTGCAACACAGAATACGATCATAAGCTGAACTAAAGGGCTAGCCACTTCAGATGCAACCATGATTTTAACATTAACACGTTGTAACTGGTTGTTGGTTTTATGAAAACGTTCCTTCACAAAGTCATAGGCATTGAAGAGCTTAATTTCTTTGTTGCCACGAATAGTTTCCTCTGTGATGTGATTTAAATGACCCATATCTTCTTGAGCTTTATGAGAGAGCTTGCGTAAGCGTTTAGACACAATGCGTAGAATGATTGCTATGAATGGTGCGATTAAAAACATTACAAGGCTGATTTTCCAGCTGTTATAGAACATCACAAATAATAAGCCAAGAATTGCAGCAGAATCTTTAATAAGCGTCACTAATGCAAATGAACTGATGGTCAATAGCTGATTAACATCAAAGGTTAGTTTTGATAATAATGAGCCAGAGCTATTTTTGTCATATTCAGCAATGGGTAAAGTGATTAAGCGATCAAACATTTGTTGACGCAGTGTTTGAATGACTTTTTGTGCAACAAATTGCATACCAACATTACCTAAAAAGGCAAAAATACTTTTGACTAGAAATACGCCAATTAAGATAAATGGCATCATTTGGATAAAACTAGGATCTTTATCAAAAAAACCCTTATCTAAAATTGGTTTTAATAAGGCGAATAAGCCTGCTTCAAAAACACCTGATAGGGCGATAGCAACAAGGGCAAAGATAAGAATGCCTCGTCGTTGGCTCGTATAAGAAAGAAGTCTTTTATATAGCTGTAAGCTAGTGGTTTTCATGATCTTTTTGACATAAAAAAGAGATAATTATGCCATAGATAGCAAAAGTGCACAGAAAGTTTCTTTTTGTGCACTTAAGATATAGCGAGTTTTAGCTTAATAAGCTGGATTAGTAGATGATTTCTACTCGGCGATTTTGCGCACGAGAGCCTTCATCTGAGCCACCTACAGCAGGACGCTCTTTTCCATAGCTGACAACACGGATTTGGTTAGGATTAACACCTTCTGATGTCATTAGGCTAGAGACTGATTTAGCACGTCTTTCGCCTAAGCCAATATTATATTCGCGTGAACCTCGGTCATCCGTATGGCCTTCTAAGATAACGCCACGAGATGGGTTGTTGCGAAGTTCTTTTGCATGCGCGCTGACAACAGCATATGATTCTTGGCGCAAGCGATCAGAGTCAAAGTCAAAATAGATGATGCGATCCTGTGTGCCGCGCTTACCATACATTGAGTCATAATAAGTGCTTGCTTGCTCTCCATTATAGCCAGCGCCGTTGCCATAAGCATCAGAACCACCAGCGCCTGATCCAGACGTGGAAGAACAGGCTGCAACGAGTGCAGAGAGACAAACAATGCTAAGAAGTTTGAAACTGCGTTTTTTCATAATTTCTCCCAATTTTGAAATTAATCAGTACGTTGATATTGTTAGTTCGACCAAGCAGGCTCACGAACATCTGAAGCATTGCTTGAGAATCGTTGTGTGACATTGCCATCATTAGATACGGCATTTAAACCACCATTACCATTCGCATAAATAATCATGTGACCATTACTTGAAAAGCTTGGCGCTTCATCTCTACCACCATTAGTTAAACGTTTGGTTGAACCTGTTTGAAGATCAATGATTGCAATTCCAAAGCCATTGCCGCTACCTCGATTCATAACAGCTAGGTAACGACCATCATTAGATATAGAAGGGCTTGCATTGTAATTGCCTGATGTTGAAACTTTAACAGGTGTACCACCGTTTGCGCTAATGCGGTAGATTTGAGGATTGCCAGAACGATCTGATGTGAAGTAGATCATGTTGTCCTTACCCCAAACAGGTTCTGTATCAATGCCCGGATGATTAGTGAGGCGAGTTAAATTCTTACCATAGATATCTGATGTATAAATTTCAGGATTACCATCTTTAGATAGTGTAAAAACAAGATGTGTACCATCTGGTGACCATGATGGTGCGCCATTAATGCCTGGTAAATTTAAGACGACATGGCGTTTGCCTGAGTAAATGTCTTGAACAACAATTTTACTTTTTTTGCCTTCTAAGGAAGAGTAGGCAATTTGTTGACCATTTGGTGACCATGATGGTGATAAAATTGGTTCTGCTGAATTAAAAATGGTGCTTGGATATGCACCGTCAGCATCAGAGATAATGAGTTGATATTGGCGTCCACTTTTGGCGACATAAGCAACTTTTGTATCAAAGGATCCTGTCACACCTAAAACTTTTTCATAAATTGAGTCAGCAATTTGGTGTGCTGTTTTACGCCATTGACGTTCATTGCCACCATTGACAGTATAAACACGTTGTAACATGGATGTTTTGGAGAAAGTATTCATTAAGTCAACGGAGATTTGATTGCCACGAACCGTTAAGAATACCGCATATTGGATGCCTCGTTGTGTCCAGACATCACTGTTGATAGTTGCAGGGCCTGCTGCGGGTTCTGGTGAGTTTTTTGCAGGCAAAGCAATAAAACGGCCAGAGCGAGCAAGGTCTGCGCCAACCACTTGCTCAACATAATTACCTTGTGGATCTGCTGAAAATAGTGCAATAGGAACAGCATTATTAGCAGCTTTTGTGACTTGTATTTTTAGTTGAGCATGGCTTATCGTTATTAGAGAAACCAGCGTTATTAGTGTCCAATACATCCATTTTGCAACATGTTTCTTCATTTTACACCTCTTGAGATGATTTACGATTCATTTAAAGCCCAGATGCTACCAAGATTTCGCCAATATTCATTACAATCCATACCACAGCCGAATACATAACGATCAGGCACATCTAATCCAATATAATCTACCTTAAAATCTTTAGGTTTGCGATCATGTACTTTATTAAATAATGTCGCGGTATAAACTTTTGTTGCGCCCATATCCACTAAAGCTTTAGTGATAGCTTCTAGTGTAGTGCCTTCATCAAAAATATCATCCACTAATAATACAGGTCGCCCTTCTACAGGAATGCTTGGTTGGGCAACCCAATGCAGATCACCACCTGTAGTTTCACCACGATAGCGAGTTGCGTGTAAATAACCAATTCTAAATGGAAAATTTAAACGAGAAAGGAGAAGGCCGCCAGGAATTAACGCGCCATTCATAACCACTAAAACGACAGGATCTAAATCTGATAAGTCATGCTTGATGACTACAGCCATTTCATCCAATGCAGTTTCGACCGCTTTGGCAGAAATAATTTCTTCAGAATTGGCTAAGATTTGTTGAGCCTTATTGTCGGGATTTGACATGATATTACCTATTTAGATGATTAAACTTAACTTAATGAGATGTGCGTTTCTTCTCAGGTGTGTATTGAGCGAGAATTCTATTAACCATGTCAGAATTTCCTTCCTGTTCAAGTTCTTTGAGAAGGGAGATTAATGGATGGAGAATTCGATTACCCATTTGTGAAACCACTTGATCAATAACAGCATCAATTTCATGTTGATCTTGATGATTAACTAATTGTCGTGCTTTACGTAGGGTTGTATTTTTTTGCTCATCAACAAAATGGAAGATGGTTTGTAGATGTACAGAGAGGTCAGCAAGTTGCAACCAATCTTCCCATTCAGAAACGCTTTGCTGAACATAAGCCTCAGCCTCTTTGGCAGCGGCTTCTCTAGATTGATAATTTTTTTCGACAATATTATTTAAATCATCGATGCTATAATGATAAATATCATCAAGCTCATTAACATTTGCATCAATATCTCTCGGGACAGCGATGTCCACCATCAAAATGGGTTTGTTTCGACGAGCTTTTAATGCATTGCTAGCCATTTCTTTTGAGATTAAAGAAAATGGTGCGCCTGTTGAAGAGATGACAATATCAGCATTTTTTAATAATTCTGGTAATTCATTGAGTTCATGTATGGATGCTGGAATAGCTAATCTGCTGCCCATCTCATGGGCGCGGCTTTGTGTTCTATTGGCAATTGCAATAGATTTAACATTGGCTTCAATGAGATGTTCCGCGACAAGTTCTATAGTTTCACCTGCGCCAACTAGTAAAGCGTTTTGCTCAGAAATATCAAAAATTTGTTTGGCCAGTTGTACAGAGGTATAAGCAACTGAAATAGTGTAGGCACCAATATTTGTTTCTGTACGGATCCGTTTAGCTGTTTGGAAGGCTAACTGGAATAAACGATGTAAGGTTTTACATAAAGCTTTGGTTTGATGCGATAAGTCGAATGCTGTACGCAGTTGACCCATAATTTGGGGCTCACCTAAAATTAGTGAGTCTAAACCTGCTGTAACACGGAGCAAATGGGAGATAGCCTCATTATTTCTATAACAATAATGATATTTTTGAATATTATCAATAGAAATTCTAGCGTGAGCCTCCCATAAAGCAAAAAACTCTTCTAGGGAAATATTTAAGCCATCTAAATAAAATTCTGTTCTGTTGCACGTTGAAAGAATGACAGCACCATTCGTCCACTCATTATCTTTGAGGGCTTGTAAGAATGCTGGGACTTTTTCAGGCAATACGGAAGCTTGCTCACGAATTTCAACGGAAGCTGCTTTGTGATTAATGCCGATAGCTATTACTGTCATGGGTGGTTAAATAATAGAAATAATGAATTCATAAAAGTGGGATATATTAGCAAATTTTAAGCACTTCTACATCTAAAAGAGCAATATCATTTGAATGACTCATAAAGTGATTTGAGTTTTGCTTGACTTTGCTCAATGGTATCACTGATTGGATGGATCTGTTTTTCTTCTTTTGGAATAGAGAGTTCGCGTAAAACAGCATCATGTAATTCAGATAAATTATTGGGTGTAATTTTACCTTCAGGATAAAACCGTTGTAAGTTTTCACCTACACCACCATAATTAAAACCCACTACAGGTGTTTTGCAGGCGAGTGATTCGATAACTGTTCGGCCATAAGATTCTGGTTTAGATGTGATAGATAATGTTAAATCTGCTAAACGATAAATTGAAGCCATATCATCGCAAGTGCCCAACCATAAGATTTGTTTTTCTAATTGTAATTCAGTAATGCGATTTTGCATAGATTGATAAAATTCTTCATTGCGTTTGTCGTATCCACCAACAATCACTGCTTTGATATTGCTATGATTCTCATCTTTGAGTTGTTTCATTAAATCAATCAGTAGTGAGATGCCTTTAATGCGCGTGATTCTTCCAGGTAGAAGAATGATTTGATCGTACTCAAAATTGACACCTAGTTCAATCATTTGTTGGCGAATGGAATTATTGATAGGGGCATTTGCATTGAATTTATTTGAATCAATGCCTTGAGAAATGACTAATACATTATCCACAGGTTCTTGTGGATAAGCTTGTGATAGATATTTTTTTAAAGATTCTGAAACAGCAATCACTTGATCAGCGTGGAGCATTTGCTGGCTATAACGGTTAATAGAGTTAAAACCATGTACGGTTGTGATAACTGTGGGGCGATAAGAAAGCTTTTTCAACGCAAAAGTGATAAGCCATGCTTGTAAGCGTGAGTGCACATGAATGATATCTGGATGAATATTTTCAATGAGTTTTCTGAGTTTTCTGATCTGCATGAGTGATCGGAGATTTTTCTTCTCAATTGGTAATTCATAGTGTTGTGAGTCATTTTGGATAAGTTCTGGCACTAATCGACCACCTGCGGAAATGACAAAGTTTTCAGCATATTGGGCAATGTACTGAGAATTTTCTAAAACATAATATTCCACGCCACCTTGGTTCATGGCAGGAAGAATTTGTAATATTTTCATAAAGTTTTATTCAACCTTATATGTGTAGCCATAACGTTCTTTATTATTGGGATCAAACATTGGTTTAGTTGTTCTCCAAATTCTATGTTGTGTTGCGGTAATCATAATAATTTTAGTATTACCATAGCGTGTCATTTCAGCCATGTCAGTAATTGAGCCGATTGCAGAGATGCGTACATTTTGTAATTGCTCAGCAGGAATATGATCAGCGATATTGATGATCACACGTTCACTCATATTGCCGCGAATAGATGGTGCATCTTGATCATTGAGAGGTGCGTTAGCGATCTCAATTTGAGTGCCATTTGCTGTTTGGTTATAGGAAATGATAGGGCCACCAACGATGATAGTTTTACCCAATGCAGCAGAAGGCGATTGAAGTGCTTCTTGATACGTAATGGCATTTTGTGCTTGATCGCCAAATGTTGATGCGCACGCTGTCAATAGTAAAGTTAAAGGTAATATTTTTAATAGTTTTGTCATAGAAAGACCTGCATTTTAGATGAGGGTTGTTTGGGTATATGAATAATAAGAAGGGTTATCTATCATAGCCATATTCTTTTAATATTTTTGTCATTTTATCAATAACTTCTTTATCCATCTCAATGGGAATGCCCCATTCACGATCGGTTTCACCCGGCCACTTGTTAGTGGCGTCCATGCCCATTTTTGAGCCTAAGCCAGAAACAGGGGATGCGAAATCTAGATAGTCAATTGGCGTATTATCAATCATCACAGTATCACGAGATGGATCCATTCTAGTTGTGATTGCCCAAATGACATCATTCCAATCGCGACAATTGACATCTTCATCCACAATGATTACGAATTTTGTGTACATGAATTGGCGGAGGAAGGACCAAACGCCTAACATTAAGCGTTTTGCATGACCAGGATATTGTTTTTTCATGGAAACAACAGCCATGCGATAAGAGCAACCTTCAGGTGGTAAATAGAAATCAACAATTTCAGGGAATTGCTTTTTAATGATCGGTACAAATACTTCATTCAAAGCAACACCAAGCATTGCAGGTTCATCTGGCGGGCGACCTGTATAGGTTGAATGATAAATAGGATTTTGGCGGTGTGTAATGCGCTCAACTGTCATCACAGGGAAGGTATCTACTTCATTGTAGTAACCAGTGTGATCACCATAAGGCCCTTCAGGTGCCATATCATCAGGATAAATGTGACCTTCTAGTATGATTTCAGCATATGCTGGCACTGTTAATTCATCAGAGATTAATGATTTTGCAACGTGCGTTTTTTTACCGCGCAATAAACCTGCGAAAGCATATTCAGATAATGTATCAGGGATAGGGGTCACTGCTGCAATAATCGTTGCAGGATCAGCGCCTAATGCAACGGCAACAGGAAAAGGTTTGCCAGGATTTTTTAATTGGAATTCACGAAAATCTAAAGCACCACCACGATGGGCCAACCAACGCATAATGATGCGATTTTTGCCAATCACTTGCTGGCGGTAAATGCCAATGTTTTGGCGTTTTTTATGTGGGCCTTTTGTGATGGTTAATCCCCAAGTGATCAAAGGGGCTGCATCTAAAGGCCAACATTTTTGAATTGGTAATTTGCTTAAATCTACATCATCTTTTTCAATCACAACATCGCGGCAAGCAGGTGATGATGTGACTTTAGATTTCATCGCCAATACTTTTTTGAAGATTGGGAATTGTTTGATCATGGAACGCAAACTTTCAGGCGGATTGGGTTCTTTTAAGAATGCTAAGAGTTCACCAATTTCGCGTAATTTTGCAGGATCAGTTTCGCCAATTGCCAGTGCGACGCGTTCAGGTGTGCCAAAAAGATTGGTCAAAACAGGAATAGAATGATTTTTAGGGTTTTCAAATAAAAGGGCAGGGCCTTGTTGTCTTAAAACATGATCTGAAAACTCTGTCATTTCAAGATTGGTATCAATCTCATGGGAAATTTTTTGTAATTTACCATTTTTTTCTAAATAATCGATAAATTCTCGTAAATCTTGAAATTGCATGACGATCAATCCAATCCAAAAAAGCTGATTATAACATTAATAAAAATGCTTCTGTTATAATTCCCCACTTAACAATGAATGATGATATTTAAAAGCAAAAGAGGATGATATGTTGTGGGATGTGAATCAAATTGATCATGAATTAAAGCAGGCAGAAGAAACATTACATGATTTAGGAACAGCGGTAACAATTTTTGGTTCAGCAAGAATTCCAGAGGATGATTACTATTATCAAGCAACAGTGGAAGTCGCACAAAAAATTGCAGAATCAGGCTTTGTAATTATTTCAGGTGGTGGGCCAGGCATTATGGCTGCTGCGAATCAAGGTGCTATACAAGGCAGGGCTGAATCAGTTGGCTTAAATATTGTTTTGCCACGAGAGCAACATCCGAATCCGTATCAAACAAAATCTTTGAAATTTTCTCAGTTTATTCCAAGGAAGCTTACTTTTTTTAATTACTCATCTGCATTTATCTGTATGCCCGGTGGTTTTGGTACGTTGGATGAACTATTTGAAGTGTTAACATTAATTCAAACGGGTAAGTTAAAACGTTCACCAGTAATTTTATTTGATCATGATTTCTGGGCACAGTTATTTACTTGGTTTAAAACATCATTGATGGATAAAAAATTGATCAGTGCAGATACTTTTGATTGGGTTTATATCGTAAATTCATCAGATGAAGTGATGGATATTTTGAAAAAACATAATGTATAAATTCGTTTCTATGATGATTTAATGCTACTGTAATTGTGTTGTACAAAATTATTTCTCAATAAAAAATAATAAGAGGATGGTTAGTATGAAAAAAATTGTTTTAGCATTGTCTTTGTCTGCATTGTTTGTATCTTCTGCATTTGCTGAAGTTGTGACGGTTGATATGAATATTGTTACGAATGATGGTATTGCAGAAAAAATTGGGACGGTTGAATTACAAGATACAGAATATGGTGTTGTGTTAACTCCTAATTTAACCAATTTAACACCAGGTGTGCATGGTTTTCATGTGCATGCTAACCCCAGTTGTGATAATACTGCGCCTGATGGTACAAAAGGTCCTGCTTTAGCAGCAGGTGGGCATTTTGATCCTGCTGATACTAAAAAGCATGGAGCGCCATGGGGTGATGGGCATTTAGGCGATTTACCACCATTACATGTTGTGGCAGATGGTACTGCAACAACTGCTGTTTTAGCACCTCGTATTAAATCGGTAGCTGATATTAAAGATCGTGCAATTATGGTTCACGTTCATGGTGATAATTTTTCCGATGATCCAGTACCATTAGGTGGTGGCGGTGCAAGGATGGCTTGTGGGGTCATTCCTAAATAGTAATTAAAATCAGTGAAATACAAATAAAGGGACATCGTGATAGAATGTCCCTTTATTTTTTTAAGGTGATTTAGCAATGCAAGCAAGTGATCGTTATTTGTTTTGGATCGATTTAGAAATGACAGGATTGGATGAAACTTGTGATCATATTATTGAGATTGCTTCCATCGTGACAGATAGTGATTTAAATATTATTGCAGAGGGCCCTGTGATCGCTATCCATCAACCTCAGTCTGTTTTAGATTTAATGGATGATTGGAATCAAAATACTCATGGGCAGTCAGGTTTAATTGATCGCATTAAAACGAGCCAGATTGATTTAGCAAAAGCAGAGCAGATGACTTTTGAGTTTTTATCTCAATGGATTATTGAAAAAAGTTCACCATTGTGTGGTAACAGTATTGGCACAGATCGACGTTTCTTAAAAAAGTATATGCCATTGGTGGATAATTATTTACACTATCGCAATGTGGATGTGAGTTCATTTAAAGAGATGATTAAGCGTTGGTACCCTGAAGGCGAAGCATACGCTAAGCAAAATACTCATCAAGCTTTGGATGATATTCGTGAATCTATTGGTGAATTAAAATTCTATCGTGAGCACTATATAAAATGATGAAAGATAAACATGATCATAATGTGAAAATTACCATTAAAACACCCATGCAGTTTTTTGCATCAGGTTTTGGTTCAGGTTGTGCGCCAGTTGCGCCCGGAACTTTTGGGACGGTTGCGTCCATTCCTGTTTGGATGCTATTAAGTTTTCTTTCACCGATTCCTTACATTATTGTCGTTATTGCGACCTTTTTATTGGGTTGGTATGTGAGCGAAAAGGCTAGCCAAGAACTCGGTGTGCATGATCATGGCGGTATAGTGATTGATGAATTTGTTGGCTTTTTTATCACAATGTTTCTTGTGCCATTGTCATGGGTAAATATCTTATTGGGATTTATTTTATTTAGAATCTTTGATGTTATTAAGCCATGGCCGATTAAAACTATTGATCGTAAAGTTAAAGGTGGCTTTGGTATTATGATTGATGACGTCTTTGCAGGTATTATGGCATTGATCTGTTTGCATGTAGTTTTATGGGGATTTAATTATCTCGTTTAGGGAACGATTTCAAAAATATTTTGCTTGGTGGGTCAAAAAAGCTTGTCAATCTTCTCGTTGGCTCAATAGCGTCGTTGTGATTGGTTTGTGCATAGGTTTATTTTGTATCGCAACATTGTATAAAACGCCTCAAAGTCGTTATGATCAATCTAGTTTTTCATATTATCCAATTGAATTGATGTGTGATGTTATCAAAATTATAGATGGTGATACGCTTTTGCTTCAATGTCCAAATGTGACAGGTAACATTAAAAAAACATTACGTATGATTCGCCTTTGGGGTATAGATGCACCCGAAAGAAAGCAAGGAGAGTGGGGGAATCATGCAACTAAAATGCTGAAAAACCTGATAGGTAAAAATAGATTAATTAAAGTTCAAATTATAGAGCAAGATCGTTATCAGCGCATGGTTGGAAAGCTGTACCTGAACGATTTAGATATTGGTTTGGAAATGGTGAAACAAGGAGTTGTCTCTGTATATCATCATTATAATCATGATGAAGTCTATATAAATGCAGAGAAAAAAGCTAGAATATCCCGCTTAGGTATTTGGAGTGTTTCTGGGGCGTAGCAGAATCCTGCGCGTTGGCGACAATTTAACCCATAAATAATTATATTGGACGACACATGTTATTCATTAGAAAAGATGATGGCTTGGCAAATAATGAGGAAGTTGTACTACAACAATACACCCACTGGTGGATTTTTGTTGTGCCTATCATGATATTGTTATTTGGTTTTTACTTATGGTTAAAGGCTGTTTCTAAAGGATCATTTTCTTTGTATTCTTTGTTGATGATTGATGAGCCTAAAACTGTGGCAAATACGATTTCTTACCAGATACAATCTTATATTTATCAGCTATCTATCTTGATTAAAAATAATATGCCAAATGTTATTTATGAATTTTTGAGTCAAACAAGATTACATCCGCGAAAATGGTTAAGCCAGATAATTATTTTTTATGCATTGTACCGTTTAATTCGTGCTACGCTTACTTTCATAACAACACAATTAGTAGTAACTAATCAGCGTGTGATGATTCGAACAGGTTTATTTAAGCCACAAATAGTGGAGTTTCCTCGCATGCATATAGATGCTTTTCATATTAAAAAAGGTCTTTTGAGTCAGTTTTTGGATGTGGGAACATTGATTATTCAGGCTTCTGGTGGATTAACAGCGAAATTACCAGCGATTAAAGCGCCAGAAGAGTTAACAACACACGTGATTGAGAGTGATGACTATGATGTTAACACAAGATAAAAATCAACTGATATTGCAAGGCGATTGGACAATTGCAAATATTCCTGTGATTGAGAAATCGATTGCCAAGGTAGATTTTCATAATTTAGATATGAATCAAATTGTGGAAATCAATGGCCATGGATTGACATCGCTAGATACAAGTGGTGCTTTTTGGCTAGGTAAACTTGCAACACAGATTCAGAGCCAAGAAGGGCGTATGAACCTGGCGCAATTTAGCGAAGAATTTTCAACCTTGATTCGTTTTATTTCAGATCGAATGGAAAATTTTAAGGCTGATGTCCCTGAGCAAAAAGTTAAGGATGATATCTTTACTAAGGTTGGAAAACGCACGTATAAGGCTAAGGATCAACTTTATAGCTTCTTTGAATTTATTGGTGAGGTTTCATTTGCAGTTACACGTAATGTTCTTAATCCTTGGAAAATCCGCTGGGGCACAATGTGGTCTAATGTGCAAACTGGAGGTGTTCAAGCATTATTTATCATTGGTTTATTGAATTTTCTGATTGGAATTGTTATTGCATACCAAGGTGGTGCTTTATTGATTCAATATGGTGCGAATATTTTTGTTGTAGAGCTCATTTCTATTTCAATGTTAAGAGAATTAGCGCCATTGATGACAGCCATTATTGTTGCAGGCCGAACAGGATCAGCGATAGCAGCACAAATAGGCACAATGGTTGTTAATGAGGAAGTGGATGCATTAAAAACTATTGGCATCAGTCCTCTAGATCAATTAGTCGTCCCAAAAACTTTTGCATTGATTATTTCTTTGCCATTTTTGACAATATTTGCAGATATTTGCAGTGTATTTGGTGGTATGGTGTTGGCTCAATCGTACTTGGATGTTTCTTTTGCTACTTTTTTAGATCGTATTCCGCAAGTGATGACAGTGAATACTTTTTTAGTTGGTTTAGCAAAGGCACCACTATTTGCAATTATTATCTCATTGACTGGTTGTTATCAAGGGTTTAGAGTGAGCGGCGGTGCTGATAGTGTTGGGCAACAAACAACCATATCAGTTGTACAGTCGATCTTTTTAGTGATCATTTGTGATGCGATTTTTTCAATTATTACAAGGAATATACCGATCTAATGACAACGATGACAGATAAATCTAATATCGCGATTGAGATCGAGCATTTGTATAATCGCTTTGGCAGGCATTCAGTGCATGAAGATCTTAATATGCTGGTACAAAAAGGTGAATTGGTAGCACTTGTTGGTGGTTCTGGTGCTGGCAAAACAACGCTATTGCGTGCCATTATTATGCTGCTTAGACCTTATTCTGGGCAGGTGTATATGTTTGGGCAGCCAGTTTGGGGAATTTCCAATAAGGAGCAAATGGAACTGCGTAAAGGGTTTGGAATGTTATTTCAAAGTGGTGCGTTGTTTAGCTCTCTAACGGTGTTAGAAAATGTTATGGTGCCAATGAAGGAACATTTAAATTTGTCAGCTTCAGAAATGAAGGAGCTTGCAGAATTAAAAATTATTTTATCTGGTTTGCCACCGCATGCTGCTAATTTATATCCACGTGAGTTATCAGGTGGGATGATTAAAAGAGCTTCTTTGGCGCGAGCTTTGGCCTTAGATCCTCAATTATTATTTTTAGATGAACCTACGGCAGGTTTAGATCCTGTTGGTGCGGGGGAATTTGATGATTTAATGAATCAATTGAAAGAATCATTGTCATTGACGATTATGATGGTGACACATGATTTAGATTCATTATGGGCAACAACAGATAAGGTTGCTTTTTTAGGTGAAAAGAAGATTTTGGCATATAAGCCAATAGGGGAGCTGGTGAAAGATCCACATCCATTAATTCAACACTATTTTCAAGGTCCTAGAGGCCGAGCGACAGAGGGAACTTATGGAAAATAAATTTAGCTTTGCAGCTGTCGGTGTTTTTGTCGTGGGATTTTCGATCACACTATTGGCAATGATTGTATGGCTGACTGTAGGGGCGGAGAAAGCCACCTATTTACCTTATAGGGTAGTAACAACTGAGTCTGTTTCAGGTTTGGCAGTTAATTCTACCGTTGATTATAAAGGTGTGGATGTTGGTATTGTAAAATCAATACAGCTTAACGAACTAGATCCACGCTATGTTATTATTTCATTGGATATTATTGAAGGAACACCCATTAAGGCTGATACAGAGGCTGTATTAACTAGCAGAGGTATTACAGGTTTAGTCGGTGTAAGTTTAAGTGGTGGTACGGAATCTGCGCCTAATGTTGTGCCGACAGATAATAATCCAATTCCTGAGATTAATAATGGTCCTTCGCTTGCACGTCGGTTAGATATAGCATTTAACGATATTACTAATTCATTAACTGGTGTGACTCGTAAATTAGATTTAATTGTTACAGAACAAAATGCAACGCGTTTTAGTAATATTTTAGAAAATGTTGATGTATTGACTGCTAATTTAGTCACAAGTTCTGAAGATGTTAAAGTGATTACAAAAGATGCTGCAAAATTAATGAATGCTTTAGAACCTAAGTTAGATCGTGCCTTAGCTGCAATTGATTCATTTGGTGATGTTGCTGAGAATGTTAAACAGGCATCAGAAGGATTAAATACTACATTATCCAATGCTGATGTGACTTTGAAAGCATGGGGAAATACGGCTGTTGAATGGGAAAAATTTGGTAAGTCCATTCGTACGCAGATTCCTAATTTAAATTCTACGTTTGTTGAAGTGAATAGCATTTTATATCAAATGTCGTTATTAATTAATCAGCTCAATAATCAGCCAAATGCATTGATTATGGGTAAGTCTAAGCCGAAACGTGGGCCAGGAGAATAAGGAGGTCACATGAAGATAAAGTTGATGAGCCTTGCAGCAGTTGCTGTGATGGTTGTGGGATGCCAATCGGCACCTTATAAAACACAATATACATTGGCAACAGATACTGTCAGTGAAGCCGTACCAACTATGCGGACTAAACCTTATGCTATTTTGGTGGATGATGTTAAAACATTAGCATCTGGTCGTGATGTTGATATGACATATTCTCGAACAGCCAATGTTATTGAATCATATACTCAAAGCCAATGGGCTAAGCCACCTAAGCAGCAAATTCAAGTAGCAATAGTTAATGCTTTGATTGCATCTCATGGTTATCGTGATGTATTAAGTGCACCAACGGCAATTAGTAGTCAATATAAAATTGATACAACAATTCAGAAAATGCAGCAATATTTTGATGGTAATCAAGGATATGTTGAGCTAAGTTTAATGGTGCGTTTGCTAAATAGCTCAACGAATCAAGTTGTTTTTTCAAAAATATACTCAGCAAAAGAACCTGTTGATAGTTTAAATGCACAAGGTGGCGTGGAAGCGTATAATCAAGCATTGAAACGCTTATTACCTGATATGATTAGAGATATCCATAAACGCTAGAATAGGTTCATATGACTTATAGACATTTAATTGAGGCGCTTCCAGCGCCTAATTTTTTTGGTTACACGCCATTATCTTTTCAAGAAGAACAAATTGGGTATATTGATCAGCAATATATTTCATTATTAGATGAGTTCCCAAAAATCTTTCAATTTGTATTGGGGAATCGTATTGGCATGTTTTCACAAGAATTTGTGGAGATGAGTGTGAGTTCTCGTTCTCATGCATTGGCAGATGTTAGTCAATTTTTAAATGATAGTGGTGTAATTTATAATTGGCGAGATGAATTATTTTCCATCTATGCAGATGCTGAACGTACAGAAGAATTATTTAGAATCGAGCGTGGTGTTTTGCCCATTTTTGGTTTTCAAGCTCATGGCGTACATTTAAATGGTTATACAATGATCAATGGTGAGCCATATATTTGGATTGCACAGCGTTCTAAGCAGAGAAAAGTTGCACCTTTAAAATACGATCAAATGGTTGCAGGTGGTTTGCCTTCAGATTTATCTTTGATGGATAATGTATGTAAAGAAGCTGAT
>NZ_MVDO01000014.1 GCF_002006755.1 Wohlfahrtiimonas larvae | reverse complement strand
TTTGACTTCCTGTCAAAAATGGCGATAATGGTAAAAGCACAAACATAGGATATAGGCAATGATGAATCTTCCAAATTTACTTACTCTATTTAGAATTTTTATCATTCCTATATTTGTATTACTTGCTTTGTTAGACATGCAGTCGACATGTTTCGGAGTACCTGTTAAAAATATTCTCCTATGTGCACTTTTTGCATTAGCAGGTATCACAGATTATTTTGATGGATACCTAGCAAGGAAACTCAATGTTTCATCCCCTTTTGGCGCATTTTTAGATCCTGTTGCAGACAAACTAATTGTTGCTGTTGCTTTGATTATTATCGCAGTTGATAATCCACAATCTTTGATTATTGTACTATGCACCATTATCATTATCTGCCGCGAAATTACTATTTCGGCATTACGTGAGTGGATGGCCTCTTTAGGTCGTAGAAATTCAGTCGCAGTTTCTTGGATTGGTAAATGGAAAACAACCTTTCAAATGGGCGCCATCGGCTGCTTACTCTTTAAATCTCATTTTTTTGGTTTACCAATCTTTTTAATTGGTGAAATTGGATTGATCATAGCAGCAGCATTGACATTATATTCAATGGTAGACTATTTAATTCTAGCCTACCAAAGTGAGAAAAATCACCACAAAGAAAGTTAATCAACCTTCTTTCATTGATTCTCCACAATCACGAATAAATTTCTCAATAATCATCACTAAACGTAATTCATTTCGTGGAATATTCATTGTTTCACAAACTTGATTCATTCTAAAATTTATCCATACATCTATCGATTGATAACGCAGCAATCTACTTACTTCATTCATAAACCATAAAATATATGGCGAACTTTGTACTCCTACAGAAAGATTTGTGATATTTTTATTCTGCATCAATAGATTAATATTTAATACAACATCATCACGTTCTAAATCAAAACTATAATTTTTTTGAAAATGCGCATCATCTAATAAATTTAAGTTCATATCACCTTTTATATGAATGGCAGGCAAAAGATGCTCAGCATGCGCTATGTGTTGCAACTGCTCAATTGATTTTGCCAAATCATTGACTGCTTGCTTAAAATCATCCTCTAATAAATAGCGCCCTAAACTGATCCGTACACTTTCTCTTGCATGCTTATCACTATAGCCTAATTCAGTCAATACATGGGATGGTAGCGTTTCATCACTATTACACGCTGAACCACGTGAAAAGCATAAATGAGGCACAGAAGCCATTAAAGTTTCACCATAAACATCTGGCACATGAATATTAATAATTGCTGGCATTAGCTGATTCTCTTTACCATTTCTAGTCACACCATAGGGTGATAATATTTTCATCAGATATTCCAATCGTTGCTCATTCTGCAGCTGCTCTTTATCATAATGAGATAATAATTGGACAGCACAGGCTAACCCCATGATTTGATGATTTGCCAAAGTCCCCACATGATTACCCAACTCTGTTTTTGCACCATCTAAAACTGGTGACATTGGAATTTTAGGAAAATCACGCTGATACAAAACACCAATACCTTTTGGGCCATAAATTTTATGCGCTGTAAAACTCGCTAAATCCACCAATGATAAATCGATTTTAAAATGAGGCAAAGCTTGCGTTGCATCTACGTGTAATAAAACTTTGTACTTACGCGCTACTTCACTAATTGCATGAATATCATAAACATCGCCGGTTTCATTATTGACCCATAAACTAGTCATTAAAGCTGTATTGGGCGTAATTGCAGCCTCAAACATTTCAGCTGTAATCTGCCCATTTTTATTGGGTACCAAAAACGTCACTTCAAAGCCTTCTTGCACCAATGCTTGCACCGTATTCAATGTGGCCTTATGTTCTGTTGTGATTGCAATCATATGCTTTTTAGCCGTTTGAGCACGCATCACACCTTTCAACGCCAAGTTAATGGATTCTGTCGCCCCGCTCGTTAACGTCAAACAATGCTGCTCTACACCTAAAAACTCTGCAATGGCTTGTAATGACGCTTTAATATAATGATGAGAAGTATAACCACGCATATGTTCACTACTCGCATTACCCCAAACAGTATTGAGACCACACATCATATCTTCAATAACTTCTGGCGCTGGCGGTGTTGTAGCCGCATAATCCAAATAAATAATTTTCCGATCCATTGCTACTTCACCTCTTTCTCACAGCAAACAGGACATTTTGGATTGCGTATAAATTTAAATACCTGCCAATCTCCTGTTAGTGCATTATAAATTTTCATTTGATTAACCTTAATTGCCAGCTCTAAAATAATTTTTAAAGCCTCTTGCGCTTGCATTGCACCCACAATTTGCAACACAGGTGCAAAAACACCTAAGAGCGCACAAGCACCATCATCACTATGCGCCCCCTCAAATAAGCAATGATAACAGCCACTTTTTTCATCTCTAAAATCATAAATCGCCAATTGCCCTTCAAAACGAATGGCTGAGCCAGAAATTAATGGAATTTTATGATCATGTGCAACCTGATTAATGATCTGCCGAATTGCAAAGTTATCAGTACAGTCCAAAACCATATCTACATTTTTTACTAAATCTAATAACAATGCATGATTCGCCTTTTCAGGCACCGCATAAATGGCGACATTAGGATTTAAATTATGTAGATGCTTTTTGAGTATTTCAGCTTTATTTTCACCAACATCTTCTGTTTTAAAATGAATCTGCCGTTGTAAATTAGATAAATCGATAGTATCAAAATCAACCAATATAAGCTCACCAATACCAGCTGCGGCCAACAATGGCGCAGCAGCATTACCTAATCCACCACAACCTATCACTAAAACTCGAGCCTGCTGAATTTTTTCTTGCCCCTCTAAATCAATTTCAGGCAATAAAATATGCCGAGAATATCGGAGTAGTGCTTTATCATCTAACATCAGTATCACATCTAAATAATTAAATTGCCCATTATAGTGCAATTAAATCAAGAGCTGCCATGATATATATTCAAGTCTCATCTAAAAATATGTTTTAAAACACAAACTCAGTTTCTTAAGAATTAATATGGTGTTTCAAGATCAAAGTGATAAAATGCACGATTCCACAGCTTTTATAGTGCAAGGTTTAATATAACCTACAAAACCGTCTCTATGAATGAGATAGTTTTATTAGAAGCAATTTCACTATAGTTCCTTGTCGTTTTTAGGTAAATCATGACACAATCAGTTACTCAGAAAAAATTAGAAAAACGTTTACGCCGTTTAGTTGGTACAGCCATCATGGATTATAAAATGATCGAAGATGGTGATCGAATTATGGTTTGCTTATCAGGCGGTAAAGACTCCTATGCCTTATTAGATCTTTTATTAAAGCTTAAAGAAAAAGCACCTGTAAACTTCGAAGTTTTTGCTGTGAACTTAGATCAAAAGCAACCAGGCTTCCCCGAGCATGTTTTACCAAACTACCTAACAGAATTAGGTGTACCTTTTGAGATCATCACACAAGATACATATTCCGTTGTGAAGGAGTTAATTCCTGAAGGTAAAACAACATGTAGCTTATGCTCACGTTTACGACGTGGTATTTTGTATAGCTATGCTAAAGAAAAAGGATTCAATAAGATTGCTTTAGGCCATCATCGTGATGATATCGTAGAAACGCTATTTATGAATATGTTCTTTGGCTCTACATTAAAAGCAATGCCGCCTAAACTACAAAGTGATGATGGCGACAATATTCTGATTCGCCCATTGGCTTACTGCTCTGAAAAAGATTTAATTAAGTATGCAGAAATTCACGAATTCCCGATCATTCCATGCAATCTATGTGGCTCACAAGATGGCCTACAGCGCCAAACAACCAAAATGATGCTGCAAGAATGGGAAGAAAAATACCCTGGGAGAATTGAGAATATTTTCAGATCTCTCAAAAATATTAAGCCATCTCAATTGGCAGATACTGAATTATTTGATTTTGAAAAATTTACTATCAAATCAGAAATATCTGAAACTATATCCAAAAGTGATGTAAATTGGCTAGCCTAATTTATGGTACGATGAATCCTATACAATCATCTTAGGAGGAATCATGAAAGCTGTTGTTATCACAGAATTTGGCTCACCATCAGTTTTAAAAATTGAAGAACGCACAATACCTAGCATTGCAGATAATGAAGTACTGATCAAAGTTAAAGCTGCCGGCATTAATCGCTTAGATGTTGCACAACGAAAAGGTAATTATCCTGTACCCGAAGGCGTGGTTGCAGATATCTTAGGCTTAGAAGTTTCTGGCACAATAGAACAAGTTGGTAGCAATGTTACAGAATGGCAAGTAGGTGACGATGTCTTCGCACTCATCTCCGGTGGTGGCTATGCTGAATATGTTAATGCACCAGCATCCATTTGTATTCGTAAGCCTGAAAATTTATCTTATGTAGAAGCAGCTTCCCTACCTGAAACTGTTTACACTGTTTGGAGCAATGTCTTTGATCGTTGCCGATTCCAATCAGGCGAAACATTTATGGTGCATGGTGGCACAAGCGGTATTGGCATCACCGCCATTCAATTGGCCAAGTTATTTGGTGCTAAAAAAATCTATACAACTGTTGGCAGTGATGATAAAAAAGCTTTCTGCGAATCTTTAGGTGCAATAGCTATTAATTACAAGACAGATGATTTTGCAGATTATGCAAAAGATGTTGATGTGATTCTAGACATCATTGGCGGTGACTATTTTAATAAAAATATTAATATCCTGAAAGAAGATGGCCGATTAGTTTATATCAATGCAGCCAAAGGCTTTAAAGTAGAATGTAACTTATTAAAAATTATGACTAAACGATTAACTTTAACAGGAAGCACATTGCGTTCTCGTGAATTACCTTTTAAAGAGGCACTAACACAAACATTGAAAGAGAAGTTTTTGCCGCTCATAGAAAATGGTTCATTTAAGCCCATCATTCACGCGATATTTCCCTTACATGAAGCTGATAAAGCTCATGAACTCATGGAATCCAGCACCCACATTGGTAAAATAATGCTCAAAATTGAATAATTGAACATTTATCAACTATAAAGCTTGCACCTTTCACAAGTAATCTATATAATCACACACCTATTTACTCATAGGCATATAGCTCAGTTGGTTAGAGCACCACCTTGACATGGTGGGGGTCGATGGTTCGAGTCCATTTATGCCTACCAGATATTCGGGCCTTTAGCTCAGTTGGTTAGAGCTCTCGACTCATAATCGAGCGGTCGCTGGTTCGAGCCCAGCAAGGCCCACCACTGATTGCTAATCAAATAAAAGAGCATTATCACAATGCTCTTTTTTATTGTCTTCTCATATGCATTCTCGTATATTTATGTTTATAATGTTTCTTCCGTAAGTAGTATCTTTTAAGGAACATAATGTCTTTTCGCACACACATCATTACACTGCTATCTCTCGCCGTTTTATGCTCTACTGTTTCTGCACAAAATGTAAAATACGTCACAGATCAACTACAAGCACCCATTCGTGCCTCTGCTAATGATAATAGTCGTATTATTAAAATGCTGACATCAGGGGAAAAAATTAAAATACTCAGTGAAAGTAAACAATTTTATGAAATTCAATATGGCGATAATAATGCACATGGATGGATCCATAAAAATTTTGTAATGAATGATCCTGCTGCCAGAGAGTTTGTTGAAATGGCAAAACAGGAATATGCACCTCTTCAAGAAAGCAT
>NZ_MVDO01000139.1 GCF_002006755.1 Wohlfahrtiimonas larvae | reverse complement strand
GGCGTACATTTAAATGGTTATACAATGATCAATGGTGAGCCATATATTTGGATTGCACAGCGTTCTAAGCAGAGAAAAGTTGCACCTTTAAAATACGATCAAATGGTTGCAGGTGGTTTGCCTTCAGATTTATCTTTGATGGATAATGTATGTAAAGAAGCTGATGAAGAGGCAAGAATTCCTGAGCAATTGGTTAGACAAGCAGTTGCGGTGGGTAATATTCAATATATTACATCAACAGAAACTTCATTCGGGTTACGTAACGATGTTTTACACTGTTATGATTTAGAGTTACCTAACGATTTTGAGCCTTATAATCAAGACGGTGAGGTCGAGGAATTTATTTGTTTGCATGTGAATGATATTTGTAAGTTATTAAAGCAAGAAAATGTATTCAAAGCGAATACTGCATGGGTTATGCTACACTTTTTGTTACGTCATAATTGGCTTGATGTTGAAGAAGATGAACGTATATATCTAATGAAAAAGTTATCAATTAATTGAGGTGAATATGATTAAAAGTGTAGTGATAGAAGGCGAGGATTTTCCTGTAATTCAGGATGCTTATCATATACGAGATTTAGTGTTTACACAGGAGCAAGGTTATCCTGCTGAAATTGATGTGGATGATTATGATAAAATCGCATGGCACTGTGTGTTATATGATGGTAAAGCACCTATTGCAACTGGGCGATTAATACCTAAGGGAGATATTGGTAAAATCGGACGTGTTGCCGTGTTAAAAAGCTATCGAGGTCAAAACTTAGGGTTGCAACTAATGCAGGCATTGATGGCACAGGCTGAACAGCTGCCTTTTACAAAAATCGAGCTATCAGCCCAAGCTTATGCCCAAGTATTTTATGAAAAATTAGGATTTTCTGTGGTGGGTGATATATACCTTGAAGATGGCGAGCCGCATATTCATATGGAAAAAGTACTTTTATAGATTCTTCCAATCAATTGGCTTATGCTGATGTTGGATGAGATATCGGTTGGCTTGCGAAAAAGGTTTTGAGCCAAAAAATCCTCTGTAAGCAGAAAGTGGAGATGGGTGGGCAGATGTAATAATGCAATGTTTTGTTTCATCAATGAGTGTTATTTTTTTTTGGGCATGGCTGCCCCATAAAATGAATACAATATGCTTGCATTGTTGGTTAATGATTTGGATAGTTGCATCTGTCAGTGTTTGCCAGCCAATATGTGCATGAGATCCTGCTTTGCTGGCTTCAACCGTTAATGAGGTATTCAGTAAAAATACACCTTGTTTTGCCCAATTAATTAAACAGCCATGTTGAGGAGCTTTAAATCCCTCGATATCCTGCTCTAATTCTTTATAAATATTGCGTAATGAGGGTGGGATTTTTACATCAGGATGGACAGAGAAAGCTAAGCCATTTGCTTGATGAGGCCCGTGATAAGGATCTTGCCCTAAAATAACCACTTTCACTTGATCAAGCGGGGTTAAATGATAAGCACTATATCGTTCATTATCAGGTGGATAAATAGTAATATTTTGCTGACTAGCATTCAGAAGATGTTGTGTGATTTCATTAAAATAAGTTTTATTAAATTCTGCTTGAAGAAAGTTTTGCCAAGAGTTTTGCGGAAAATAGGTCATAAATCATTAACAGTACAATAAAAGTTTTGGGTGGTTTATAATACCCGATATTGAATTTTAATGACGGGAGTATTCTCTTGGTAGAACAACAGCAGCGAAGACATTCTCGTTGGTATGAGCGATTGGTTTTCAGTACAGTATTTCAGCTCATGATTGGGTTGTTGTGTGTGGCTGTTTTGCCGAGCTTGATAATTTGGCCTGAGATTATTATAAATTTTCCTCATTTATCACCTGTACAATGGCATACAACGGCAGCGAATGTATTGGCATATTGGGTTGCTTTTTTATTGTATAAAAAATTACAAAAATTTCCAGGAGCTCGTACATTAATTTATTTATTGCCTTCAGTCACAATATGTTGGGCAATTGCATTGGGCGTAATTTTGTTACTTCGACTAGATTATTCTCGTCCAGCTCTATTAAGCGCATTTATGTTAGCTAATATGGTTTTGGTGATCGGTAATCAATTGAGTCATAAATATCATCAGTTAAAATTAGCTATAGTGCCTTTTGGTGATTATCAAGAAGTGATTGCTTTGGATAGTGCAGATCATCGTATTTTGAGCGCACCGGCATTTAATGGCATACGAGATGATGCTGTTGTGGCAGATTTAAGAAGTAATATGCCAGATGAATGGCAAGCTTTTTTAGCAAACTGTGCACTTGCTAATATTCCTGTTTATCATAGTAGATTGATGGTGGAGCAATTAACAGGCCGTGTAAAGATTAATCACTTATCGGAAAATATTTTTGGCGCACTTTATACCACCTCTTTTTATGGCATTATGAAGCGTATAGCTGAGGTGATTTTTGTCTTAGTGCTATTGCCAGTTTGGCTACCTTTAATGTTGATTTTTGGTGCAATAGTTAAAATAGAAAGCCGTGGGCCAATGTTTTTTATTCAAGAGCGAGTGGGGTTAGGTGATAAGGATTTTAAAGTCTATAAACTCCGAAGTATGTGCCAAGATTCAGAAAAAAAGGGTGCGCAGTTTGCAACGCAAGGTGATGCTCGTGTTACCAAAGTAGGTAAATTCATTCGTAAAACACGCATTGATGAAATCCCTCAGTTTATTAATATTTTGAAGGGCGACATGAGTTTAATTGGGCCAAGACCCGAGCAACGTGTGTTTGTGGAACAGTTTAAAAAAGAGATTCCTTTTTATTCTTATCGTCATGTAGTGCGCCCGGGTATTTCAGGATGGGCACAAGTAACACAAGGCTACGCCGCTAATGCTGATGAAACGCGTGTAAAATTAGAATATGATTTATATTACATTAAACATTTTTCATTTTGGTTAGATGTATTGATCGTATTGAAGACGATTAGAACAATGTTGACAGGTTTTGGGGCAAGATAATGAAAATATTAGTTACAGGTGGCGCAGGCTTTATTGGCTCAGCAGTTGTGCGCCACATCATTAAACAGACAAATGATGAAGTTTTGAATGTTGATAAATTAACGTATGCAGGCAACTTAGAATCATTAACAGAGGTTGATAAAAGTCCCCGTTATCAGTTTGCTCAAGCAGATATTTGTGATGCAGTTGTAATGGCACAGTTATTTAATGAATTTCAACCGGATTTTGTGATGCATTTGGCTGCTGAATCTCATGTGGATCGTTCAATTGATGGCCCTTCTGCCTTTATTCAAACGAACATTGTGGGCACATATAATTTATTAGAAGTGGCACGTAAATATTGGCAGCAATTATCAGATGAGAAAAAGGCCGCGTTTAAATTTCATCATATTTCTACAGATGAGGTTTATGGTGATTTAGAAGGAACAACGGATTTATTCACTGAAACAACATCGTATGCGCCAAGTTCACCTTATTCAGCAAGTAAGGCAAGTTCTGATCATTTAGTTAGAGCGTGGCAGCGTACTTATGGTTTGCCAACAATTGTGACAAATTGTTCTAATAATTATGGCCCTTATCATTTTCCTGAAAAGTTGATCCCATTAATGATTTTGAATGCTTTGGATGGCAAAGCATTGCCTGTTTATGGTAATGGCCAACAAATTCGTGATTGGTTATATGTAGAGGACCACGCTAGGGCTTTATATAAAGTGATCACAGAAGGTAACATTGGCGAAACTTATAATATTGGTGGGCATAATGAAAAAGCGAATATTGATGTTGTGAAAACAATTTGTTCAATTCTCGATGAATTGCAGCCTCAGCCGAATGGACAAAAATATGAGTCATTTATTACTTATGTAAAAGATCGCCCAGGGCATGATTTGCGTTATGCAATTGATGCATCAAAGATTCAAAAAGATTTGGGTTGGAAGCCTGAAGAGACATTTGAAACTGGCATTCGTAAAACAGTGGAATGGTACTTGGATAATTTAGAGTGGTGTCGCAATGTACAAGATGGCAGTTATCAGCGCGAAAGATTAGGAGAAGGATAGTGATAGCGACAAAAGGTATTATTCTAGCCGGTGGTTCAGGTACTCGTTTGTATCCGATCACTAAAGGTGTTTCTAAGCAATTATTGCCAATCTACGATAAACCAATGATTTATTATCCTTTATCTGTTTTGATGTTGGCAGGTATTCGTGAAGTTTTAGTCATTAGCACGCCAGAAGATATTGATGGATTTAAACGCTTATTGGGTGATGGCACTCAATTAGGTATAGAAATCAGCTATGCGGTGCAGCCAAGTCCAGATGGATTAGCTCAGGCATTCATCATTGGGGAAGAATTTATTGGTGATAGTAATGTTTGTTTAGTGTTGGGCGATAACATTTTTTATGGTCAAGGTTTTACACCAATGTTAAAGCAAGCCGTGAACCGTGAAAAAGGTGCTACGGTTTTTGGGTACCAAGTCAAAGATCCAGAGCGTTTTGGAGTGGTTGAGTTTAATGAGCATAAACAAGCCATTTCAATTGAAGAAAAACCTGTGCATCCAAAGTCAAACTTTGCGGTTACGGGCTTATATTTTTATGACAATGATGTTGTAGAGATCGCCAAGCAAGTTAAGCCATCTGAACGTGGCGAGTTAGAGATTACTACAGTTAATCAAATATATTTAGAACGTGGTGATTTAAATGTAGAGTTGATGGGGCGAGGCTTTGCTTGGCTAGATACAGGTACTCATGAAAGCTTATTGGAAGCAGGAATGTTTGTGGAAACCATCGAAAAGCGTCAAGGCTATAAAATTGCATGTTTAGAAGAGATTGCCTATAACAATGGTTGGCTTACTAAAGAACAATTATTAACAATTGGGCTAAGCATGAATAAAAATGCTTATGGGCAGTATTTGATTTCGTTGGTGGATGAAGATGTCATTAGTTAATTTGATTGAATTTCCTATGCTTGGAGATGAGCGTGGCTCTTTAGTAGCATTAGAATCTATGAAAAATGTTCCATTTGATATTCAGCGAATCTATTATATTTTTGGAGCAGATTCTGAGAAGCCTAGGGGATTTCATGCCCATAAAGAGTTACAACAAATAGCAATTTGTGTAGCAGGTCGTTGCCGAATGGTTTTAGATGATGGCTATACTAAAGAAGTGGTATGGCTTGATTCACCTGATAAGGGGATATTAATTGGTAACTGTATTTGGCGAGAAATGCATGATTTTTCGAGTGATTGTGTACTTTTAGTCTTGGCAAGCCATCATTATGATGAATCTGATTATATTAGAAGTTATGATGAGTTTTTAAAAGAAGCACATAAGCCATTTATTCATCCATTATCTGATGTTAAAAGTATTAATATTGGGCAAGATACGAAAATTTGGCAGTATAGCGTTGTTCTAAAAGATGCGATTATAGGTGTGAACTGTAATATTTGCGCGCATACTCTAATCGAAAATAATGTCAAAATTGGTAATAATGTTACTGTTAAATCAGGTGTATATATTTGGGATGGTACTACAATAGCAGATAATGTTTTTATTGGTCCATCTGTTACATTCACTAATGATAAAAAACCCAGATCTAAACAGTATCCTGACAAGTTTAGTAAAACAACTATTAAATATGGTGCGAGTATTGGTGCAAATGCAACGATTTTACCAGGCATTACAATTGGCGAGCACGCAATGATTGGTGCGGGTGCTGTGGTAACTAAAGATGTTCCTGATTATGCGATTATGGTTGGTAATCCTGCTATTGTAAAAGGCTATGTAAATAAATGATCCCATTTTTAGATTTAAAAAATATTAATGCTCAATATAGAAATGAATTAATTGAAGCATGTACTCGTGTGGTTGATTCAGGTTGGTATATTGGTGGTTCTGAATTAGAAAGTTTTGAACAGAATTTTGCTGAATATTGTGGTACCAAATATGCAATTGGTGTTGCAAATGGTTTGGATGCATTAATTTTAACATTGAGGGCTTGGAAAGAATTAGGTAAGTTACAAGAGGGTGATGAAGTTATCGTGCCTTCAAATACTTATATTGCAAGTATTTTGGCGATTACTGCAAATAACTTAACGCCTATCTTAGTAGAACCGGATGTGAATAGTTTTAACATTGATCCAGAAAGAATTAAGCAAGCTATTACTAATAAAACAAAAGTAATTTTACCTGTACATTTATATGGTCAATTGGCTAATATGCCTGAAATTATGGCAATAGCTAAAAAGAATAACCTTTTAGTACTAGAAGATTCAGCACAATCACATGGTGCATCTATTGATGGTAAAAAAGCGGGTAATTGGGGTGATGCATCTGGTTTTAGCTTCTATCCGGGTAAAAATTTAGGTGCTTTAGGTGATGCGGGTGCAGTGACAACTAATGATCCTGAATTAGCGGAAATGCTAAAAGCATTGCGCAACTACGGTTCTCATGAAAAATATAAAAATCTTGCGCCTGGTGTGAATAGTCGATTGGATGAAATTCAAGCCGCGATGTTGAATGTTAAATTACTTTATATGGATCAGGAAGTAGAACATCGGCGTAAAATTGCACAGTTGTATTTGCAAGGTATTAAAAATCCTTTGATCCACTTGCCTTTACAAAATGTTGATGCTGAAAAGTATGATCAACACGTGTGGCATTTGTTTGTTGTCAGATCTGAGAAAAGGGATAAGTTGCAAAAATATCTAGCAGATCATGGTGTCCAAACGTTGATTCATTATCCAATTCCACCGCATAAGCAACAAGCATATCAAGAGTGGAATCATTTGAATTATCCTATTTCAGAGCAATTGCATTCTCAAGTTTTAAGTTTGCCAATGGGGCCGACTTTATTATTTAATGATGTTAAATCAATCATATTGCTATGTAATCAATTTGTAGACAAATAATATGAAACAGCTACTCAAGAGATATTTACCAAAATCTTTGAAAATGTGGTTAATACGCCATAGAGATAGGTTTTATAAAAGTCGATTATCAAAGAAAATGTCGATCAAACATAAGAATTTTCTTTGGAATATTAAGGACAAAAAGAAAATAAAAATTGTTTTTCTAGCAATTCATCGAAGTACTTGGAAGCTTGATTCTGTTTTTAAAAAGATGTTACAAGATCCCTATTTTGAGCCAATAATTTTAGTTTGCCCATATGTTGTGTATGGTGAAGATAGTATGCATCGAGATATGGCTGATACTTATCAGTATTTTCATGATAAAGGTTATCCTGTTTTATCATCATATAATGCAGATGATCAGTCTTGGTTGAAATTAGAAGAAATCTCACCAGATATTATATTTTTTACAAATCCACATGATTTAACAAGAAAGGAATATTATGAGGATGCGTATCTGAACTATTTGAGTTGTTATGTTCCATATCATCATGAGGTTGATAATGAAGATGTTCAATATAACCAAATCTTTCATAATGCAATGTGGATTATTTTTTCTACTCATTTAGTTTCTAGAGATTTGTATTTGACTCTATCATGTCTGAAAAAGCAAAATATTGTATTGTCTGGATACCCATTTTTAGAAAATATATCTCAATTAGTTATTGATAAAAATTCTCAAGAGAAAAAAGTTATTATTTACGCGCCTCATCATGAAATAGGTAGAGAAAGACCATACTCAACATTTTTAGAATATGCAGATATAATGAAAAAATTATCAGATAAATATAAGGATCAAGCATTATTTGTCTTTAAGCCTCACCCCATGTTAAAAAGCAAGCTATATATTCATCAGGATTGGGGAAAAGAAAGGGCAGATAGTTATTTTGCTTATTGGGAGGATAGTAAACATACTCAACTAAATACGGGAGAATATTTAGAATTATTCCAAGAATCTGATGCTATGATTCATGACTGTGGTTCATTCTTATTTGAATACCTTTATTTTAAAAAACCAGTGATGTATTTATTATCTAAAAAAAACCATAAGTCTCAATATAATCAATTAGGGATAAAGGCTTTAGATAGTATAAAAAATGGACGAAATGTGCAAGATATTGAAAGTTTTATACGATGTGTAATCAGTGGAGAAATTGATAACAATTCGAGTATTGATTTTTATATGCAATGTTTTCACAATGATAAATCACCATCTGATAAAATACTGAATGCAATTAAGGAAAAAATTAAATGAATACACAAAATATTGCTTTAATTTTTGCTGGTGGTACGGGCCAAAGAATGAATTCTAAAAGTATTCCTAAGCAATTTTTAGAACTTCATGGGAAGCCCATTATTATTTATACATTAGAACATTTTCAAAAGCATTCTGATATTGATGGAATTATTGTTGTTTGTTTAGAAGCTTGGATAGCTCATTTACAAAAATTACTTCAGCAATATGATATGGATAAAGTGATGTCTATTGTTTCAGGTGGTGAAACGGGCCAGTTGTCTATTTATAATGGATTAGGAGAAATAGAGAAACTTTTTAAGAATGGTGGAGATGAGGTTATTGTATTAATCCATGATGGTGTTCGCCCTTTGATCAATGAAAAATTGATAACTGATAATATCAAAATGGTTATGGAGAAGGGGAGTGCAATTACAACTTCTGCTGCGATTGAAACTGTTGCAATACAAAAATATCATTCAATAAATGTTATCAATGAAATTATAGATAGAAGTGATTGTCGTGTTGCAAAGGCACCACAATCTTTTTTCTTGAATGATATTCTATCCGCTCATCGCTTAGCTTTATCAGAAGGTGAAAATAATATTATTGATTCAGCAAGTATGATGATGAAATATGGCTATGAATTAAATATGGTTGATTGTGAACCGATTAATATTAAAATCACGACTCCTATTGATTTTTATATGTTTAAAGCCATTTTAGATGCTAGAGAGAATGCTCAGCTCTATGGTATAGAGTAATTTAATATGAAAAATTTTGATCAAGAATATATGTCATTTATTGAGAGCTCTAAGTTTAATTGGGAGCATTTAAAATGTAAAACTATTTTAATAAGTGGCGCAACAGGGTTGATAGGAAAAACGTTAGTTAACTTAATATTTAAAGCCAATCAACTATATAAATTAGATGTACAGTTGATTTGTTTAGTAAGAGATGTAGTAAAGGCTAGAACTTTATTTACAGATATGGATATAGTTTTATTGTACTCATATGACATGTGCGATGATATTCAGATCAATGAAAAAATTGATTACATTATTCATGCTGCTAGTATGACTCAATCCCATGATTTTATAAAAAAACCAGTGGATGTGATACAAACGGCAGTAGGTAGCATAAATAATCTATTGAATTTTGCAATGGAAAATACAATATCATCTTTTGTGTATTTATCTACTATGGAAGTATATGGTAAAAACCAATTGGCTAGAAAAATTACAGAGAATGATTATGGCTATTTGGATATAACGTCTATCCGTAATAGTTATCCAATAAGTAAGCAGTTAGCTGAAAATCTATGTTCATCTTATTATTCCCAATATAATGTTCCAACTAAAATTGCGCGTCTAACGCTAACATTTGGTCCAGGGATTGGGGAGGATGATAATCGCGTATTTGCTCAGTTTATGAGAAGTGCTATAAAGGGAGAGGATATAGTTCTACACACTGAAGGAAAAACGTGTAGGGATTATATTTATACATTAGATGCTGCCATGGCACTACTATATATATTAGTATACGGTAATAATGGTGAGGCATATAACGTTGCAAATAGTTCTACTTATTGTTCCATTAGAGAGATGGCGGAATTAATTGCAAAAGAATCTATAAATAAGGTGAGCAAAGTGGTGCTTATGCCTCCTAGTGCTGATATACTTTCATCGTATGCACCAGAAGTGGAAATTAATTTAGACACATCAAAATTAGAAAGTTTAGGATGGAAGCCTAATTTTTCTTTTGAAGAGATGATAGAGAATACATTATCATCATTGAAATCTTCTTTAAGGCCATAGTTTTGAATAAAGAACCTGAAAAGAAATTATGGTATGGAGTATTTTGGAGCTTCCTAGATAAAATCATCAATCAATTAGGCACTGTCTTTATCACAGTATATATTGCTCGATTAATTGGGCCTGAATCATTTGGAATGATTGGCATGTTAACGGTCTTTATTTTACTATCAGAATGTGTACTAGGTGGTTTTTCACAAGCATTAATACAAAGAAGTCATGATTTAACTGAAGAAGATAGTTCTACTGTTTTTTATATAAATTTAGCATGGGCATTTCTGATTTATATAATTTTATATATATTAGCGCCTTATATTGCTCAGTTTTATAAATTACCAGAGCTCACAAGTATTGCAAGAATTCTCTTTTTAGTAATATTCATTAATTCATTAATGGTGGTTTTTCGAGCCCAATTGACTATAAATTTAGATTTCAGAAGCCAAACTGTTGCCGCAACTTATGGTAGTGTCCTTAGTGGAAT
>NZ_MVDO01000138.1 GCF_002006755.1 Wohlfahrtiimonas larvae | reverse complement strand
AACTGAAGAAGATAGTTCTACTGTTTTTTATATAAATTTAGCATGGGCATTTCTGATTTATATAATTTTATATATATTAGCGCCTTATATTGCTCAGTTTTATAAATTACCAGAGCTCACAAGTATTGCAAGAATTCTCTTTTTAGTAATATTCATTAATTCATTAATGGTGGTTTTTCGAGCCCAATTGACTATAAATTTAGATTTCAGAAGCCAAACTGTTGCCGCAACTTATGGTAGTGTCCTTAGTGGAATATTAGCTGTCTATTGCGCTCATCAGGGGTATGATTATTGGTCGATTGTGATTATGTTGTTGAGTAAAAGTATTATTGTATTATTGGGGCTTTTTTATTATAGTCATTGGATACCCAAGTTATGTTTTAGTAAAAACTCATTTTTATCTTTATTTAAATTTGGGTCTTATCTTATGCTAGCTAGTATGTTAGCAACCGTAGTTAATAATTTATCTACAGTATTAGTGGGGCGTTTTTTTAATGCAACTAATGTTGGCTTTTTTACACAGGCAACTAATATTAGTAATTATGCATCTCAAGTTATTACGTCAACATTACAAAGTGTAACATACCCTGTGATGGCTTCAATAAAAGATGAAAGAGAACGTTTATTATTAGTGTATCAGCACCTAGTTGCGATTACTATGTGTATTTCTTTACCGTTATTAGTAGGTTTAGCCGCAGTATCGAAAGAGGTTGTTATCTTATTTTTGGGAAATGAATGGAGTGCGGTGATTACTGTTTTAATTGCATTATGTTTTGCTCGTGCAATTACTCCTATTAGTGCAATTAATATGAATATATTGAATGTAATAGGAAGATCAGATTTGTTTTTTAAAGTAGATCTTTGTAAGATTCCTATATCATTATTAGCAATTTTTATTGCTATCCCATTTGGTATTTCAGCTTTAGCTTGGAGTTCAATTGTTACATCGCTTCTTGCTTTTTTTATTAATGCTTATTATCCAGGAAAATTATTTGGTTTTGGGGTAATGCAGCAATTAAAAGTAGCTAAGAACTATATTTTATCCTCAGGTATTATGTATGCTATTTTATTTGCTATTTCAATAGAGAATATTTTTATATCATTATGCATAAAAATAGTTGTTGGTATAATTGTTTATAGTTCTTTCTTATTGATTATGAAAGATGCTGTATTTATTGATTATGTATCAAAAATCAGCACATTTATGAGAGGAATAAAACATAAAAATGAGCTTTGATGATCAACCTTTAGTATCTGTTATTATTCCTTGTTATAATCATGAGCGATTTGTTCAAGAAGCCATTCAAAGTGTTGTTGATCAAGATTATCAAAATATAGAATTGATTATTATAGATGATGGTTCTAAAGATAATTCGGTACAAAAAATTGAAGAAATGCGTGAAGTATGTGAAAAACGTTTTGTTCGTTTTGAAATTAGATATCGTCCAAATAAAGGTCTATGTAAAACTTTAAATGAAGGAATAGAATGGACAAGAGGTAAATATCTATGCACTATGGCATCAGACGACATTTGGATGAATTATAAAATTAAAGTTCAAGTCCTATATTTGGAAGAAAATCATGAAAGTATTGGTGTATTTGGTGGTGTTAAATTTATTGATATAGCCGGAAATATTACAACATCAGTATCACGAGAGACAAAAAAATTTAATTTTAATGATATTTTTTTACATAAACATTTGCTACCAGCTCCAACAGGTTTGTGTAGGAGAGATAAGATTGTAAATGTTGGTGGTTATGATGAAAACTTAGTAATTGAAGATTGGAGTATGTGGTTAAAACTGACTGAATACGGTGGGTCTTTAGATTTCTTAAATGAATATTTTGCTTTTTATCGTAGGCATGATGATAATCTTTCAAGTAAAATTGATATTATGCATACTGGCCGTCTTAGTATTATTGAATTATATAAAGAGCATCCTAAATATAAGCATTCTTTATTTAATGCATATATACAGTCCTTTATGGAAACTGAAGGTAAAGATAAAAATCTCTTAAAGAAAGCTATTTTTATTTCACCCATCTTTATTTTCTCAAGAAAGTTTATGATTGCATTTAAATTATTGTTAAGAGGAATATGATTGATATTTATGAGAGAAATTGATGATAATGCATTAGTATCCATCATTGTGCCTGTTTATAATGTTGAAAAATACATCACTAAATGTATTCAAAGCTTACTAGATCAAACATATAAAAATTTTGAAGCAATTATTGTAGATGATGGTAGCCTTGATAATTCAATTCAAATTGCAAAATCATTAGTTGGTGATGATTCCCGTTTTATTTTCTTAGAGAAAGAGAATGGCGGACAAGGTTCTGCTCGTAATATAGGTATAGATCATGCCACAGGTCAATATATTAGTTTTTTAGATTCAGATGATTATTTTAGTCATGATTTTTTGAAAAAAATGTTAGATCCATTACAAAAAAACGCTTTTATAGATATAACAATGTGTGGTTATCAGAGAGTTAAAGAAGATGGTTCTATAATTGATAGTTTTATGCCAAATATTACCTACTATAAAAATAATAAGGATATATTACTATCATATGAATATATTAATTATGGTGTATGTAATAAAGTGTACCGCATGGAGGTTTGGAACAATTACCGCTTTAATACAGCCATCACTTATGAAGATAAAGAAATATTGCCTATAGTTATACATAATTGTTCTTTGCATTTAATAGATGAATATTTACATTTTTATGTTTATAGAAAAGGTTCCACTATGAATACATATTCGAGGCAGAAATCTGTATCGAGTGTTTTGTATATATATGATAAATATTTAGAGTTTTTAACTACAGAAAAGTTATATGAGCAATATAAAGATTATTATGAGAAGTCATATATAAAATTTTGTTTTTATAGGCAAATATCTATGTTGCTATCATTCTCTGATTCATATGTACAAGATAGTAAGTATTTAATGAAACAATTAGATCTAAATATAATTGCAAATAAAAAAATTATTAGATTATTTGGCATGTGTTCTAAGGTTACTTTGTCATTACTTATGTTTAAAGTTTCCCCGAGATTACTTAAGTCTTTGTATGCAGTGCAACAAAAAATTAAGTCAGTTTTGAAATTTAATCAATGAAAAAGAAAATAGTTTTTTTTACTGAATCAATGGAATTGATGGGTGGAATGGAAAGAGTTATTGCTTTTCTTGCCAATCAATTTCAAGATAAATATGAAGTTATTATATTAACTATGTATGGGAAAACATCACCATATTTTGATGTATATAGTACTATAGAGTCACTAGATATCCATGTTCCGCCGACTAATATTATTTCAAAATTGAAACGATATTTTTTAACATGGTATAGACTTCGATCATACTTAAAGATACATTCAGATACTGATTATTTTATTGCTAATTCTCCAGCTTTGTGTTGCTCAACAATATTATCAGCTCTGAGTTTAGATAATAATATAAAATTTATTGCATTTGAGCATCATAAATTCTCTTTTCCAGGAAGACTATGGCAATTTATTAGGGCAAAAAAATTTTTTAAATATCATAAAGTAATTGCTTTAACATCTACTGATAATGATAAGTATCTAGGGATTAATTGCTCCTCAGTGCATATTCCAAATGCATTATCTATTGCAATAGGGGAACAATCGAAGTTAATCCATAAAAAAATAGTTGCTGTTGGGCGTTTAGAACCAGTCAAGGGATTTGATAAACTATTATTGGCATGGAAAAGAGTTGTAGATATTTACCCAGATTGGATGTTAGAAATAGTTGGTGCCGGTAGTGATTTTCAAAAGTTAAAAGCTTTAGCAATAAATTTAGGTATTATTAAAAATATTGTTTTTTGTGGGCATACGTTAGAAATGGCACATAAGTATACAGAGGCAAGTGCCCTAGTTTTAAGTTCACAACAAGAAGGTTTTGGGTTGGTTTTAATTGAGGCCATGGCACATGGATTACCTTGTATTAGTTTTGATTGTGATTCAGGGCCTAGAGATATTATTGAAGATAGTAAAAATGGTTATTTGGTTGCGGATCAGAATATTACTGATATGGCTGAAAAAATTAAACAATATATTGCATTATCATATGAAGAAAAGTTGATAATGTCACAATATGCCAAAGCAACATCTTTGCAATATATGCCAGAGATCATTATTGATCGATGGAAACAAGAAGTCTTAAATGACTAGATAAATTCACTCGTAAGTAAATTTAATAATGAAAATATTATATGTTGTGACAGGTTTGGGATTAGGTGGCGCTGAAAAGGTTGTTGCTGATTTAGCGGACCAAATGGTTTTGCGTGGTCATGTAGTTAAGATTGCTTATTTGAAAGGTGATGTTTTAGTTAAACCTAAATCAGAGCATGTTGAATTAATTTATTTAGGATTAGAGTCTGGAAAAAAATTGATCGCAGCATCACAGAAATATCGTCAATTGATTCAACAATATCATCCTGATGTTATCCATGCACATATGGTGCATGCAAATATTTTTGCGCGTTTAAATCGGATAGGATGCAAAGTCCCGAAGTTGATTTGTACGGCGCATAATTCTAACGAAGGCGGTAAAATTAGAATGTTAGCCTATCGTTATACCAATTTTTTATCTGATTTTAATACAAATGTTAGTCAAGAGGCGGTGCAAGCTTTTATTGAAAAAGGTGCATTTACATCTCAAAATGCAGAGCATATTTATAATGGTATTAATTTAGAAAAATTTATTTATCAAGTGTCTAAAGAACAACAGGAAAAAATTTCACTATTGTCAATTGGGCGGTTGAATGAGCAAAAAGATTATCCTAATTTATTGAATGCATTAGTTGAAGTTTGTAAAGTATTTCCAAAGATTCATTTAAATATCGCGGGTGAAGGTGAGCTGCGTTCCGAAATAGAAGCATTAATTGAACAATTAAAATTAAATCAATATGTTACATTGTTGGGACGTAGAGATGATGTTCCTTCATTAATGCAACAAGCTGATTTTTTTATATTGTCATCAAAATATGAAGGGTTTGGATTAGTAGTTGCAGAGGCGATGGCTTGTGGTACTTTTGTCATTGCAACAGATTGTGGTGGTGTGAGAGAAGTTATGGGTACAACAGGTTTACTAGTATCCCCTCAAAACAGCCAAATGTTAGCAGATGCAGTTATTCATGCAATAGAGTTATCTGAAGCTGAAAGATTAGATAACAATAATGCTGCATTAGCTCATGTGAGAGAGAATTTTGATTTGAATAAAGTTGCGCAAAAATGGGAGCAAATTTATGAATCAGAATAAGCAAACAATTGTATTCATTGGTACAACAGCGGCAAGTGTTTATGGGTTTCGTGCAGATCTGATTCAATACTTAGTCAAACTGAATTGGCAAGTTTATACTTTAATTTGTGAGTATCATGAGTCGGAGCTCGAAAAAATTAAAGCATTAGGAGCAATTCCTGTGCCTTATCCAATGAGTCGTGGGGGATTAAATCCTTTAGCAGATTTAAAATCAATGTTCGCACTCAAAAAGATTATTGTTACGATTCAGCCAGATATCGTATTTTCGTATTTTACTAAACCTGTAATTTATGGAACATTAGCGGCAAAATTAGCAAAAATACCTAAGATTGTTGGCATGATAGAAGGTTTAGGGACACCGTTTACAGTGCCGAAAACTGGGCAAACGGCAAAAATTAAGTTAATTCAAAAGGCGCAAGTGTTTTTATATCGCTTAGCTTTTCCATTCTTAGATAAAATTATTTTTTTGAATCCTGATGATCCTATTGATTTAATAGAAAAAAATAAAATACAACATAGAAAAGATTCGGTTGTTGTATTGGGTGCGATTGGTTTGAATTTGCAAGATTATGCATATCAGCCATGGGATGAAACACAGCCTATTTCATTTATTTTTATTGCTCGGTTATTGGCAGAAAAAGGTATTTTTGACTATGTCGCAGCTGCTAAAATCGTTAAAGCACAACACCCACATATTAAATTTACAGTGATTGGTGGGTTAGATAAAGAAAATCCTAATGCATTGAAACAGAGTGAATTGGATGAGCTTGTGGCAATGGGTATTATAGAATATCCTGGTTTTGTGACTAATGTTGCTGAATATATACGAGAGAGTGCCGTTTTTGTTTTACCTTCATATTATCGTGAAGGTGTGCCAAGAAGTACACAAGAAGCGATGGCAATTGGTCGTCCAGTTATTACGACAGATGTACCTGGGTGCAGAGAGACTGTTATAGATGGCACGAATGGATTTTTAGTGGATAAATGGGATCCCGAGGCTTTGGCAGAAAAAATGATTTATTTTATAGAAAATTCTTCTCATATCAATAGAATGGGCAAAGAAAGCCGTGAATTTGCTGAAGAAAAATTTGATGCTGACAAAGTGAATCGAAAATTGTGTAAACTATTAGGTATTGAAATTTCTGAACAATAGATTTATTGAAGTGAGCACTATGATCAAAAAAGCTATCCTCCCTGTTGCCGGCCTTGGCACACGTTTTTTACCTGCAAGTAAGGCTATTCCTAAAGAAATGGTCACCGTTGTTGATCGCCCTGCAATTGAGTATGTTGTGCGTGAAGCTGTTGCAGCGGGGATTGAACAAATTATTTTAGTGACACATAGTTCAAAGGCATCCATTGAAAACCATTTTGATCGTAATTTTGAATTAGAACATTCCTTAAAGCAAAAGAATAAATTGGATCTATTGGCTGAGATTACAAATATAGTGCCTGAACATGTAAGCATCATTAGTGTCCGCCAACCTGAACCATTGGGATTAGGACATGCTGTTTTATGTGCCAAAGATGTGATTGGTGAGGATGACTTTGTTGTATTGTTGCCAGATGTCTTGGTAAAAAATCAAGTGCATCATAATGATTTGACTAATATGATTAAACGCTATGAAGAAAGTAATGCTGCACAAATTATGGTGGAAAGTGTACCTGATCATTTGGTAGATCAATATGGCATTGTGGATGTTGCGAGTATCCCAAGTGAAGGGCAGAGTGAAGTGATGCGTGGTATTGTAGAAAAACCTGCGATAGGTATAGCGTCTTCGAATCTTTCAGTAATTGGTCGTTATATTTTACCTGCACGAATTATGCAATTATTAGAAAAAACACCACGCGGTGCAGGTAATGAGATTCAGCTAACAGATGCTATTGCAATGTTGCAGAAAGAAGCGAATATTGAAGCTTACCGCATGCAAGGGCAAACTTTTGATTGTGGAAGTAAGTTAGGCTATTTGAAAGCAGTTTTACACTATGGTGTGGATCACCCTGTGTTAGGTGATGAGTTTAAATCGATGATTAAAGCGTTGGATTTATCATGAAAATAACAATTTGTGGTGCAACTTTACAAGCAACCACATTAGTGGCGATACTAGAGCGGTATGGGCATAGAATTGTTTGGTACCATGACAGTGAGGATATGGGAGTCCTTCCTACAATGCCAAAAGATACCGATTGTTATATCTTTTGTTATTCACCGATGGAAAAAAATAAAGCTATTGCATGTGTGACACAGATTGCTTCGTTGAATTTGAAAGATCGCTTGATGATCAATGGTTCAACTTTTGGTTTGCATGGCACGGCGGAATTACAACGAATTTCGCCCAATGATCAATGGGCTTATTTTCCTGATACGATACAAGAGGGCAACGCTATTGCGAGTTTTGTGAATGTGAAACAAGCCATCGTAGGCTGTGAATCTGAGCAAGCTAAACGACTCATTAAGGAAATCTTGCGCCCAATGTTTCCATTGGATCATCAAATATTGTTCATGCCAATTCTGGATGCTGAATTTGCAAAATTGAGCATTTCAGGCATGTTAGCAACACGTATCAGCTATATGAATGATTTAGCCAATGTCGCTGAGAAATTGGGTGTGGATATTTTAAATGTGAAGCAAGGTATGGCAGCCGATAATCGTATCGGTGCATCATATTTATCACCAGGAGTGGGGTTTGGTGGTGAAAACTTTTCACAAGATATTTTGATGCTCTCGAGTGAAGTTTTGAAAACAGGTGCTAAAAGCCGTTTATTAGAACAAGTTTGGGAAATTAACGAAGATCAAAAAGAGATTCTATTTCGTAAACTTTGGGATTATTATCAAACGCAACTTAAGGGCAAAACTGTTGCGATTTGGGGGGCAGCATTTAAGGAAAATACTGCGAGTATTCATAATTCTCCTATTCATAAGATGATTGAGGCATTATTGGCGCAAAGTATCAATATTCAGTTGTTTGACCCGCAAGCCGCTAAAGAGATGTCAGAGCATTATGGTGATGTGATTAAAATCGTTGATGATGAATATCAGGCATTACAAGGTGCAGATGCATTGTGTATTTTGACCGCATGGCAACAATTTTATAATCCTGATTATCAGTACATGAAAATGCTGATGAATCATCCTTTGATTTTGGATGGTAGAAATATTTATGATCCAGTATTTATGCGTGATCAAGGTTTCATTTATGAAGGTATTGGCCGAGTATGAAAATTCAGCAACTAGCAGATCAACTAAAATCTGTAAACTTATCAACATTATTTAATGATTCTGACCGTTTTAATGAGTTCTCACAAAGTTTTGAAGGATTGACTTTAGATTTTAGTAAACAGCGAATTAATCAAGATTCTGTGAATTCTTTAATGAATTTAGCCAAAGAGAAACAATTGGATGATTGGATTCAGCGGTTATTTTCTAAAGAATGCATCAATGATACAGAACAGCGTGCGGCCATGCATTGGGCGCTACGTTTACCTAAGGAGCATCAAAAATATCCAGATTTAGTTAATGAAGTGCATGCTCAATTGGAGAGAATGTATCGTTTAGTTGAACAAATTCATGCAGGGCAATATCGTGGTGCAACGGGTGAAGTTGTCACAGATGTTGTAAATATTGGAGTAGGGGGATCAGATCTTGGCCCATTAATGGTGACGCATGCCTTATCCGATTTTAAAGTGAAAACAACTAAACCATTATCGATACATTTTGTGTCTACAATGGATGGCAGCCAATTATCGGATTTATTGCATCAATTGCGTCCTGAAACAACACTGTTCATTATTTCATCAAAGTCCTTTGGTACGATTGATACTTTATCTAATGCTGAGACGGTTCGTGCTTGGTTAATGAAAGCATTAGGGCATGATCAAATAGTATTGCATAATCATTTTGTGGCTGTTTCTACCAATATTGAAAAAATGACAGCTTGGGGTATACATCCTGATCGACAATTTTTAATGTGGGAGTGGGTTGGTGGTCGTTATTCTTTGTGGTCATGCATTGGTTTACCCATTGCTTTGACGATTGGTGTTGAAGGTTTTAAGAATTTCTTAGCAGGTGCTCACAGTATGGATGAGCATTTTCAATCTGCTCCATTTAGTGAGAATTTACCTATATTATTGGGCATGTTAGGTGTTTGGAATACTAACTATTTAAATATTCAAACACATGCTGTATTGCCATATGATGGCAGAATGAAATATTTTGCATCGTATTTACAGCAACTTGAAATGGAGTCTAACGGTAAATCTATTCAACGCGATCAAACAGAAGTTACATGGACAACTTGCCCGATTGTTTGGGGTGAGGTTGGGCCAAATGCTCAGCATGCATTTTATCAGTTGTTACATCAAGGTACGCAAGCTGTTAGTTCTGATTTCATTGCACCGATTCAGCGCTACACTGCCAAACAATTTACGTATGCAGATAATGAAGATGAGTTAATTGAACAGCATCATTTGGCATTGGCAAACTGTTTAGCACAGTCTCGGCTGTTAGCGTTTGGTAGTCAATCATTGTCAGAAGATGAATTGGCACAGTTGCCAAAATATCAATACTATGAAGGTAATCAACCAAGTTCTACTTTATTACTAGATGAGTTGAATCCACGGACATTGGGTATGTTGATTGCTTTATATGAGCATAAAGTTTTTGTACAATCTGTGATTTGGAACATTAATCCATTCGATCAATGGGGTGTAGAAAAAGGGAAGGCGATTGCTAACCAAATACTACCCATTTTAAATGGTGAATCAGATTCCATGGATGAGCTTGATGTATCAACCAAAGGCTTAATTCAATTATTATTAGGAAAATCAAATGGCTAATATTTTAGTAACAGGTGGTGCAGGCTACATTGGCTCTCATACTTGTATTGAGTTATTGGAAGCGAATCACCAAGTGATTGTTTTGGATAATTTATCTAATAGTTCAGAAGAATCTTTACGTCGAGTGCAGCAACTAACAAATAAAACATTAACTTTTATTAAAGGTGATATTCGTAATTCTGATGATTTAGATAAGGTATTTACTCAGCACAAAATTGATGCAGTCATTCATTTTGCAGGTTTGAAAGCTGTAGGTGAAAGCCAAAAAATTCCATTGGCATATTTCGATAATAATATTTCAGGCTCTATCATGCTTGTGAAGGCAATGGAAAAAGCGGGTATATTTAATTTGGTTTTTAGCTCATCAGCGACAGTTTATGATGAAGCTAATGTATCGCCATTGAATGAAAATATGCCAACAGGTATGCCTTCCAATAATTATGGATATACCAAGTTGATTGTGGAGCAAATGCTAGAAAAAACAGCTTTAGCAGATGATCGTTGGTCGATTGCACTATTGCGTTATTTCAATCCTGTAGGTGCTCATAAAAGTGGGATGATTGGCGAGGATCCACAAGGTCTTCCCAATAATTTAATGCCTTATGTGACGCAAGTTGCGGTGGGAATGCGTGAAACATTATCCATTTTTGGTAATGATTACGATACAGTTGATGGCACGGGGGTGCGTGACTATATTCATGTGGTGGATTTAGCATCTGCTCATTTGTTTGCATTGAATAATCGTTTGCAAAATAAAGGTTGCCGAGCTTGGAATATTGGTACGGGCAATGGTACATCTGTTTTGCAGGTCAAAGAGACCTTTGAAAAAGTGAATGGCGTTGCTGTGCCTTTTGAATTTGCTCCGCGTCGTTCTGGTGATGTTGCCACATCTTATGCGGATAATACAAGAGCCATCATAGAACTTGGTTGGCAAGCACAATATGATTTGAGCGATATGCTTGCAGATAGCTGGCATTGGCAAAAGAAAAACCCGAAAGGATATAAAAATTAGTTCTGAGGATAGATTATATTTATAATATGATTTATTCGTTCAGGAACGTCTTTTAAATATTCGGTTAATATTTTTTTCGATTAATTGATAAAATATATAGCCAAGTAAAATAGAAAATATCGAAATGCTGATAAAGACAAGTATGCCTGGCATATCAGGTGTTATCTTTATCAGTATTTTTGTCATCATCGGTAGTCCAAATACTTGTACAAGATATATGGAGTAAGATGCATTACCTAATTCTATTAACAGTTTGATATTAATATTTTGCATGAGTATCGCGGAGCATAGAATTATCGCTGACGGAATTCCCCAATAAATATAGCGTTCTGTTTGATCAATATGTGCATGGTATATAACAAATATTATTGCCAAAATGAGAGGTACCCAAAAGAAATTATTTTGATAGCCCTTTAAGCATTGAAGGCGGTCAAAGAGTATAAATATAGCACCTCCATACAGAAACTCTATTGCTATTGAGCTATACCAATTTATATAGATAGCACCCATAAATATGAGAGTAAGCATTACAAGTCGGTAAATATCTTTGATTTTGATGAATAGGGTGAGTGCAAAAATTAGGTAGAAAAATAGTTCATACTCTAATGTCCAACCTACATAGAGAGCTGGCACTTCATATCCAAAAAAATGACTTACAAAAAGTAAAGAGGTCACAACATGTTCTAAGCTATAGCCACTGACTCTGAAAAGAGAAGGGAGTGTTAGATAAAGAGTAAATATCACAAATGTAAGGAACCAATAAATAGGAACTATCCTTTGTATTCTATTGCTTAAGAATTCTATTGGGGACCGATGTTTTTTACTATTAATCATAAACATGATGTAGCCAGAGATCACAAAAAAAAGATCAACACCAAAGTTGCCCCAATAGCGGACATTGAATGTTAAATATTCATAATTCTCATAAGAGAAGTTATTTTTGATCACCCAATCTTGTGCATGAACTAAGACAACGATGATAGCCGCAAAAGCTCTGAGTATTTGTATATTAGTAATCATTTTTATTTTTAGATTCCATTTTTTTAATTATATCAAATATATATTTGCCAACGATATTGGCTCCATATGTTGATAAGTGTCCCATGTCACTAAACATTGGTTCATTATTGATTAACATTCTACAACCTTGGTCTGAACATAGCCCTTTATTAGGGTCTATAAAATATACATTGCTATATTGTTCAGTGATTGTGATGAGTTGCTCATTAATTAGGTTATTTGTTTGTGGAATGAATTCAGGACAAGATTCGGAAAAAGAATTTAATTCTCGTTCTGAGAGGCATTCATAAATATTATAATTCGGACGAGTATATACTCCTATTAAGTATATATTTCGTTGAGGATTATTTTCAGCCATTTGTTGAATAATTTGTTCTAATGCAATGATATATTGCTTTTGCGCTTTGTTACTTCGAAAATCTATTAAATTAGACTGTGCATTTTTTAGTGCTAAATGATACCCATCCCAGCTTTGTATCCATACAATGGGCTGATGTTCTTTGGTTTTATCAATATATTGATAAAAAGAATTAGCAAAATCAGTACAATTTTTTAGTATTTTTTTATCAAGGTAAACGTAATAGTCTTGAGTAAATAAACATGCATCTGCATACCAAGTCTTTGTATGAATATTATTATTTAAAAGGTATTTAGTGTATTGTCGGGCGTAACTATCACCAAGCATTATATAATCAAATGATGTGGCTTCATTCGCATTAGTATAAGCGACTTGATAAGCAGGAAAGTCACCTCCTCCATAATATAACTGCTGAAATTCTTCTGCTGTTAGATGGTATTGGTCTACAACTCTAAAAGAAGCCCCTTTTGTTTTATAAATGCCATAAATAGGAATAAGAGCTACAAATACACTGATCAGTATATATTTAACTTTCCATTGGCGATGTTCAATCACATAATAAGATGCAAGAGAAAGAGCGAATGTAATACATAAAAAAGTAATGACATTAATTTGTAAGTTATAGCGATAATTAATAAACAAAATTGGCCAATGATATAGGTACAGAGAATATGACCATAACCCTATTTTTTGGCAGACAATATTATTAGTTAGGAATGAATTGTTTTGTGATTGAATCAATAAGTATGCCCCAATTGTAGGCAGTAATGCCATATAGCCAGGCCATGATGTATTTTCTGAGATAATAAACAATGATACTATGATAAGAAGAAAACCAATAATTTCTAATGTAACTTGATGAGGCTTATGTGTAATTCTGAGTGGATAGAGAAAAATGAGTCCACCCAATAACATCTGCCAAATTCTAGTAGGTAATAGAAAATAAGCTGTAGATGGCGATATAGGGCTTAAATATATGGAAAATATTAAAGAAACTGTTGCCATCATGATAATGATGGGTTTAAGAAATTTTTGAGATAAAAATTTCGCAAAAACGAGTAGTACGGCGGGATAAAGTAAATAAAATTGCCATTCTACAGATAACGACCATGTATGTAGCAAAGGTTTACTAAGTGCTTCAGTATCAAAATATCCTGCGGATGCTTTCCAGTAGAGAAAGTTAGAGATAAATAATAGGCTTCTAATCGATTCTTTTGACAGTTCTCGATATGAGAGCGGTCCTAGAAAAAAGTATCCTAAGATGATTAGTAACAAAATTAATGTAAAAAGGGCAGGGATAATGCGCCTAACTCTTGCACTATAAAACTTTAGGATTGAAAAATTTTGGTTGCTTAAACCTCTGAAAATAATACTTGTCATTAAATAACCTGAAATGACAAAAAAGATATCAACACCTACAAAGCCACCAGGTAACCATTCTTTATTGAAATGAAAGAAGATTACTGCTAAGACAGCATAAGTGCGTAAGCCATTAATATCTTTTCTAAATTGCATCTAGTTATCCCTTAATATTACTGATCTGTATGTTGAAGCGAAGAATCTTCATATTTTTTTATTTCATCAAATATATATTTACCAATAATATCAGCACCATATGTAGATAGGTGACCTTCATCACTAAATATTGGCTCTTCATCGATCAGCATACGGCAGCCACGTTCATCACAAAAACCTTTATTAGGGTCTATGAAGTAGACATTATTATATTGTTTTGCAATCTTTTGAATATGATCATTAATAGGGTTAGACTCTTTAGGTGCAAATTCAGCACATGGCTCTGTAAATCCCGCAAGTTTATTAGCTGATAAGCATTCATAAATATTATAAGTTGGGCGAGTATAAACACCAACTAAATAGATTGTTCTATTTTTATTTTTAAGAATCATATTATTGATGCCTTTAATAATTGCATCATAGTATTTTTGAGCATCTATTTTGACAGTTA
>NZ_MVDO01000137.1 GCF_002006755.1 Wohlfahrtiimonas larvae | reverse complement strand
GAATATCATAATTGCTATGACTGCATAGGCGCGTAATCCATTAATATCTGTACGAAACTGCATAAATTTATCCTTCGTTTAAATCTAGATTGTTGTTACGGTTGGATTCTATTTTATTCACCTCTTGGAAAATATATGATCCAACAAGATCTGCACCATAAGTTGATAAGTGATTATCATCACTAAAAGTAGGTTCATTATTGATTAACATACGGCAGCCCTTTTGATCGCATAAACCCATGTCAGAATCAATATAATGTAGATTTTCATATTGTTCTGCTATTTGTTTGAGCGTTTGATTGATCTTTGGCGGGTTGGCAGGAATAAATTCATCACATGTTTCCGCAAATCTTGAAAGCTCCTGTTCTGATAAACATGCATAAATATTATAATTGGGTCTTGTATATACGCCAATTATATAGATATTTGTATCAGGATTGTATTGTGCCATTGTAGAAACTACTTTAATAATCTCATTAGTATAATTATGATCTCGTTTTATGAAAGA
>NZ_MVDO01000136.1 GCF_002006755.1 Wohlfahrtiimonas larvae | reverse complement strand
AGCATCATACTTCTCAACAAATTGGGTGCATTTTACTAGTTCAGAATTTTGTTGTTGTAAATATACTTTATATTCTGGCATAAATAAACAAGCATCTGCAAACCATGTACGAGCACGTATTTTATTATTTATGAGATATTTTACATATTGTCGAGCATAGCTATCTCCTACAATGATGTAATCAAAACCTGTGGAACTATCAGAGTTTGTATAAGAAGGCTCATACATTGTAAAATTTCCACCACCGTAATATTGATCATGAAATTCATCAGCAGTTAATGCATATTTATCCATGACACGAAATGAAGCTCCTTTGGTTTTATAAATACCATACATTGGTAGCAAT
>NZ_MVDO01000135.1 GCF_002006755.1 Wohlfahrtiimonas larvae | reverse complement strand
GTACATTTTTTAAGCTCTCTTTTTTGAGAAATAACCTTATGGTTCATGGTAAATAGGCAAGCTTCAGCAAACCAAACACTTAAGCTAGTTTTTTCTTTAGTGAAAAATTTTGAATACTGACTAGAGTAGCTATCTCCAATAATAGTGTAGTCAAACTCATAGTTGTCTTTAGGATTGATGTATGAATGTTCATAGGATGGTATGATGCCTCCACCAGCATATTGGATAGCAAATTCTTCTGCTGTGATATTGTAGCGGTTATCTATTCTAAAAGCGGCTCCTTTAGTTTTATAAACCCCATACATTGGTAGCAACGCTATGAATACAGCGATTAAAATATATTTTGCATTCCATTTGCGAACTTCTATTAAATAATAAGAGGGAACAGCAAAAAGGAATGTTAAACCAATAAAGAACCCAAAACTCATATCGAGATTATAACGGTGATTAATTACTAAAATTGGCCAATGGTACAAGTACATTGAGAATGACCACAAACCAATTTTTTGGAACACAATATTGTTAGTGAAGAATGAGCAGCTATTTGATTGAATTAAGAGAAAAACACCAATTGTTGGAATAAATACAGAATATCCTGGCCACACAGTATGTTCAGAAAATATAAAAAAAGAACCAACAATAAGGATGAGCCCAATACCTTCTAATAGGTATTTATGAGATCGTTTTGTAATCGTTAGTGGGAATAGGAATGCAAGTCCACCGATTAACATATCCCATACGCGTCCAGGTAATAGATAATAGGCTGTCATGGGTGATATATTACTGATGTAAATCGTTAATAAGAAAAAAGTAATTGCAAGAGTAATAATGATTTTTTTAATTGTAGAAATAGAGCAGATCTTAGCGAGAAACACTAATAAAAGAGGATAAAAAATATAGAATTGCCATTCAACAGAAAGAGTCCAAGTGTGCAGTAAAAATTTACTCATTGCACCGGGATCAAAATAGCCTGTTTCTCGCCAATATAAGAAGTTAGAGATAAAAAGTAAGCTTCTTATTGATTCTTTGGTTAAAGATCTATACGAGATTGGGCCTAAGAAGAAGTAACCTAAAATAACAAGAATAATAGTTAAAACTAGCAGTGCGGGAATAATTCTACGGATTCTTGCAGAGAAGTATTTACGTAAAGAAAAAGAGTTATTATTTAATCCACGAAATATAATTGCAGTCATTAAATAACCTGAAATAACAAAAAAGACATCCACGGCAGCAACAGCGCCAGGGAGCCATTGCTTATTAAAGTGGAATATCATAATTGCTATGACTGCATAGGCGCGTAATCCATTAATATCTGTACGAAACTGCATAAATTTATCCTTCACTCAAATATATTTTGTGGCGAGTATTAGCTTCGATCTTATTAATTTCTTGGATAATATATGGCCCGATAATATCAGCACCATAAGTTGATATATGCCCATCATCACTAAAAGTAGGTTCATTATTGATTAACATACGGCAGCCCTTTTGATCGCATAAACCCATGTCAGAATCGATATAATGTAGATTTTCATATTGTTCAGCTACTTTTTTGAGTATCTGGTTGAGTTTTGGAGGATCAGCAGGAATAAATTCATCACACGTTTCTGAAAATTTAGAAAGTCCTTGTTCTGATAAACATTCATAAATGTTGTAACTCGGTATTGTATATAGCCCTACTAAGTAGATGTTTTTGTCAGGGTTATGGTGTACTAATGTTTCAATAGTTTTTGTGATAGCTGAAGAATAGTTAGGGTGATTTCTAGAAAGCAACTCTCCTGAATCAGGAGTTTTTAGTGTATAACCATCCCAACTTTGTATCCAAATAATTGGTTTTGATTGATTTTCTGTCTTGGTTTTTGTGAAAAAATTATTCACAAAACTGCTACATTTTTTAAACTCACTTTTTTGAAAGATCACTGTATAGTCTATTGTAAATAAACATGCGTTAGCAAACCAAGTACGCAAACTAATATTTTCTTTCTTTAGAAATTTTGCGTATTGTCTTGAATAGCTATCGCCAATAATAGTGTAGTCAAAATCATTATTAAGTTTTGGGTTGATGTATGACTCAATATATGATGGATATCCGGATCCACCTGCATATTTATTAGCAAATTCTTCGGCTGTAATGTTGTAACGGTTGTCCATCCTATATGCAGCTCCTTTAGTTTTATAAGCACCATAAATAGGCACCAATACAACTAAAAGTGAAATAATGATGATTTTAACATTCCACTTTCTTTTTTCGACTAGGTAATATGATAATAAAGATAAGATAAACGTTATGCTAATGAAGCTAATAAAAGATATTTGTAAGTTGTAGCGATAATTCACATATACAACAGGCCAATGGTATAGATATAAGGAATAGGACCATAATCCTATTTTTTGAAATAGCAAATTATTGGTAAGTAGCGAATGCCCATTAGCTTGTATTAAGAAAAATGTACCCAATGTTGGTAACAATGCCATATATCCAGGCCATGGAATATTTTCATTGATAATGAAAAATGACAGTATAATCAGTAAAATACCGCCTGTTTCAAAAGTGTATTTATGCCATGAATGTTTAAGGTTGAATGGATATAAAAATATTAAACCACCTAATAGCATTTCCCAAATTCTTGTAGGTAATAAAAAATAAGCTGCCGTAGGGAATTGATTGGTGAAGTATATTGTAAAACCCAAGGATAGAATGGCAATTATAAGCACTAATTTCTTGAGTGTATTGATAGAAAATATTTTAGCAAAAATTGCTAGAATGGCCGGGTAAATAATGTAAAACTGCCACTCTACAGATAATGACCATGTATGTAACAAAGGTTTACTGAGTGCTGCTGCATCAAAATAACCTGAATCTCGCCAATATAGAAAGTTTGAAACAAATAATAAACTGCGTATCGATTCTTTAGAAAGGTTACGGTAAGAGATAGAACCAAGAAAAAAATAGCCTAATATCATTAAAATAATAACTAATACTAATAAGGCAGGAATAATTCGCTTAATTCGAGATGAATAAAAATTACGTAACGAAAAAAATTGTTGATTCAGACCACGAAATATGATGCTTGTCATCAAGTAACCTGATATAACAAAGAACACATCGACACCAACAAATCCACCTGGGAGCCATTGTGGATTAAAGTGAAAAATAATAACTGCTAGGACGGCATAAGCTCGCAGTCCATTGATATCCGTGCGAAATTGCATTCAACTTACCTTTAACTTGAAAGAAGAATACTCAATGAGTAATTGAGTATTTTTAATTTGTTTAGAATCATTAAATTGACGCAACATTATAGTATGAAAATTAGATATTGTAACCGTATTCAGTAATCAGGAGGCTACAAAACTTTACTTATTATAATTTATTAGACATATGTGTATGAAGTAATACATATACTTTATGACATAATAATCTTTGTTAACTCACCCACATAATCTTGCATTGGTTTTGGATTCTTATCTGTACGGCTTTCAATATTCAAACGTAATAAAGGTTCTGTATTCGACGCACGGACATTCAAGCGCCAATTACCAAAATCTAAGCTGATTCCATCGGTTTTATTAATAATCGGGTTTTGATGGGCAAAATGATCCATGATTTTTTGTATGGTTTGCTGTGTGTTTTCAACTTTGAAGTTGATTTCACCACTACAAGGAAATTTAGCAATCATATTTTCAACGAGTGAAGATAATGATTGTTGAGTTTCAGACATTACAGAAATGGCTAATAACCAAGGGATCATCCCACTATCACAATAAGAAAAATCACGAAAATAATGGTGTGCGCTCATTTCCCCACCATAGACAGCATTATGCTCTCGCATTTTTTCTTTGATGAATGAATGGCCTGATTGAGATTGCACAGCAATCCCTTGATATTCATTTACAATATCAAAAGTATTCCAAACTAATCGGGGATCATGGACGATTTTCTCACCGGATTGCTTGAGTAAAAATGCTTGTGCCAATAAGCCAACAATGTAATAACCTTCGATGAATTGCCCTTTTTCATCAAATAAGAAACAGCGATCAAAGTCGCCATCCCATGCAATGCCTGCATCTGCTTGATGTGCCATGACTGCATCTGAAGTCATTGAACGATTTTCTATTAAAATTGGGTTAGGAATACCATTCGGGAAGTTACCATCAGGTTCATTGTGGATTTTGATGAGTTCTACAGGAATATTGAGTGCTTTAAATTTAGCTTCGAGTGCAGTAACTACATGGCCTGCTGCGCCATTGCCTGCATTCATGACTAATTTCATGGGGCGAATTTTAGCAGGATCAATGTATGTTAATAAGTGCTCAATGTATTCAGGTAAAATATTATAAAGTTTAGTGGTACCTTTGGTTTGAACTTCATTGAAATCACCTGATTCTGCCAAAGCTTGTATTTCTTTTAATCCACTATCTGCACCGATTGGGCGGGCATTTTCACGAACTAATTTCATGCCATTGTAATCCATTGGATTATGGCTTGCTGTGATCTCGATGCCGCCTTGTACATCTAAATGAAATGCGCCAAAGTAAACTTCTTCTGTGCCTGTTAAGCCTAAATCTAACACATTTACGCCAGCATCATTCAAGCCTTGAATGGTTGCTTGTTTAAGTGATTCACTTGTTAGGCGAACATCACAACCTACAACTATAGTTTTAGGTTGGTAAATTTGGCCATAAGCACGGCCAATTCGATAAGCGATCTCTTCGTTGAGTTCTGTGCCAAGTTTGCCACGGATGTCGTAGGCTTTGAAACAAGTGTATTGTGTCATGATTTTTAGAATCGTATTAAATAAAACATGGCAGTATCATACTAAAATTTCCGTCTATCGTCAGTGGCTTTTCCTTAAATAGGCATAATCATGTAAAATCATTCTAATCAATTATCAACATTTGGAAAATCATGTCTAACAAAACTTTCTTAATCATCGATGGTTCTAACTTTTTATTCCGTGCCTATCATGCATTACCACCTTTGACGACAAAATCAGGTCGCCCAACTGGGGCGATTCGCGGTGTGATTACGATGTTTCAAAAGTTATTGGATAGTTTTGATCCTGCATATGTCGCAGTAACTTTCGATGCGAAAAGTAAAAGTTTTAGAAGTGATATTTATGCAGACTATAAAGCGCATCGTCCGCCAATGCCAGATGATCTGCGTGAACAAATTGCACCTTTGATGGATGTTGTGGATTTATTAGGTTTGCCACGTTTGATCATTGATGGCATTGAGGCGGATGATGTGATCGCGACTTTGGCGATTGAAGGCAAATCTAAAGGTTATAGCGTGATTATTGCATCGAGCGATAAGGATTTGGCACAGCTCGTGGATGATCAGATTAAAATGTATGATGGCATGAAAAATGTGATGTTGGATCGTGAAGGTGTATTTGAAAAGCACGGCGTTTATCCTGAATCTATTCGTGATTACCTAACATTAATGGGCGATAAAGCCGATAATATTCCAGGTGTTGAAGGCGTTGGTCCAAAAACTGCTGCTAAATGGATTACTGAATATCAAACATTGGAAGGTATTTTAGCCAATGCTGAACAAATCAAAGGCAAAGTGGGTGAGCGCTTACGTAACTCATTCGAGCAAATTGCGTTATCTAAAAAGCTCACAACTTTGGTGATGGATGCAGAGCTGCCTTATAAAGTTGAAGATTTAGAGCTGCGCGATGCTAATGTGGAAGGTTTGAGAGAGCTATATACAGAATTTGAATTTCACTCTTTATTAAAGCAATTGGTGGCAGGTAAATCAGATAGCACATTTAAACCCATGTTGAATACGATGGTGTCAGCGCCAAGAACGGCAGAATGGTTAATGCCACGCAAGCCTGATTTTCAGGATTACCGTGCCATTACAACATTAAAAGATTTGGATGCGTATATAGCGCGTATTTCAGATGCTCATCGTTTATCTATTGATACAGAAACGGATGGCTTGGATTTCATGCAGGCGAAATTGGTGGGCATTTCTTTATCGATTGCGACAGGTGAAGGCGTTTATATTCCTGTGCAACACGATCTCTTGGTTGCGCCTGAGCAATTGGCTTTGCAAGATGTAATCACACGACTGAAACCAATTTTAGAAAATTCTGACATTGCTAAAGTTGGGCAAAATCTCAAATTTGATTGGCACATATTACAGCGCTACGGCATCACATTGAATGGCATTGCTGATGATACGATGCTTGCAAGCTATGTTTGGGATGCAACAGAAAAGCATAATATGGATGATCTTGCGCTGAAATATCTCGATCACACAACAACGCCATTTGAGGAAATCGCAGGCAAAGGTCGTGCACAAAAGACTTTCAATGAAATTCCATTAGAAGTAGCGACCCATTATGCAGCAGAAGATGCAGATATCACATTGCGCCTATGGCAGGCTTTGAAACCAAGAGTGGATTCTATCCCGACATTGAAATCGTTATATGAAACGATTGAAAT
>NZ_MVDO01000134.1 GCF_002006755.1 Wohlfahrtiimonas larvae | reverse complement strand
AAATATCTCGATCACACAACAACGCCATTTGAGGAAATCGCAGGCAAAGGTCGTGCACAAAAGACTTTCAATGAAATTCCATTAGAAGTAGCGACCCATTATGCAGCAGAAGATGCAGATATCACATTGCGCCTATGGCAGGCTTTGAAACCAAGAGTGGATTCTATCCCGACATTGAAATCGTTATATGAAACGATTGAAATGCCATTATTAACCGTTCTAGCAAAAATGGAGCATGATGGAATTTTGGTGAATGTGCCACATTTAGAAGCATTTAGTGCGGAGCTGGCAGAGCGATTAACGAAACTAGAAAACGAAGTTTATCATTTGGCAGGTGAAGAGTTTAACTTGAGTTCACCGAAGCAATTGGGTGAAATCTTATTTGGTAAATTAGGCTTGCCTGTGATTAAGAAAACAGCAAAAGGGCAACCTTCTACTAATGAAGAAGTGTTGCAAGAATTAGCGCTTGATTTCCCATTGCCAAAGCACATCATCGAATATCGTGAATTATCAAAATTGAAATCCACTTATACAGATGCTTTAGTTGCAGAAGTGGATGCGACAACTCAACGCATTCATACATCATTTAACCAAGCTTTGACATCTACAGGGCGATTGTCTTCATCGAAACCAAATCTTCAGAATATTCCTGTGCGTACAGAAGAAGGCAGAAAGATTCGACAAGCGTTCATAGCGAAAGATGGTTATAAAATGATCTCTGCCGACTATTCACAAATTGAATTGCGTTTGATGGCGCATTTCTCAGGTGACGAAACATTGATTGCAGCGTTTAAAAATGATTTAGATATTCATAGAGCGACAGCTTCAGAAGTTTTTCATACGCCATTGGAAGAAGTTTCAGGCGATTTGCGTCGTTCAGCAAAGGCGATTAACTTTGGTTTGATTTATGGCATGGGCGCATTTGGTTTAGCGAAGCAGTTGGGTATTGCTCGTGCACAAGCGCAAGATTATATTCAGCGTTATTTTAGCCGTTATCCTAGCATTTTGCAGTTCATGGAGGATGCAAAAGAAAAAGCACGCCAATTGGGTTATGTGGAAACATTATTGGGTCGCCGTTTGCCATTGCCTGATATCAATAGCACAAATCACATGATGAAATCAGGCGCTGAACGCGTTGCAGTGAATGCACCATTGCAAGGAACTGCTGCGGATATCATTAAATTAGCAATGATTGAAGTGGATAAGCAACTAGCTGCATCAAGCTTAGATGCCAAAATGCTGTTGCAAGTGCACGATGAATTGATATTAGAAGTTGTGGAAAAAGATGCGGAAGCCGCGGCTCAGTTATTGAAAAATGCGATGGAAAAAATCATTGAGCTAAAAGTGCCCTTAAAAGTAGAAGTGGCAATCGGTGATAATTGGGATGAAGTACATTAATCTCTTTTATGATTAAACTCAAAGCGCAATCCATTGGATGGCGCTTTTTATTATCTGTTATAAGTTGCTCTGAATAGTTCATATTGAATAGCGTAAATTTTAATAAGTTTCACTTATTATGAGTGCTTGATTTATATAATTATTTTACATATGCCCTGCTATTTGTTTGATTTTAATGTTAATTGTAAAGATAGTATGGTTTGTGCATATAATATATATATAAATAATACGAAAAAAATTTATTCTTATAAAAAACATGATACCGTTAAGTACAGATGATTAATTCATATCTTTGTTTTATATGAAAATAATAGATGCTAATTAATAGTGTTAAGTAATATTGTATGCATCATTATTCTTGTTTCAGTTCTGAAAATATTTTTGAAAAATGTACATAAACATACGTTAGATTCAGGTGAAAATGAGGAGAAAATATGGGACGTTTGGAAGGTAAAGTGGCAATTATTACAGGTGGTTCTCAGGGAATGGGGGCTTCTCATGCTAAATTATTTCTTCAGGAAGGTGCAAAGGTTGTCATTACTGATATTAATGAAACAGAAGGCCAAAAATTTGCAGATGGTTATGGTGATAACCTTTTATTTATCAAACATGATGTTTCAAATGAAGAAGATTGGAAAAAAGTTGTTCAATTTACATTGGAGCATTTCAATAAAATAGATGTTTTAGTTAATAATGCGGGTATCCAATACTCCATTCCTCTCATTGAAATGAGCGCTGAACAATATCTAAAAGTCATTATGACAAATCAGTTTTCTGTCTTTTTAGGTATGAAATATGTTGCGCCTCATATGATCGCTCAAAAATCTGGCAGTATCATCAATACATCATCTATGTTTGGTTTGGTAACTAGTGCAGGAGCAACCGGCTATACTGATAGCAAATTTGCAATCCGCGGTATGACAAAAACAGCAGCGATTGAATTTGCACCTCACAATGTCAGAGTGAACTCAGTTCATCCTGGGGCAATTAAAACGCCTATGGTTATGCAGTTGCCTGAATTAGCCGCAGAAGTTACGAAAATGATCCCCATGCAGCGTTTAGCAGAGCCTGAAGAAGTTTCTAAGTTAATTTTATTTTTAGCTTCTGATGATTCAAGTTATTCAACAGGTTCAGAGTTTATTGTAGATGGTGGTTACGTGATTCAATAACGGAGATTTTGCTATGTTAAAAATATCAGAAAATATTCAATTTGATGAGCTAGATGAATGGGGGGATATGAATAATTTCAATATCAAATCTTTATCTGGTGCAACGATAGTTTATGGGAAGCTAGTATTGAATGATCATGTTAAAAAAATTAATAGTGGATATTTTGGTGTTAAAAAAAGCCAATTTACAACAACATATTTATTTACAGAGCAATCTATCTTATTGGCTGGTGAAATCACATTAATTAATGATGATACAGGAGAAAAATTCTTATTAAAAGCAGGTGATAGCTGGCTTGTGCGAGAAGGTACGACATTAACGTGTCATGTTGAAAGTGACTTTTTTATTAAGCATTACCTTGCAGCTGGATAATACCAAAAAATTTATCCTTAAATAACGTTAAAAATAATTCGGAGAATGGTCTATGAAAGCATCAGTGATTAGAGAATTTAAAACTAAATTTGTCACAGAAGAAATTTCAATTGATAATCCTGTAGATTATGAAGTATTGGTAGATGTCAAAGCGTCAGGGTTATGTCATTCTGATTTACATATTTTAAATAATGGCGAAGGCCAGCAAGCACCGTTGGTTGCTGGGCATGAAATTGCAGGTGTTGTATCTGCAGTTGGTGATCGTGTTACTGAATTTAAAGTGGGTGATCATGTGGCGGCATGTGTTATCCAATATTGTGGATGCTGTGATGCTTGTTTATCAGGGCATTCTTATCAATGCTTGAATAAAGAATCTACATTAAGAAGTGCAGATCAGCCACCTAGACTATCGGGTAAAGATGGCAAGCCCATTTTTCAATTATCAGGCATTGCTGGTTTTGCTGAGAAAGCATTAATTCATCAAAATCAGCTAGTTAAAATCCCTGTGGAAATGCCATTTCCTCAAGCTTGCATTATGGGATGCGCAACTGCAACAGGTGCAGGCGCTATGATTAACACTGCAAAAATTCGCCCTGGAGATAGTGTTGTTGTGGTTGGTTTAGGCGGTGTTGGATTGAATGCTGTATCTGGTGCTAGAATTTGTGGTGCTTCTAAAATTATCGCAGTGGATATTCAAGATTCTAAGCTTGAGTTAGCTAAAAAATTTGGAGCGACCCATACCATAAATTCTACAACACAGAATGTTGTGGATGAGGTTATGAAGATAACAAATGGTATCGGTGTGGATGCTGCATTTGAAGTTATTGGTTTAGTGCCAACTACAATGGATGCTTTAAATACTTTGCGTTTAGGTGGCTCTTTATACTTAATAGGTTTATTTAGACCCAATCAGAAATTAGAAATTGATGGATCTGTCGACTTAATTTATCCCAATAGAAATATCAAAACCATTTGGATGGGATCTACCAATATCAAAAAAGATCTGCCAATGTATGCTCAATACTATTTAGATGGTCGTTTAAATTTAGATGATCTTATCTCAAGAGAAATACATATTGATGATGTTCAAAAAGCTTATGATGATTTAGCTACAGATAAATTAGGTATTGCTCGATCAGTGATTACATCATTCGATTAGTATGATCAATGGTTGACAAACGCTATCCTTCGGATGGCGTTTTTTATGACCGAAAATATTAGAAAGAGAGGTAAATTGATTACAATGGTATATTGATCATTTTGCATTGTAAGGAATATTATGAAAATCATTACATGGAATGTTAATTCCATTAATGTGCGCCAAGTGCATTTAGAAGAGATATTGAAAGATGTCAAACCTGCTATTATTGGTTTGCAAGAATTAAAGTGTGAAACAGCATCTTTTCCTTTCGATGCAGTTAAGGCTTTAGGGTATCATGCAATTGCCAGTGGACAGAAAGCTTACAATGGTGTTGCTTTGATCAGTGAAGTTGAGCCTAAAGATATTGACGTCAATTTGCCAAATTTTGAAGATGATCAACAGCGCTTAATCGCAGCAACAATAGGTGATTGTCGTGTCATTAATGTCTATGTACCTAATGGGCAAAAGGTTGGTTCAGAAAAGTATGAATATAAGCTCCGATGGCTTTCTGCATTTCATGATTATTTGAAAGATACTTTAGAAAAGTATGAAAATGTTGTGGTAATGGGAGATTTTAATATCGTGCCTAAAGATGAAGATGTTTATGCACCTGAATTGTGGCGAGGAAAAATTCTCTGCTCTGATCAAGAACGTACAGCCTTTAATGATATGTTATCACTAGGTTTTGTGGATGCACTGCGTATATTTGCAACGCAAGATCCTATGTTTACATGGTGGGATTATCGTCAAGGACAGTTTGAAAAAGATGAAGGAATGAGAATTGATCACTTTTTATTATCTAAAAATATTTCTTCACGTATGATGAGATCAGAAGTTTTACGTGAAGTTAGAGCAAAAGAGCGACCTTCTGATCATGCGCCTGTCGCTATTTACTTAAAGGATTAAATAAATTATTGTATAAAGAATTTATTTATCTTATTGCGTAGCATTAATGGAGAGTGGAATCATGTTTACGGGAAGTATAGTTGCAATTGTTACACCAATGTATCCTGATGGTCGTGTAGATTATGGCGCTTTAGAAAAGTTAGTCGAATTTCATGTGATCAATAAAACGGATGCAATTGTAGCAGTTGGAACAACTGGAGAGTCAGCGACTCTTGATTATGACGAACATCGTCAAGTTATCCGTAAAGTTGTAGAGTTCGCAGATGGCCGTTTACCTGTCATTGCAGGCACAGGTTCTAACTCGACATTAGAAGCATTAAAACTAACGCATTGGGCAGCAGAAGATGGTGCTCAAGCCTGTTTGTTGGTAACGCCATATTATAATAAACCGACACAAGAAGGTTTATTTCAGCATTACAAATTGATTGCTGAATCTGTGGACATTCCTCAAATCTTATACAATGTTCCTGGTCGTACAGGTGTTGATTTGTTGCCAGAAACAGTGGCTCGCTTAGCCAATATTGATAATATTATTGGTATTAAAGAAGCATCTACATTAGAGCGTATGGATGAGTTGTTAGATAAAGTATCGAGCGATAAATTTTCTGTATGGTCAGGTGAAGATGGCTTAGCATGTGAAGCGATTTTACGTGGTGCCAATGGTGTGATTTCGGTATCTGCTAATATTGCTCCATTACAAATGTATAAAATGACTCAAGCTGCTATGGCGGGTGATCGTGAGAAAGCTGAAAGTCTAAATGAAGAAATTAAAGAACTACATCGCTTATTATTCATTGAAGCAAATCCAATTCCTGCGAAATGGATTTTGAAAGAAATGGGTAAAATTCAGGGCGGTATCCGTTTACCATTGATAAGTTTAGACAAACAATATCATTTAACCATGCAGGATTTGATCACGAAATTACCGAAAGCGTAATTTATTGCTATAATATCGCACAATTTTATGACGTTAATGTGTTTATTTAAAACTATTCGGAAATTTATATGAAATATAACAAAGCATTAATAGGTGGTCTTGCTGGCTTGATCGTACTTTCTGGTTGCTCAACGAACTCCATTCAACCTAAAGGTCGATTAGATTATCTTCAAGCATCATCTGTTAATCCATTAGAGTTACCGCCAGATTTAGTGGGACGTGGTGGTAATGTGGATAGCAATAATCGCACGACTCAAATGTTGAGTGATTATCAAAAGCAAGCAAATAATAGAAATAATATGTCGAATAGAGTATTGGTGTCTTCGGATGCTGTTCGCATTGAGCGTTCAGGTGATACTCGTTGGATAGCAACAACTTTGCCAGCTGAATATGTTTGGTCAAGATCTGTGCAGTTATTCCAAGAAGTAGGATTGCCTATTGAAATTCAAAATCCAGAGGCTGGCATCTTAGAGTCTGGTTGGGCAGAAAATAGGGCGGATGTTCCTGATTCTTGGATTCGTCAATTATTAAAATCTGCAATGGATAATGTATTCTCATCACCTACACGTGATAAGTTTAGAATTCGTTTAGAGCGTGGTGGAAAAGGCGAAGTTCTTGTTTATGTGACGCATTATGGTATGAAAGATCAGACTTCTGGTCGTGATAATGAATTCCATACATGGGTAGATCGCCCAAGAGATTCTGAGTTGGAAGCAGAAATGATCTCTCGTTTGGCAGCTAAATTAGGTGTTGCTAACCCTAAAGAAGTGAAAAGTGCTAGTTCCATGATTATGGAAGAAACTGCCAATGGTGTTGTGATTAATCGCCCATTAGATACAGTATGGATTCAAGTGGGTAATATTTTAGATGATGGCGCAACCTTTAAAATTGAATCACAAAATAGCAATGAATATAGCTATATGGTATTGCAACGTGATCCTAATAAAACAAAAGGTGGCGGTCTTAAATTTTGGCAAGAAAAAGAATCAATTTACTATCGCTTCAACGTGACGATGAGTGCTGATGGTAAAAATCGTACAACGATTAATATTGAATCTTTAGATCGTATGCCTAACAGCGAAATCATGCAACGCTTGAGAACAAGTTTGCATTAATTCAACCAAGTATCATTAAAAAGCGCCTGTTTGACAGGCGTTTCTTTTTTGTGTGATGGAAATTATGAAAAGAATCCAAAAATTATCTCCTCAAGTCATTAATCAGATTGCTGCTGGCGAAGTGATTGAGCGTCCAGTATCTGTTGTGAAAGAACTTGTGGAAAATAGCATTGATGCTGGATCAACTGAGATCATTGTGGAAATTCATGAAGGTGGTGCTAAGAAAATTACGATTCGTGATAATGGTAACGGGATTCATGAAGAGGATTTATTGCTTGCATTAACAAGCCATGCGACAAGTAAAATTCGAGATTCTAATGATTTGGTACGTGTACAAAGCTTGGGTTTTCGTGGTGAAGCTTTGGCAAGTATAGCTTCAGTTGCTGAATTAATTTTAACCACAAGAACGGCAGAGTCTTCCCATGGTTTTAAAGTGACAGGTGTTGGCAATGATGAAATTGAAAAGCCAATGCCAGCTGCTCATCCTTTCGGTACAACCATTGAGGTTAAAGATCTTTTTTATAATGTGCCTGCCCGTAAAAAGTTTTTAAGAACAGAGCGCACAGAATTTAGCCACATCGAAGAATTGGTGAAGCGCTTGGCACTTGTGCGTTTTGATATTGCTTTTAAGCTTACACATAATGATAAAGTAGTATTTGATACTAAAGCTTGTGAGAGCCAAGAGGATAAAGAGCGCAGAATCGGTACAATTTTTAGCCAAGAGTTTTTGGACAATAGTTTTTATTTTACACATACGATTGAAGATTTACGTGGCACATTAACTTTGCATGGTTGGATTGCAAAACCTACGTTTTCACGGAATCAAACAGATTGGCAGTTTGTGTATGTGAATGGGCGCATGGTGAAGGATCGTTTGATTGCACATGCTATTAAGCAAGCGTATCAAGATGTTTTGTATGGCCATCGCCATCCTGCCTTCATTGTTTATTTGACGATGGATCCTGAAGGTGTGGATGTGAATGCTCATCCTGCCAAACATGAAGTGCGTTTTCGTGAATCACGATTTGTACATGATTTTCTTTTTAGAACCATTCATCAAGTTGTTGCAAAGCCATTATTGGAAATGCAAGGTAATCAGCAATCTGCTAATACCGCTTCTGAGTTTATTCAGCCAACGCCTGAACCTGTACAGCAACAGAGCCGATTGAATTTTAATCCTTCCTATAGTGCAAATAATGCATCTTCAACTTTTCACAGTTCACGCAATGATCAGCCTGTGAACGTTTATGCTGCATTGGGATTGGATCAAAAAGCTGAACAAGTAAACCCTGTATTATCCACATTTCAGCCGCAATCCTTAGCAGGTGAAAATGATCAAGTGGATGATGCACCTTTAGGTTATGCGCTTGGGCAATTGCATGGCGCATATATATTAGCAGAAAATCAGCAAGGCTTAGTGTTAGTGGATATGCATGCAGCGCATGAGCGAATTATTTATGAACGCTTTAAGCGCAATATTCATGAAAATCAAACCTTGGTTCGTCAGCCTTTATTAATCCCGAAAGTGATGCAAATGCAAGGCAAGCATGTTGCAGCTGTGGCAGAATTTCAAGAGGAGTTGGTGCAAGTGGGAATTGTAGCAGAAGCATTTGGTGATCATGAAATTGTGGTGCGAGAAGTTCCTGCAGCATTGATTAATGCAGATATTGATCGTTTAATCACAGCAGTAATTGATGATTTTGATCGCTATGGTTCGAGCGAGAAAATTAAAGCGGCTGTGAATGAAATTTTAAGCACAATGGCTTGCCACAGTGCAATTCGCCATCACCGTAAAATGACATTGCCAGAAATGAACGCATTATTGCGTGATATTGAAAGAACAGAAAGAGCAGATCAATGTAATCATGGCCGCCCAACTTGGACATCCATTGGCATGGTGGATTTGGATCGTATGTTTTTGCGTGGTCAATAAGGAGAAAATATGCAGTTATATGGTGTTTTAGGTAATCCCATCGCCCATTCAAAATCCCCAATGATTCATGCAATGTTTGCACGTAATTGTGGTATTGATTTGGAATATAAAGCTTTTTGTTTGGCGAAAGATAATTTTGAAGGCGAATTGGCGGAATTGATTCATCAAGGTTTATTGGGTGCAAATGTGACCGTGCCTTTTAAGGAAAATGCTTTTCGATTTGCTCATGAATTAACGGCTGAAGCAATTGAGGCAGGCGCTGTTAATACTTTACGATTCTCGGATGATAAATTCATTGGGCACAACACAGATGGCAATGGATTGCTGTGTGATTTGGTGGATCGCCATCATTTAGTATTGGCTAACAAACGAATTTTAGTATTAGGTGCAGGCGGTGCAACGAAAGGTATTTTAGGGCCATTATTGCGTGCAAATCCTTCTGAAATTATGATCAGTAATCGTACTCATGAAAAAGCTGTGCGATTGGCTGAAGATTTTAATCAAAAAGGTAATATCAATGCTTGTGAATGGCAAAACTTATCAGGGCGATTTGATTTGATCATCAATGCGACAAGCAGTTCATTGAGTAATGAGTTTACGCCGTTACCTTGTGAAATTGATGCTAGCACAATTGGCTATGATTTGATGTACGGCACAAAGCCTACGATATTCATGGAATATTTGGCCGAAAATGGCGCAGAAAAATCTTTCGATGGTTTAGGGATGTTAGTTGAACAAGCGGCGCTTAGCTTTGAATTTTGGCATGGTATTAAGCCCAAAACAGAAATGGTTTATCAAGATTTACGCCAAGTTCTGTTATCATATACCGCAGATTGTTGAATGAATAGGATTAAAGATCATGAGCGATAAAGAACAGATCGACTTTGGCTATCAAACCGTTGATAAAGACAAAAAAGAAGAGAAGGTTGCTGAGGTTTTCCATTCGGTTGCATCTAAATATGATGTGATGAATGATGTGATGAGCTTTGGTATTCATCGTTTGTGGAAACGTACGATGATTGAGCTAACAGGCGCACGCAAAGGGCAAAAAGCTCTAGATTTGGCAGGTGGCACAGGCGAAATTGCCATGAAAGTTGCTAAACGTGTCGGTGATGAGGGGCATGTGGTTTTATCTGACATTAACTCATCAATGTTAGAAGAAGGCCGCAAACGTGTGATTAATTCAGGATTTATTAATAATATTTCTTTTGAATTGATTAATGCAGAAGAAATTCCATTTCCTGATAATACTTTTGATCTAGTAACCATCAGCTTTGGCTTACGTAATGTGACGGATAAATTACAAGCATTGAAAGAAATGCGCCGTGTGACAAAACCAGGTGGTCGTGTGGTTGTGATGGAATTTTCTAAAACGAATAATCCAGCTTTAACAAAATTATATGATTTTTATTCTTTTACAGCATTACCTATGATGGGAAAAGTGATTGCAAATGATGAAGAAAGTTATCGTTATTTGGCTGAATCTATTCGTATGCATCCAGATCAAGAAACAATGAAATCAATGATGTTAGAAGCCGGTTTTGATGAAGTTGAATATAAAAATTTAACAGGCGGTATTGTTGCGATTCATCGTGGTTTTGTTTATTAATTGATTTCACAAGGTTGGCTATGTTTTCACGTTGGTTAAGAGTTTTAAAAATTCATTGGATTTTAATGCGTTATGGCTTGTATGAGCTTGTATTTATGATCCCAGTGTTTCGACTATTTGTATTTTTAAAACCTGTTGTCAATCTTTTGAATAAGCATAAAAATACATCTTTGCCAATACGCATTCGTTTAGCTTTAGAAGCTTTGGGGCCAACTTTTGTGAAATTAGGACAGGCGCTTTCGACTAGGAGCGATCTATTTCCTGATGAATATGTTGATGAATTTGCCAAACTTCAAGATGATGTACCTGCATTTGAGTCATTATTAGCGATTCAAATCATTGAAAAGTCATTAAAAAAACCTTTGTTGGAAGTTTTTGACAGTTTTGATGAAGTGCCCATGGCTGCAGCATCAATAGCACAAGTTCATAGTGCTGTTTTAAAAAATGGTGATGAGGTTGTTGTTAAAGTTGTGCGCCCTAATATTCAAAAAGTCATTCTACGTGATATTCAATTGATGGAAATGATCGCTCGTGTTGTTGAAAATTATGTTTCTGGTGGTGAGCGATTACGCCCTGTTGAAGTGGTACAAGAATATCGACGTACGATTCTAAGTGAATTGGATTTAACGCGAGAAGCAGCCAACGGTATGCAATTGCAACGTAACTTTGAAGGTTCTACAGAAATGTATATTCCGCATATTTATATGGAATATGCATGCAAAGATATCATGGTTATGGAAAAGATTTCAGGTGTGCCTGTGGATCATGTGGATACTTTAAAAGCTTTAGGTGTCAATATTCCAAAATTAGCTGAATTAAGTGTAGAAGTTTTCTTTAAACAAGTGTTTGTGGATAGCTTTTTTCATGCAGATATGCATCCCGGCAATATATTTGTTAATGTGACAGATCCTATGAATCCTTCTTATATTGCACTGGATTATGGCATTATTGGTACATTGGGCGAAGAAGATAAACATTATTTAGCCAGTAACTTTTTAGCATTCTTTAATCGGGATTATCGCAGAGTTGCAGAATTACATGTGGAATCAGGTTGGGTGCCAGCGGATACTTCAATTGAAGAATTAGAATCTGCTGTTCGTTCAATTTGTGAGCCGATTTTTAATAAACCATTGAGTGAAATTTCATTTGGTGGCTTTTTATTATCGTTATTTCAAACAGGCCGTCGTTTTAAAATGGAAGTACAGCCGCAATTAGTATTATTGCAAAAAACTTTATTCAATATTGAAGGGATTGGCCGCAAGCTTTATCCCGAATTGGATTTATGGAAAACTGCAAAACCATTTTTAGTCAAATTTGTAAAATCACAAAAGAGCGTCAAATCGGTTGCGCAAAAATATCAGCGTGCAATTCCAAATTGGGTTGATAATTTACCAGAAGCAATGCAAAATATGTTTTTGATCTCTCAAGATATGGTGAGAGGTAAGCTTAAAGTTGATATTAATGATAAAGTATTAGAAAAATATCAGAAAATTCAAGCAAAACAAACTACACGGAAAATTTATGGATTGATGGGTTCAGTGATTTTTGTTTCCACAATTATAAGTTGGCATAATTTAGATGAATGGATTGGGGGA
>NZ_MVDO01000133.1 GCF_002006755.1 Wohlfahrtiimonas larvae | reverse complement strand
CAAGATATGGTGAGAGGTAAGCTTAAAGTTGATATTAATGATAAAGTATTAGAAAAATATCAGAAAATTCAAGCAAAACAAACTACACGGAAAATTTATGGATTGATGGGTTCAGTGATTTTTGTTTCCACAATTATAAGTTGGCATAATTTAGATGAATGGATTGGGGGAGGTTTGATCATATTGGCAGTTTTGGCCTTGTATCAAGCCTTGCGAGAGTAAAGAGATTGTAAAGATACGATGTATCTATAAAATTTCGTTATAATCGAGCGGTGATTTCTATCACAATGAGTTAAAAATATTAATATAAATGGGAGTTAAATAATGAAAAAGTTGGCTTTATTAGCAACATTGGCAATTGCAACTATGAGTTCTGGTTTTGCACAAGACATGGAACAAGTAAAAAAAGTACGTAAAGCGATGTTCCAAGTATCTGCATGGGAAATGGGGACTTTAGCAGGTATGGCAAAAGGTGAAATTCCTTTTGATGCAGCAAAAGCAGAAAAAGCAGCAAAAGTTATGAATGCTATGGCATCATCTTTGGATGAAGTATTTTTACCGGGTAGCTATGCTGGTAGTAAAGTAACTAATGATATTAATACTAACCAAGATAAATTCCAAAAAGATTTAGCTAATTTTGTAACAGAAAGTAATGCGATGATTGCAGCATCTGCATCTGAAGCTACATTGAAAGCACAAATGGGTAAATTAGGTAGCACTTGTAAGAGCTGTCACGACACTTTCCGTGCAGATTAATTATTGGTTGTATCCATAAGTTTAAAATGAGGTGATGATTAGTAATTGCCTCATTTCCATCGTTTTTGGGGAGAATGTATTAATGAAAACTATGGTTCGTAAAATCAGCCGTTTAGCAGTTATGACAGGATTGATTGCATTGAGTGCAACAGCTGCTGCTAAAGAAGTCAGAATTTATAATTGGACAGATTATATAGATCCTGATTTGATTACAGAATTTACTCAAAAAACAGGCATAGATGTTGTTTATGATACTTTTGACAGTAATGATGTGTTGTTAGCTAAAAGCTTAGCAGGGAATTCAGGTTATGATATTGTCGTACCATCAGATTATACTGTGGCATATTTGATTCAAGCGAATAGATTAGATCCCATTAATACAGATAAATTACCAAATTTAAAAAATGTATGGCCTTTTGTGACTGAGCGTTTAGCAGAATTTAAAGGTATGAATGAGCATTCTGTGCCTTATTTCTGGGGAACTACTGGAATTGCATATGATGCCAAAAAAATTCAAGAACTAGTACCTGATGCTCCTTTAGATTCTTTAGAGTTAATTATGAATCCAAAATATGCTGAGAAATTGGCAAGTTGTGGTATTTATATGATTGATAGCCCAAGCGAAACATTACCAGTTGTGAATATGTATTTGGGTTTACCTGCAGAATCTACAGATAAAGCGGACTTAGAGAAAGCTTATGGTGCTTTAAAACAAATTCGTCCATATATTAAAAAATTCCATTCATCCGAATATATTACAGCCTTAGCAAATGGTGATGCATGTGTTGCATTAGGTTGGTCGGGTGATATTTATTTGGCAAAAGCACGTGCTAAAGAAGCCAAAACAAATGTAGATATTCAATATTTTATTCCTAAAGAAGGCAGTTTGGTTTGGTTTGACCAATTTACAGTGCTTAAGGATGCACCTAATAAAGATGAAGCATACGAATTCATTAATTTTATGTTGGATCCTAAAAATAATGCTCGTGCTGCAAATTATGTTGAATATGCAACATCCAATGAAGCTGCTTTCCCATATGTGGATGAGTATCTAATTAAAGATGAAATCTTGTATCCAAGTCAAGAAGATCTGAATAAGCTTCATATAAAGCAACCTTATCGACACTCTGAACAGAAAAAGTTGGTAAAATTCTGGCAAGATTTAAAAAATAGAAAGTAAAAGGAATCCTCATTATGGATATCATGCGTCGTGAAGAAATTTTGAGTTCGATTATTAGTCGCCAAGCAACTCGAAATGACTATGGTTTGCGTGTCCAATTTGAAATTAAAAATGGCAACTTGTCTAATTTATCAGGGGCTTTGTTAGACTACTTTATTATTTCTAACGCAGAGCATAATATGGATCGTTTAGATATGGTCAAAGATAGTATGCTGCAACTTGATGATGATTGGTTGTTATTTTTTTATGATCATATCGATCGTAAAGTTTTGCCATGTACGCCGCTTCCTAAAAGTTGCAAAAGCATATTGACAGAAGATGTACAAGGCGGTTTTAATTCAATTGAGAATCCTTATACTTAAATAGATCTTAGACATGACAAAAATAATAACATTAATTGGTGCCGATGCTCGCTTTAGTGCGAGTATTGCACAGTTGTTAAAGTTAAAAACTAAAGGCCAGTTTGTTTTGGGTGATAGTGGTGACATTAAATTAGTAGATGCCGACTCCATTGAGGGTAGGCAAGCTATTGATCGACATTTAGATGCACGCACGATTATCTTGACAGTTTCACCAGAGCAGTTTGAGCATTCTTTAATCATCCGAAAACCAATTAAGATAGAAGAATTATTAGAAGTATTGGAAGAGATGAGCGGTAAAACTAAGGCGCCTGTTAAAGCTAAAGATATGGATGAGACTCAGCAAACGAATGTTGTGACGGGTAATCCTTTTGCTAAATTTATGGATCCTAATTATTTAGCGAAGCATAAACAGCAAAAAAATGCTGTGCCAGTGTCTAATCAGGAGAATGCTCAAGCGATCGAAGAAGTCGTTAATACGATCAATGAAGATCAGCTATTAGGCACTCAGACAGCATTTTCATATTGGCGTGAAGAGCTTGAAAAAAAGCATAAGGTTTTGCCGTATGTCCCTGATGATGCTTATTTTGAGCAGTTAGAAAAAACACAGTTGATTGAAATGTCTAGTATTTATGCGCAAACAGATGATATTTATTATGATATGTCTGATTATGCAAGTTTACAGATATTTAAAAATATTTTTCAACATAAATTTGATAATCAATTACATTATTTTAAATTTAAAGAGGCAATTGTTTTTATATTTGGTGATGGTATTGTTTTATCTAGTTTGCCAACGAATAATATTTTGTTATTTTCCGAAATCAAGAGCTCAAATATAGATGTCATAGAGTTAACATCGAAAGATAAATTTATGACTTTGCTCAAAGAATTTACAGATTATCATTATGTTGATGCTTTGAATGGCTTCAGTAGATCTGTATTAATTGCCGCAAAAGGTCGAATCATTAATGGTAAAGATATCAAAGAGCCTTTAGGATTAATGAGAAAAAAAGATGTCGCTAAAGATATGATACAAATGCCATATATGAAAGAATTAGACAGTGTTTGGGGGTTTAGAAATGTCTCTTTAAGAGATACGGTAGAATTATTACCAGAGGTTAATCCATTCTATATTTTTTCATATTATACTTTATGTGATTTATATGGATTTTTTGATAATGAATTAGTAGATAATAAATCTAAGAAACAATTAGATTTAAATGCGTTATTATCAGAGTTACAGAAGTTGTAAATATAAAAGAGCTAATTAAAGGCTTGTCAGTATAAAAGGTAAAATATAATGAATCAGTATAAGGTGCTTTTTGTTGGACCTGTTGCAAGTGGTAAAACGACAGCTGTACGTAGCTTATGTGGTGATAACATTATTACTACATCTAAAAAAACCAGTGATGAAGTGTCATCCATTAAAAATGATACGACTGTTTCCTTAGATTATGGTGTATTGCAATTAGGTGATTTAAAAATGCACATTTATGCAGCACCTGGGCAAGAGCGTTTTAGCTTTATGCATGATATACTTGTCAAAGGTAGTATAGGTGCTATTCTATTGCTGAGTATGCAACATATAAAAATTGAAGAAGTTGGGCAGATATTATATGAATATCTGCAAGTCATAGAAAAGAATCCTTGTGTCATTGGCGTGACGCAAACTGAAAACTTTGATGTTAATCAGATTGAATTATTTTTAAATGCAATTTCTGAATATCATCCCTCCCTTTCTGATACAATAGTGGTGGACGTTAGGAAGAAACATGATGTTCTTAAATTGGTTGAGAAGATGGTTGTAAAGGCTAACGAACGATGACAGTCAAAAAGTACATTACAGTAACAGCGCAAGGCGCACTATACGCAGTACAGCAGACAACTACTAATCAAGCGGTTCGTAACGTTCTGTTAAAGATACTGAGCCTGGATGAGAGTCCTGAATTATCAGATGATATGATTTGTCAGCTGACAGGATTTGAAGCGGATCAACTGAAATTGGCTAAGGCGATTTTTTACCAATTAGAGATCATGCACTTTATTCAGTCAGAAACAAAAGAGGTTAAGGTTCCTGCCATTAACTTTGAAAATGATCTACCATCGTTATTATCTATGTTTTCAAGTTTAGATAAGGCGTTATTATCAGATCAAATGGGTTTCTTATTGGGAAATGTGGGTTTTCCAGAAGAAGAATTGAATCAAATAGCCGCAATGAGTACCCGCTTATCGAGCTTATATCAAGATAGTTATGAAACAGTATCTAAGATTGTGAA
>NZ_MVDO01000132.1 GCF_002006755.1 Wohlfahrtiimonas larvae | reverse complement strand
GTCAGCTGACAGGATTTGAAGCGGATCAACTGAAATTGGCTAAGGCGATTTTTTACCAATTAGAGATCATGCACTTTATTCAGTCAGAAACAAAAGAGGTTAAGGTTCCTGCCATTAACTTTGAAAATGATCTACCATCGTTATTATCTATGTTTTCAAGTTTAGATAAGGCGTTATTATCAGATCAAATGGGTTTCTTATTGGGAAATGTGGGTTTTCCAGAAGAAGAATTGAATCAAATAGCCGCAATGAGTACCCGCTTATCGAGCTTATATCAAGATAGTTATGAAACAGTATCTAAGATTGTGAATGGTCATAGTCACATTGGTGTTGGGATCACAAACTATCAAGGTATGACTCAATTGGGTATTTATGCGATAGATGTTTCAGGTAATAAGTTTACCTTGACGATTGCGGGCATACCTTTTTTGAATCAAAAAGCTTTTCGAGATTTGATATGGGTGTTAGTATATCGATATGGCAATGTTAGGTTCAAAAAGAACTAAAGATATAATAAAAGGACAAGTATATGCGTGAAGAAGTGTTGAACTCAATTTTAAGTGAATTGAATGGTACATCAGCGGATATAGAAGCTTCGGCAATTATTTCAACAGATGGTTTGATCATGAGTTCACTCTTGCCTGCAAGTATGGATGAAGATCATGTTGGTGCGATGAGTGCTGCTATGTTATCGTTGGGTGAACGTATCGCTAAAGAATTAGCAAGAGGTGAACTCGAGCAGGTTTTGGTCAAGGGTGCTTCAGGTTATGTGATTATGACATCTGCGGGTAGCGATGCTGTATTATCTGTAATGTGTAAGTCTAATGCTCGTTTAGGGCTGATTTTCTTAGACATTAAAAGAGCATCAGAAGCAATTAAACCGATGTTGTAGAAGTAATATATCAAAACCCACTTTTGCGAGTGGGTTTTTTTGTGCCTTTAAAAAATGAAATATTTTGTATAATGTTTCTTTTGGATGGATAAAGCTATGAAAGAGAAAAAAATTTATCCTCTGATCATTTTGGGATCAGGGCCTGCTGGTTATACGGCAGCACTCTATGCTGCGCGTGCTAATTTAAATCCTGTGATTATTACAGGTATTCAGCAAGGTGGTCAATTAATGACAACGACTGAAATTGATAATTGGCCAGGCGGTGAAGAAGGATTAACGGGGCCCGCTTTAATGACAA
>NZ_MVDO01000131.1 GCF_002006755.1 Wohlfahrtiimonas larvae | reverse complement strand
TGCGCGTGCTAATTTAAATCCTGTGATTATTACAGGTATTCAGCAAGGTGGTCAATTAATGACAACGACTGAAATTGATAATTGGCCAGGCGGTGAAGAAGGATTAACGGGGCCCGCTTTAATGACAAAACTAGCAGATCATGCTGAACGTTTTGGTACAGAAATGATCTGGGATCATATTGAAAAAGTTGATCTTTCAGGCAAAAATTTTGTCTTAGAAGGTGGTAGCGAAACTTATGAATGCCAAGCGTTAATTATTGCAACAGGCGCAACCGCTAAATATTTAGGTTTGCCATCTGAAGAAGCTTATAAAGGTAAAGGTGTCTCTGCATGTGCAACCTGTGATGGTTTCTTCTATAAAGATCAAGAGGTTGCTGTTGTTGGTGGTGGTAACACAGCTGTGGAGGAGGCTTTATATTTAAGTGGTATTGCCGCTAAAGTTCATTTGATCCATCGCCGTGATACGTTCAGAGCTGAAAAAATAATGATCGAAAAATTGTATCGTAAGGTTGAAGAGGGCAAAATTGAGCTCCATCTTAATAGCACACTGGATGAAGTTGTGGGTGAAAACAACTTAGTTAATGGCATTAAAATTAAGCATGTTCAAACAAATGATGTGCAATCTATCGCATTGCAAGGTGTATTTATTGCCATTGGTCATCATCCAAATACTGATATGTTTGCGGGGCAATTAGATATGGTGAATGGCTATATCAAGGTGCATTCAGGTATTGAAGGTAATGCGACGGCAACAAGTGTTGATGGTGTGTTTGCGTGTGGTGATGTGATGGACTCTGTTTATCGTCAGGCCATTACATCAGCAGGAACGGGCTGCATGGCAGCTTTGGATGTTGAAAAATATTTAGAAAAAATTAATTAAGAGGATCAATTTATGCATTACAACAAAATGGAAGCATTGGATCTGAATGGGAAAACAGTTTTGATCCGTGAAGATTTAAACGTACCCATTCATGATGGAAAAATCACATCTGATGCACGTTTAGTTGCATCAATGAAAACGATCGAACAAGCGTTGAAGCAAGGCGCGGGTGTATTAGTAATGTCTCATTTGGGGCGTCCAGATGAAGGCGTTTACGATGCAGAATTTAGTTTAGCACCTGTTGCTGAATGGTTAACAAATGCTTTGGGGCAAGATGTTCCTTTAGTTCGTGATTGGATTGATGGTGTGTCAGTTGAACCAGGTAAGGTTAAACTATTAGAAAATACTCGCTTTTTAGTGGGTGAAAATAAAAACAATGCTGAGTTGGCAGGTAAAATGGCTCAATTGTGCGATGTATTCGTGATGGATGCATTTGCTACAGCGCATAGAGCGGCTGCTTCCACTGTAGGGGTTGGTGATCAAGCTAAAGTTGCATGTGCAGGTTTAGTATTATCAGAAGAGCTAGACTCTTTGAAAAAAGGTTTGGTTGCACCTGAAAGCCCAATTGTTGCCATTGTTGGTGGTTCTAAAGTATCAACAAAATTAACTGTATTGAATCAGTTACTAGATAAAGTGGATGTATTGATCACAGGAGGTGGCATTACAAACACTTTATTGTTAGCACAAGGCTTACCAGTAGGTAAAAGTTTAGTAGAGGCTGATTTAGTGGAAGATGCAAAAGCATTATTAGCTAAAGCTAAAGCAACAGGCAAAAATATTCCATTACCTATAGATGTTGTTGTAGGTAAAGCATTTGATGCTAATACAGACGCGACAGTCAAGAAAGTTGAAGACGTTACGGCTGATGACATGATCATGGATATCGGGCCAGAAACAGCAAAGCTATATGCTGAATTGATTTTAAAATCAAAAACAGTTGTGTGGAATGGCCCTGTGGGCGTATTTGAGTTTGCAAGTTTTGCTGCTGGTACAAAAGCATTGGGTGAAGCAATCAAGCAAAGCAGTGCTTTTTCTATTGCGGGTGGTGGTGATACAGTTGCGGCAATTGAGCAATTTGGTTTAACATCTGACATCTCATACATTTCAACAGCAGGTGGTGCATTCTTAGAATTTTTGGAAGGCAAAGAATTACCAGCGGTTGCAATGTTGGAAAGAAGAGCAAACTAAAAGGACAATTATGAGTGATGAAATCTTAATTAATAAAACGCCATATGAAACTCGCGCAGCAGTGATGCGAGATGGTGTCTTGCAAGAAATATTAATTGAGAGGACTGATCGTAACCTTTTAGTGGGCAATATCTATAAAGGCAAAGTTGTCAGGGTATTGCCAGGCATGGAGGCAGCATTTGTTGATATTGGTTTGGAACGTGCTGCTTTCCTTCATGTGAATGATATTCATACAGTGAGGAATTCTTTAGAAATTGAAAAAGAAGTTTTGCCTGATGAATGTGATGATGAAAATGTTGAAAAGCCTGTGATTATTCCACCCAAAGCGGATATCACAGCGATTTTGTATCAAGGGCAAGAAATTGTTGTGCAAGTGATCAAGGACCCTTTGGGTACAAAAGGTGCAAGATTAACAACACAAGTCTCGATCCCGTCGTGTTATTTGGTGTATTTAGCTGAAAGTGATGTGATTGGTGTATCTATTCGCATTGAACAGGAAGAAGAGCGTCAGCGTTTAAAAGACCATTTGAGTAATTTCCAATCAGAATTGGGTGGTGCATACATTGCTCGCACTGCCGCTGAAGGTGTTGATCCTTGGGTTTTAAGAGCGGATATGCAGTTTTTATCTCGTCTTTGGGATAATGTTTCTGTCAAAATGAAAGAGTCCAAGGCAGGTGATTTGGTTTATGGTAATTTCCCCTTAGAGCTACGTATTTTGCGTGATTATGTAGGGCGTGGTATTCAGCAAATTCGCGTGGATGCGACGGAGTCTTTTGAGCGAATGTTGAGTTTTGCTCAGGATTTTTTGCCTGAAACATTGGATAACATGCAATTATATAAAGGCTCACGCCCTATTTTTGATTTATATAATATCGAAGAAGAGATTGAAAAAGCCTTGTCAAATCATGTGGCTTTGAAATCAGGTGGTTATATTATCATTGAGCAAACTGAAGCGATGACGACCATTGATGTTAATACTGGCGGTTATGTCGGACATCGTAATTTAGAAGAAACGATTTTTAAAACAAATTTAGAAGCAGCTCAAGCAATTGCACATCAAGTACGTTTACGTAATTTGGGCGGTATGATTATTATTGATTTCATTGATATGATCAATCCAGAACATCAGCAAAGCGTTTTGGAAGAATTACAGTTACATTTATCTAAGGATAATGCGCGTACCACAATTAGTGCTGTGACAAGTTTGGGATTGGTTGAAATGACGCGTAAGCGCACAAGAGAAAGCTTAGAGCATATTTTGTGTGAAAAATGTCCAACGTGCCAAGGTAAAGGTTATATTAAAACTAAAGAAACCATTTGCTATGAAATCTTCCGAGAAGTTGTACGTGAAGCGAAGCAATATCCTAATATTAATAGTATTTTAATTTTGGCATCATCTGATGTGATTGAGCAATTGCTAGATGAAGAAGCGCATCATTTAGCGGAATTGCAGACGTTTGCAAAATTGAGTATCAAACTACAGGCAGAAGCGCTATATAATATTGAGCAATTCGATATTATCTTATTGTAGGTTAGGGTTATGAAAAAAATTGTGATTGCCATTACTGGCAGTATTGCTGCTTATAAATCTGCGCATTTGGTGCGTTTATTGAAAAAAGCAGGTTGTGATGTTCGTGTTGTGATGACGCAAAGTGCTAAAGAGTTTATTACGCCGATGACAATGCAAGCATTATCTGGCAATGCTGTGGTGGATAATATTTTAGATCCTGCTCATGAAATGGGTATGGGGCATATTGAATTATCACGTTGGGCAGATGCTATTGTGATCGCGCCTTGTAGTGCGAATATGCTTGCAAAATTAGCTAATGGTATAGCGGATGATTTAGTGAGTGCGATGTGTTTGGCATCACCTAAAAAAATACATATCGCACCAAGTATGAATCGTTTCATGTGGGATAACCCAATGACACAAACCAATGTTCAAACATTATTGGCAAGTCATCTGTATGTAATGATTGAGCCTGACAGCGGTGAGCAAGCTTGTGGTGAGGTAGGGCAAGGCAGAATGGCAGAGCCCGAAGTTATTTGTGATCAAGTCTTATCCAGCTTGTCACCAAAGTATTTACCTTTATCAGCTCAAAAAGTTGTGATCACAGGCGGGCCAACGAGAGAAGCGATTGATCCTGTGCGCTACATTAGTAATCATTCCAGTGGCAAAATGGCGTGTAGTTTAGCAGATGCATTCGTAGATCAAGGTGCGGATGTTACTTTGATACTCGGTCCTTGTGAAGCAAAACCTAAATTACCCATGAATATTGTACATGTGGAAAGTGCACAAAATATGCTAGATGCAGTTTTAGCTAACATTCATGATGCGGATATTTTTGTTGGGGCAGCAGCAGTTGCTGATTATCGTGTTGCCAATATTGCTGATCAGAAGATGAAAAAAACAGATGGCCAAGATGGATTAACATTATCATTTGTGAAAAATCCTGATGTATTGGCAACTGTTGCGGCATTGTCTGATAAGCCTTTTGTGGTTGGTTTTGCAGCAGAAACGCAAAATGTCATAGAATATGCAACAAAAAAGTTGAATGCTAAAAATTTAGACTTAATTTGTGCTAATGATGTTTCTCAAGGGCAGGTTTTTGGTCAGGATGAGAATAATATTGTCATTATTGATACAAATAATGTAAAAACTACATTATCTCGTTCCACAAAACAGGATCAAGCAAAAAAAATTGTCGATTTAATCATAAAAAAAATAAGCATAACAAAATAGCTGTATCAAAAAAACAACATCTCAACTCATTGATTTTGTTTTAATTGTTTGGATTTTTAAATTTTGTTGTAATATTTATATAATAAAATGTATTAAAAATGAAAATAAAAGTTGCATTAAAGTCACAAATAGTATTAAATTAGCCACATGGATAAGCATGAGCTGAAACTCATTATCTAATTTATTTTTAATCAATTTGGAGCTTACAAAATGAAAAAGAGCTTAGTTGTAGTAGCATTAGCGGGCGCAATGGCGTTCACAGCAGCATCAGCTGAAACTGTATTATATGGTTCTATCCGTATGGGTATGGATGTTGGTAAAAACCATTACGGTGCACAGTCAGATGTATGGGGCAACAACATCGGCGCTAAAAGAAATAAGCGCGGTATTGATATGCAAGATTATGGTTCACGTTTAGGCTTGAAAGGTTCTGAAGAGTTAGGTAACGGCATGACTGTTCTTTACCAATTGGAGTGGGGCTTTGATGGTATGGCTAGCGGCCAAAATGGTAAAGGCGCATTCAACCGTTTAGCATGGGTTGGTATCTCAGGTGATTGGGGTACAGTAGCATTGGGTCGTCAAAACAACCCATTTACTGAATCTTTGAACGCAGGTACAGAGGCTGACGAGTTAAATGGTGACTTAGGTACTATTTCTGCATTACGTTACGCAACTGGTACAGTAATGATGTCATCAGCAGGTGATAACATTGAGGATTTTGATGCAATGCCAACTCGCGTAGGTAAATCAATTGCTTACGTGTCTCCAACTTGGTCTGGCTTTAACTTCGTATTAGCAGGTATTGCGGAAGCTCCTGAGAATGTAGGTTATGTAACAAATGCTAGCAATCGTGGAATGGCATATAACTCAAGCAAAGGTTTTGATATTTATACTGTTGGCTTGAACTATGAACACGAATCAGGTTTCTATGCTAAAGCAGCTTACTTAGGTGCTGATTTAGTAAAAGATAACAAACGTGCTAATACTTACGGTTTGAACGTTGGTTTCAAAAATGAACAATTTGGTGTGAATGCTGACTTCGGTGGTGGTAGCCGTGGCCGTAAAGCAACAACAGATTTTGCTGGTAATACACTTTCAGGTTCTCCATACAAAGTATCTTCAACTGGTTGGGACTTAGGTGCTCATTTCTCATTCGGTCCTGATTACTTCAGCACAATCCGTGCAACATTCGGTCAAGCTCAAGTAAAATACAAAGGTGATCGTAATGAATTCTTAGGTACTGGTGAAGCAACTAAGAAAAATAAAATGACTGTTTGGGCTGTTGGTTTTGAACAAAAATTATCTACGCGTACTAAAGTATGGGTAGAATATGCGAAAGAAAATCGTAAAGTGTTTAACGATGCTAACAATGTAGATGCGTGGGGTAACCAACAACGCACTAAAGATAACCGTGATACAGTTTCAATCGGTATCCGTCACGATTTCTAATCTGACTATTATCAGAGTATAAATTTGTATAATATAGAGCCCGCAATGCGGGCTTTATTTTTGTATAAAATTTAAGGGGGAAAAATGATAGGCGTTTTAGGTAGTGGTTCTTGGGGCAGTGCATTAGCGATGCATATTGCTCGCATTGAAAATGTGATGTTGTGGGGACATAATAAGGATGATATTAAAGTCATTCAAGAAACTCGATACAACCCCAAATATTTACCCAATATTCAGTATCCAGAAAATATTATTGCCACTGATTCATTGAAAGAGCTAGTTCAAAATTGTGATCAATTGGTTTTTGTTGTGCCATCTTTCGCGCTTTTGAGTATTTTAAAAGAGATTAAATCCATT
>NZ_MVDO01000130.1 GCF_002006755.1 Wohlfahrtiimonas larvae | reverse complement strand
CGATACAACCCCAAATATTTACCCAATATTCAGTATCCAGAAAATATTATTGCCACTGATTCATTGAAAGAGCTAGTTCAAAATTGTGATCAATTGGTTTTTGTTGTGCCATCTTTCGCGCTTTTGAGTATTTTAAAAGAGATTAAATCCATTGCTCATAAAGAATTATCATTCATCAATGCAACTAAAGGCTTAGAGCATGATAGTAACCGTTTCTTTTCAGAAATGATTGATGAAATATTTGATTCACCTGTGCAGGCTGTTTTATCAGGTCCAAGTTTTGCATCAGAAGTGGCTCGACATTTACCAACAGCCATTACAATTGCTTCCAAAAATGAGAGAGATGCTAAAAGTTTCCTACCATTGTTTCATCATCATCATATGCGAGTTTATTTAAATTCAGATCCCATTGGTGTTCAATTGGCAGGTACGTATAAAAATGTGATTGCGATTGCAGCAGGGATTTCTGAAGGGCTAGGTTTTGGCTGTAATGCAAGAGCTGCATTAATTACACGTGGTTTAGCAGAAATGACACGTTTAGGTGTTTCATTAGGTGCATCAGTGGAAACTTTTCTAGGTTTGGCGGGGGTGGGTGATTTAACATTAACCGCAACTAGTACAGAATCTAGAAACTATCGTTTTGGTAAGCTGATTGGTGAAGGGTTTACAAAAGCAGAAGCATTTGAAAAAATATTTCAAGTGGTTGAGGGTGCTAATAATGTGATTAATATGAAAGCATTGGGTGAAAAACAAAGCATCGAATTACCTATTGTGGCAGAAGTTTATAAAATTTTAACAGAAAATTTAGATCCCCAAATTGCCATGATTAATTTATTAGAGCGTTCTGCAAAAAGTGAATAAGAAAAAGCCTCTTTGGTATAAAGAGGCTTTTGGTTATTTGTAATGTAAAGACTCAATTATTTATAACGAGTTTTAGCAAAATAACGATCAAATTGTGCTTGAGTATTTAGAGCAATGCTTTTTGCTTCATTTGCAGTTACTAATGCTTCATCAGCAGTTTTTTGTGCATTTGTTGCACAGCCAGTAGCTACTAAACCCAAAGCGATTAAACCTGTTACTTTCAATAAACCTTTCATTGTATAACTCCTTAGTAAGTTAAGTGAAAAATTGACTTCTATATTATGTCTATTTCATAGACATAAATCAATTCTCGGGATAATTATAGTCCATTTATAGCTAAGTGGAAGATGCTATATAAAATATTTATTTTAGAAAATTAATTATATTTAAGTATAACATATCATTTTGAAATATATAGCTACTATGATTATGTTTTTCTAATATCAATAATTTAGAATTCTGAATATTTTCATGAATTTTCTCAAAAGTACCTGCTTGATAGAGGTCATTTTCTCCACCTATGATAAGCGTTTTGGCTTGAATCTTTTGCAGGTCTTCTATGTCAATATTAGGTTCATCTAACATCATTTTATATAGTGGATTAGGATCGTTTTTATATAAACGTTCCACGTAGCGTGTGCAGGCAATTGTAAAATCACTTGGTTTTAAGTTGGGTCCTAATAATAATGCATGATTAACCATTTCAGGATATTGAATAGCGAATAGCATTGTAATAATCGAACCATCACTAAAGCCAATAATATTCACCTCTTTTAACTGCATTGCTGTGATAAAAGCATAGAGATCATCCATCATGGTTTGATAATGAAATTGATCTGTTTGATCACTTAGTCCATGATTACGACTATCAATGGCAT
>NZ_MVDO01000013.1 GCF_002006755.1 Wohlfahrtiimonas larvae | reverse complement strand
GCTCTACTGTTTCTGCACAAAATGTAAAATACGTCACAGATCAACTACAAGCACCCATTCGTGCCTCTGCTAATGATAATAGTCGTATTATTAAAATGCTGACATCAGGGGAAAAAATTAAAATACTCAGTGAAAGTAAACAATTTTATGAAATTCAATATGGCGATAATAATGCACATGGATGGATCCATAAAAATTTTGTAATGAATGATCCTGCTGCCAGAGAGTTTGTTGAAATGGCAAAACAGGAATATGCACCTCTTCAAGAAAGCATTGCATCATTAACTGCACAAAATAATGATAAAGACCAACTCATTCTTTCATTACAAGAAAATCAAAAAAAGCTTGAGCAAGCCTTATTAGTTCAAACCAACCGTGTAACACATCTTGAACAGATCAATAAAAATGTTATCGATATCGATAATGATAATCAGCTATTAACACAAGTTAATATGCAACAAGAATTAGAATTAAAGCAATTAAAAAGTGAAAACTTTACCTTAAAAGAAAACAAAAGAAGTGATGAATGGCTAAAAGGCGCTAGCATATTATTTGCAGGCATCGTTTTAGGCACTTCTATTTTACCAAGACTACTCCGTTATCGTAATCAAAAACGTAACTGGAGCCGTTATTAATCAATATTAACAAGGAAATTATCACATGAGCGCCATTAGTCTTCGACCACTTGAGAAAGAGGACCTTCGGTTTGTGCACCATTTAGATAATAACGCATCGATCATGCGTTATTGGTTCGAGGAGCCGTACGAGTCTTTTTTAGAACTCTCAGATCTCTACGACAAACATATTCACGACAAAAATGAACGTCGCTTCATTCTACAAAAAACAGAAAATAAAGAGCCAATTGGCTTGGTTGAATTGGTGGAGATTGATTACACGCATCGCCGTGCAGAATTTCAAATCATCATCGCCCCTAATCACCAAGGTAAAGGGTATGCCAGAACAGCCACCAAATTAGCAATGGATTATGCTTTCCATACGCTTAATCTTTATAAACTATATTTGGTCGTTGATGAGGCCAATGAAAAAGCTGTACATATTTATACAAAACTAGGTTTTACAGTGGAAGGCGTCTTACGTCATGAATTCTTCTCAGCAGGCGCATATCGCAATGCCATCCGCATGTGCATCTTCCAAAATGAATACGCTAAAGCCTTTGAAGGACAAAAATAATTTATGACTCAACTGTTGCAAAGCTTTAAACCCTATTTTTCATCTAAAATTTTAGCCGTTGGTTTTTTAAGCTTTGCTTCAGGATTGCCAATATTAATGACTTTATCAACATTAACATATTGGCTTTCAAAATATGGCGTTGATAAAAAAAGCATTGGACTCATCAGCTTAGCAGGTTTGCCTTACGTTTTTAAATTCTTGTGGGCTCCTTTTTTAGATGCAAAACGTTCTTATTTATTAGCAAAACTAGGTCGGCGTAAAAGTTGGATTATCCTATTTCAAAGCTGTTTAACACTCATATTCTTTACATTATCATTGGTTAACCCCAATGATCATATTGGGATTATTTCCATCCTAATATTACTATTAGCAACAGCATCTGCTAGCCAAGACATTGTCATTGATGCTTATCGAATTGATACATTAACCAGCAAAGAACAATCTTATGGGTCAAGCCTTTCACAAGTTACCTACCGTATTGCCATGCTCATTATGGGAGCCGCTGTATTATTTGCTTCTGATTATATTGCTTGGCCAACTATCTTTTTATTAGTCGCAATACTATTTACACTGATCACCTTAGTCACATTTATTTTTATCAAAGAAGAAATTAATCACTTATCACCACAACAACAGGCAATCTCTGCAAATTCCACATTAACAGATTACATCCTAATACCTTTTAAGAATTTTATTACACACCCCCAAGCTATTTTTATTCTAGTTTTTATCTTATTCTTCAAAATGCCCGATGCTATCGCTGGGGTCCTAATTTCAGCATTCTATAATGAAATGGGATATACAGGTGCTCAGATTGGCATCATCAGCAAGGTTTATGGATTAATTGCAACATTGCTTGGCGCCTTTATATCTGCCAATATTATTGCTCGCATGAATTTATATAGCGCTCTAATTTGGTCATCCATTTTAATGGGCTTAACCAATCTTGGTTACATTATGGTATTACATTACCCAACAGTATTGTCTTTAACATTAGCGATTTCACTAGAAAACTTCATTGGTGGATTCGCAAGCGCCGTATTCATCACATATTTAAGCTTATTATGTAATCGCTCTTATTCTGCAACACAATATGCCATGCTCAGTGCTCTAGCTGCATTCTCTCTACGTATTTTTGGCTCATTCTCAGGCTTTGCGGTCGAAGACTATGGTTGGCAAAACTTCTTTATATTTACAACATTTTTGTTTGTGCCTGCGTTACTTGTTTTAATGTACATAAAAAATAGTATTTTTGAATTACAGCACACAACGAGAGAATTCAAGAAATAAAAAAATTTTGGCTTTATTTTTTATATACTGATAACTGCAAATCTTTTTTAGCAATCGCTGCATCTTGATCTTTTCTTGGTATCAACTCCAAAATAATTTCTGAATATTTTTTTTCACTATTAGATAACTCCTCAGCGATTGCCATCCAAATGTATGCATCAGTATCACTTTGCTTTACACCTTCGCCTTTAAAATACATCTCCCCCACACTAAACATTGCATCAATATAACCAGCCTTAGCAGCTTTTAATAAATTCGCAAAAGCCTCTGAATCATTTTTAATAATCTCTAACCTAACACCTTTTGCACCTTCTTTTTGCATCATCCCTACAGGATATAAAGCTGGCACATACCCCTGCAAACTTGCCAAATAAAAATAATCTACCAACTTAGCAGGGTCAGCTGATAAATATTGTCCTTGGCTATAAATATCAATCAATGTAACTACTGAGGGCAAATGAATATTCTTAGTATCATAGTTGATATTCTCTTCAAGTAATTTAAGCGCTTGTTGAATATCTTGCTTACCTAAATTTGGATTCAAATATAAATAGGCTAAAGTATAACGAGCATCAGGATCATTTTGTGTTACTGCCTGAATCAAATATTGCTCTGATAAATCAGCATTAGCCTGAATAACTACTCCGCCAGACTGATTATAATAACCTGCAAAATACAAATCACCCAATAGTGTTAAAGCCTTTACATATCCACGCTCTGCTGATTTTTGAATATATTTTAAACCTTGCTTAGGCTCATTATTATTGATTAATAAAAATCCATACTGTAATTCTGCATCAGGAAAATTTGAATCCGCCGCTTTTCTTAAATACTCTAAGTGTTTAATAGAATCCAAATGCTCAGCAGAACCATAATATGCTGCCATTCTAAAATTAGCCTCACCATTTTCAGGATCACTTTCTAATATCTTTTGAACCGCTTCAATATTAGATAATTTTACCTCTTGAATAGCCTCATCCGCAAAAACAGAAGATATTAATAAACTAGAAATAATCAATGCTAAACTTATTTTTTTCATAGTTCTCCATTCTACTAGCAATGCTTTCAATTAATACCACTCAATCAAATTAGCCCTTAGAAATTTAAGGGCTAATTCTACAATTTACTTAGCAACAATATTCACTAGCTTCTTCGGCACCACAATCACTTTCATGATATTTAAGCCCTCTAAATGACGCTGCGCCGCTTCATTTGTTAACGCCATTGCTTCGATCTCTTCTTTTGAAGCTGAAGCTGCAATCACAAATTCACCGCGTAACTTACCATTTACTTGGATCACATAGTTGATTTCATCACGAACCAATACAGATTCATCCACAGTTGGGATTTCTGCTGTTTCGATTTTACCTTCAAAGACATTGCTCCAAATTTCATGTGTCACATGCGGAATGATTGGATACAACAAACGCAACATAATGGAGAAACCTTCATTACGCACATATTTTGCGGCTTCTGTATCACCTAATTCACCTAATGCATTCAACATTTTCATACATGCTGAAATCACTGTGTTGTATTGGTAGCGATCATAGTCGAATAATGCTTTTTTCAATTCTTCATGCACAACACGACGAATATCTTTAGAAGCTTTATCTGCTGGATCATATTCAACCTTTTCAGACAATGAATCTTTAAACTCAAAGCCAAATGTCCACAAACGTTTCAAGAAGCGCTGAGCGCCTTCAACACCTGAAACTGACCATTCTAATGATTGCTCTGGTGGTGCACTGAACATCATGAATAAACGCGCCGTATCTGCACCATATTCATTGATGATAAATTCAGGATCCACGCCATTGTTCTTAGATTTACTCATCTTTTGAACGCCACCATAAATGACAGGTTGGCCATCTGCATTTAAGATGTAAGTTGTTTCTCCATCCTTAACTACAGGCGTCACATCATCTAAGTTGTACCAAGTATAACCTGTAGAAGCATGACGATAGAATGATGGAGAAATTACCATACCTTGTGTTAACAATGCTTTGAATGGCTCTTTTGGTGCTTTAGCTGGATCACCCAACAAACCTTCATCACGCATTAATTTATGGAAGAAACGTGAATACAACAAGTGAAGGATTGCATGCTCAATACCACCAATGTATTGATCCACTGGCAACCACTGCTCTGCACGCTCATCTAGCATCGCTGTATTGCAATCGTGTGATGCAAAACGCGCATAATACCAAGATGAATCCATAAATGTATCCATCGTATCTGTTTCACGACGTGCAGCCTTACCACATTTTGGACAATCCACATTCAAGAATGCTTCATTTTTATGTAAAGGATTACCTGAACCATCTGGAATCAAATCATTTGGCAACACAACTGGCAAATCTTTTTCTGGTACTGGTACATCGCCACAGCATTCACAATGAATGATTGGAATTGGGCAGCCCCAATAACGCTGACGAGAAATACCCCAATCGCGTAAACGATATTGAGTTTTAATGAAACCCAAATCTTTAGCTTCTAAAAATTTAGCAATGGCCTGTGTTGCTTCTTCAAATCCTAAACCATTAAATTCACCTGAATTGATTAATGAACCATGCTCAGCATAAGCTTCCTGCCATGTTGTATAACTTTGATCCTCTGCATCATTTGCAATCACAGGTTTAATGGGTAAACCATATTTTGTTGCAAATTCAAAATCACGCTCATCATGCGCAGGCACAGCCATAACAGCACCTTCACCATAAGTGATGATTACATAGTTAGCAACCCAAACTGGTAATTGATCTCCTGTGATTGGATGCGTAACAAAAGCACCTGTTGCCATCCCTTTTTTCTCTTGGGTTGCAATGTCAGCTTCGTTTGTGCCACCTTTTTTGCACTCTTCAATGAATGCTTGTAACTCAGGATTATTTGCTGCTGCTTTCTGTGCAATGGCATGCTCTGGAGCAACCGCAACATAGCTTGCACCCATCAATGTGTCTGGGCGAGTTGTGAATACGCGCACTGTACCATCTTCATAAGGGAAACCGATTTCCATCCCTTGTGATTTACCGATCCAGTTTTTCTGCATGATTTTAACTTGTAACGGCCAATCCGTTAAAGTATCTAAATCTTCGAGTAATTCATCAGCATAATCTGTAATACGGAAGTAATACATTGGAATTTCACGACGCTCAACTTCTGCGCCAGAACGCCAACCTTTACCATCAATAACTTGCTCATTTGCCAAAACTGTTTGATCAATTGGATCCCAATTCACAATACCGTTTTTACGATAGATGATGCCTTTTTCATATAATTTCGTGAAGAACCATTGTTCCCAACGATAATAATCTGGTTCACAGGTTGCGATCTCACGATCCCAATCAAAACCAAAGCCTAAAAGCTTCAATTGATTTTTCATGTAAGTCATGTTTTTTTGCGTCCATTGATAAGGTGATACTTTATTATCAATCGCAGCATTTTCAGCTGGCATACCAAAAGCATCCCACCCCATTGGCTGAAGAACATTGAAGCCCTTCATTGTCATATAACGGCTCATAACATCGCCAATTGTATAGTTACGCACATGCCCCATGTGAAGTCGACCAGATGGATATGGGAACATAGACAGACAGTAATAGTTCTGTTTACCTTCTACATGATCTGCAACTTTGAAAGTTTTATTGGTTTCCCAATATGCCTGTGCTGTTTTCTCAACATCTTGGTGATGATACGCTGGTTTCATACGACATTATTCCAATCTATTCAATTAAACAAAGAAAAACACTCATTCTACCTTATTTTTTTAATACTTGTGAGTTTTATCACAAGCTTTTTGTATATTTTATAACAAATAAAACCACTAATAACCCTATGATTTTTATAAATTTCATGTTTTAAAAATCACTTTTCATATGAGAATAATTATTATTTATCAATGATTGCTATTAACATTTGATATTTTTATTGCTACAATCCAAACAACAAATCAACATTAGCTTAAAAATGGAGCACACATGACAACTGAGTCAAATGAATTTAATGTAGAAGTCATCGATAATAAAGGCGCAGATTTATATACAGAACTTGAACCTGAATTAAAGCGTTTACATGAGGAAAACATCACACTCCTAATGGCTACAGTTGATGATGAACAAATTGCTCATGCAAGTTATACACCATTTGCAATGATTGATGGTGATTACTATATTTTCATTGCTGACATTGCTTACCACACACAACATGTTAAAAAACGTCCTATTTTTGACATTATGATAGTGGATGATGAAAGTAAAACCCGTAATATCTATGCTCGCAAACGCGTGACTTACCAAGTGGAAGCAACTGAGATCGCACGCGAAGAAGCAGCATTTGAAATAGGTTTAGCAGCATTAACTGAACGCGCAGGTAAAACTGTTAATGTATTACGTGAAATGGGAGACTTCCACTTGTTTAAGTTAACTCCACTAAAAGGCGTATTAGTAACAGGATTTGGTAAAGCATTCAGATTAAATCCTAAAGATCAATCTAAAACTACTCATTTAACAGGCATTGATGGCAAAGGTCACGGCAAAGGCCCTGGCATTCCCAAACAAGCCTAACCCAACATATATGCAAGCGGTCATCCACAAGACAGTTTTAAAATTTGTATCGCTCCCTAAGTTTTAAAATTGTTTTTATCCAAAAGCTCCCCCCTCGCTTAAGGATACATAGTTTGATGATAACCTCTTTTAATCAAGCACTTACCCCTAAGGCCGCTTGCATATATTCTTAATCAAGCAAAGGAACATCATGTTAACAGAAGCTCAAAAAACTAGCATTAAAGAGCGTTTAGCGAAAAACCCAGGCATTTTATTTGAAACATTAGCAGAATCTAATGATGCCAGCGAAGCAGAGATGATTGAATGCTTACCTGAAGAATTGTGGTCAAAAGCATCTGGTGACCTTTTTCAAGAGATCCTCACACGCGTTGCCACTTGGGGCAAAGTGATGACAATCATTCACACTGTGGATGCTGTATTTGAATTTTCGGGCCCATTCCCTGTCGGTGAAGAAGGCCATGGCTATTATAATCTAGATACAACAAGTGGATTCCAAGGCCATTTAAGATACAAAAACTGTGGCGCTATCTATTTTGTCACTCGCCCTTTCCGTGGCTCAGAAACTCGTAGCATTTTATTTGCCAACCATAATGGCGGCATTATGTTCAAGATCTTCTTAGGTCGTGATGAAAACCGTGTCATTTTCCCAGAACAAATTGAAAAGTTCCAAGCATTAGCAAAAGAGTTTAAACATTAATATAACAATAAACTTTTGTTTCACAGTCCTAGACGTTAGGCTTCATCGACCTGCATCATGAAGCCATTTTTTTTGCCTGAAATTTATATTTTCATTAAATAGCATCTACAAAGGATAGGTTAAAATCACTTGATTTATCTGATTCAACTTTTTGTTTTTATAAATTACTTCAAGGTTCGCATCTTTATTAGCTGGGTACTGAATAACACCAAGCCCCATTTTCCCAGAATAATCAATATATGGAATACCATTTTCATCAAAATGGATCATTAAAGCATCTACAGTTTCTGCAACCACACCATTTCTTTTCTGTAAATGTGTAATCTTCGCCTCACAATACCAATCTGAAAACTTATTTGACTGCGATTGTTCAGCCATAGTTACTTTTAACTTTAAAAATTTAGGTTTACGCATAAAAATACGATTATCTAATGTAAATCCTGTTGATAGAGAGGACCATCCTTCATGAGATTCTTGGTTAAACTCATAAATTGGATAATGCTCAGTTTCTACTGAGCATTCAACTTCACTGACGTAAAATGAAAAATAATAGATATCTGTCTCTCTATTATTTCTCTCATTAATCACGTAATACACTAAACCACCAATTACCATACAGCTTAATATCAAAAAACCAATCAGAATTTTATTTTTTTTAGACATTTTTATATAACCTTTGAAATTTAAGTTTAACTATCATCTTCCTATGGACTAATTTATTAATACAAAATTTGATAAATCCTATCTATATCAACATATTGTCTAATATGATCAGCCAAACGATCATACTGTGCATTTTTATAATCTAGATCATTTGCCTGTATTTTTTCTGATGCGTGCGATGCACTCAATGAATCTTCTGCCACAATTTCAATGTCTTGATAATATGGAATCACACCCAAAACTGGCACTTGGCATAACTCTTCAATCATTTTCACACCAGATTCAAAAAATTTCATATCACCACGAAATTTATTGATAATGATTCCTTTGATATAAGGCCGCTCTTCTTCAGAGATCAACATAATTGAGCCATATAAGCTTGCAAAGATTCCACCACGTTCGATATCTGCAACCAAGATAATATTGGCCTTCGCATAAATTCCCATTGCGAGATTCACCATATCTCGATCTTTCAGATTCAATTCTGAAATACTGCCTGCACCTTCCAAAACCATTGGTGAATATTGCTCCGCTAATCGATCATAAGCACGATGCGCTTCATCTCGCAGATGCTGCCAACCTTCACCTCGAAAATATTCATAAGCATTTTTAACGCCCAATGATTTTCCTAATAATAAGACATTACTTTGATGATCTGCCGTAGGTTTCAACATAATAGGATTCATATCCACAGTTGGCGAAATGCCTGCGGCTTCTGCTTGTGTGGATTGTGCAATCGCCATTTCTGTACCATCGTCTAATATCACACTAAAATTGGACATATTCTGCGCTTTAAACGGCGCAGGTTGATAACCATCTTGTTTAAAGATGCGACAGAAACCAGTAGTA
>NZ_MVDO01000129.1 GCF_002006755.1 Wohlfahrtiimonas larvae | reverse complement strand
AAAGCCAATAATATTCACCTCTTTTAACTGCATTGCTGTGATAAAAGCATAGAGATCATCCATCATGGTTTGATAATGAAATTGATCTGTTTGATCACTTAGTCCATGATTACGACTATCAATGGCATAACAAGTAAAATGATCAGCAAGTTTAGCAATGAGTGGATCAAAGGTATGATGATCTTCACCATTACCATGCAGGAAGATCAAGGGTTGCCCCTGACCTTGCTGTGTATAGAAAAGCTGAATGCCATTGACTTGTATATATGCCATTGAATTATCCTGAACGTGAATTTCTAGTTATGATAATCAATTTTCCCAAGCAGGTGGTAGATTATAAAATTCAGGGAAAGTTTTTTTCACGTAATCTTTATAATCTTGGCTATTCACAATCTCAATGATTGCTTTGGCCCAATCAGTATCTTTATTGTGATCAGCCACTACAATCCAATTCACAAATAATTTGCCTGGCTCAGTTTTTAGAATATCATTGTCTGGAATATTGGCATCTTGAGCAAAATTACCGTTGATGATGGCATATTCAACATCACTACGTGCTCGTACCACTTGCGGCGCATCAATGGCGAGGATTTCCACTTGTTGTGGATTGGCAATAATATCTTTCTCACCCACAATGATGGGATCGGCATTAGGATCTAATTGAATCCACCCTAAAGATTCTAGGATTCTTAAACCACGCGCAAAGTTTGTGACATTAGATGGAATGGCAATTTTGCTACCAGCTTTCACATCATCAAGAGATTGTGCTTTGGCTTTATAAATGGCTAAAGGTGCTGTTGGTACTTGCACCAATGGATATAAATTAGTTTTTGCTTGCACATTATATTCATCCAAATAAGGTTTGTGTTGGAATAGATTTAAATCAGCAGAACCATCCACAACGCTTTGGTTTGGCAAAATACCATTGGTGCTCTCTTTGAGATCATATTGATAGCCGCGCTTTTGTAATTCAGGGCCAATATAATGACGAATCATATCTGCGAAATCTCCAG
>NZ_MVDO01000128.1 GCF_002006755.1 Wohlfahrtiimonas larvae | reverse complement strand
TCCAAATAAGGTTTGTGTTGGAATAGATTTAAATCAGCAGAACCATCCACAACGCTTTGGTTTGGCAAAATACCATTGGTGCTCTCTTTGAGATCATATTGATAGCCGCGCTTTTGTAATTCAGGGCCAATATAATGACGAATCATATCTGCGAAATCTCCAGGAGAAGAGATCATATGGATTGTTTTTTGTGACGTTGTGTTGTTAGTTTGTGTTTTTGAATCATCTGAACAAGCAGTGATAAAAAAGAGCGTTGATAGTAGTAATAATATTTTTTTCATGAGATTAACCTTAATAAGAATGTTATGCCAATTGTGGTAAATCAGAATAATGTGTAGCGGCAACATCAGGATGCGAGCGCAAACGGCCTTTTAAGAAGTTTTTGCCAATTTCTGTAAACAGCGGATTTTTAGGATCTTTTGTAATTGCAAAATTATTAGGCTGTAGATGTGCAGGTAGTTCTAAAAGAGGTACAGTGGCATTTAATTGAGATGTTAGGAAAAAAGCTAAGGAATAACGATCAACGCCAATCGGCGGTGTTATGACACGATGTTGTGTCGCCTTGAGATAACCTTGAGATGCAATTTCCAATAATTCCCCAATATTCACAATGAATGTGCCTTTGATGGGGGTTGCAGGTACCCATTCATCACCTTTTAATACTTCCAAGCCAGAATGTTCATCTTGCAGTAATAATGTGAGATAACCACCGTCCTTGTGAGCGCCCACGCCTTGTTCTGTTTGTTCTGTGCCGGGATAATGAATGGCTTTACAAAGCACAGAAGGATTGGTGGAATAAGTATGTGCAAATGCATCTGGTGATTGCCCTAATGATTCAGCAAAAGCAGTGAGTAATACTTTAGCTAATGCTACTTTCTGGCGCTGTAATTCTAATAAAGTGGGTTTTAAATCAGGCAAAGATTCAGGCCATTGATTTGGCCCTTGAATACGCAACCAAGGCTGATCTTTAGGAATTTGATTTAATGGAATCGCCTTATATTCAGGCATGTAATCCAATTGCTCACGAGAATCAGGTTTTTCACGTGTGATTTCATCTTTGAGTTTGGTATAACCACGAAAATGTGGTGATTTCACCATTTGAATTTCTAACTTTTTCTCAATTGGCAAAGCAAAGAACTGCTTGGATAGTTCTAAAGCCTGATCCAATAATGATTGTTCAATGCCATGATTCTTGAGGTAGAAAAAACCAATGTTGTGTGTGACATCACCCAATTCTTGAATGAATTCAGCTTTTGCTGTGCCGCCTTCGCGGAATTTAGCAAAATCTAAAATGGGTAAATTATGTTGGGGCATAGGATCTCCTTGATATATCAAATAAATATTGCCTTTGATATTTCGCTTGCCTCTGTGTTTTAGAGGTTTCTAAACGTGGAGATCCCTTGGTTTGGCCATAAGGATGGACGCTTTAGCTGTTTTATGCCCGCAAGCTGTTTTTCAAATCGGCATGTGAATATTTTTAATTCAATTAAACATATATGTCAAGTATATTTATTTCTGTTGGAGTTTCCAAAGGGAAGAATATAATCCGCCTTGTGCAACTAAATCAGTGTGGGAGCCAGTTTCAACAACTTTTCCATGATTGATAACAACTAATCGATCCATTTTAGAAATCGTGGATAAACGGTGAGCAATTGCGATCACTGTTTTGCCTTCCATCAAAGTTTCTAAATGCTCTTGAATCACAGCTTCAGATTCTGAATCTAGAGCAGAAGTTGCTTCATCCAAAATTAAAATTGGTGCATTTTTGAGTAGAACACGTGCAATCGCGATTCTTTGTCGTTGCCCACCAGAGAGTTTCACGCCATTTTCGCCAACAATAGCATCTAAGCCTTTATTGCCATATTGATCTACCAAATCATAAACAAATTCATGGGCTTTAGTTTGTTTTAAAACTTGTGCAATCATGTCATCAGTGGCAGAGGGATTACCATATAAAATATTGTCACGAATAGAGCAATGTAATAATGCTGTATCTTGTGCTACAACACCAATATTGCCACGCAAGCTTTCTTGAGTAACATTTTTAATATTTTGCCCATCAATGGAAATAGAGCCTGATTGTGTATCAAATAAACGGAGTAAAAGGTTAATGAGCGTTGTTTTACCTGCACCAGAAGGTCCAACTAAAGCTACTTTTTCACCAGATGCAATATTTAAGTTCAGATCTTGATAGATAGGTTTATCTGGATGATAGGCAAAGTTAATATTAGAAAATGAAATCTGTCCTGTAGGTACAGATAATCGATCTGCATTCTCTTTATCCATAATTTCTCGTTCTGCAGTCATGATTTTGATGCCATCTTGTACGCTACCAATATCTTCAAAAATACCACTGACAACTTTCATGACCCAAGTGGACATTGTGTTTAAACGAATCACTAAACTCAATGCGAAAGCAATAGCACCCGCTGTGATCAAAGTATTTTGCCAAAGAAGCAATGAAACAATCACTGTTGATGCAATCAGTAGGCTATTTAAAATCATTAAAGCAAAATCTAATGTTGTAATTAAGCGCGTAGAATATAGAGCCATATTTGTTTGATGGGTCATGAGTTGATGTGTTTTTTCTTGTTCTCTTGCAGAATGAGAAAATAATTTTAATGTCAAAATGTTACTGTATGTATCGACAATATGCCCCATTAAACGAGAACGGGCCTTAGCGGATTTATGAGAGCGTTCACGAGTTTTAGGCAAGAAATATTTGAGCAACAGAATATAGAAAATGATCCAAAGGATAATTGGTACAGCCAACCAAATATTTAGCTCAACAAATAAAACCACAGTTGTTAATGCAGAAATGATGACACGCCACATAGAATCAATGGTTAGTAAAACAGAGTTACGAACAGATTGTGCAGTGCTCATGACTCGGCTTGCGATACCACCAGAAAAATTACTATGAAAGAAATTTAGACTTTGTTTAATGAGGTAATTGTGTTGCTGCCAACGAATCAGTGATGTGAAGTTTGTGGTGATTACTTGATTCATCATGATGTTGTGAATCAATGAAACTATTGGACGAATGAGCACAATGACGGCCAACATCCATAAGAAAGTGGATTGATGCTGTGCAAATAGCTCTGAGGGCGATTGAACAGACTGAATGATGTCAACAATATCACCAATGTATTTAAATAAGATAATATCTAAAAGTGCTGCAAAAAAACCGATGATAAATAAAAAGGCCAAGGGTGTTTTGACTTGTTTTAAATAGAACCAATAGAATTTTAAAAGTTTTTTTGGGGGAGCGATATCAGGAGAGTGTTGAAAGGGATTGATAATTTTTTCAAAGACATTGAGTTTTTTCATATTTTGATCATTGTGCGCAATTTAGATATAGATATATCTTAATCTAATTGGGAACAATTATCAATTGCAGAATTATCTTTGAAAGACTACTTTATCGATAATCCTGCGATTGAAGATCATTTATGACTTCAGGCTGATAAAAATAGAAACTGTGCCATCGGTTCGATACTCTTCATAATCAACATCATATTGGCGATCAATTTCACCATTATCTTCCATTTGCCAAATTGTCTGCCAAACTTCAACAATGCTGCTTGGTTGATTTAGGGCAATGGGAAATTCGCGATAGTTTTTGCCTAAAATAATGGTGTTACTTTGTTTTTGGGTCGTTGATGTTGCAATAGAGATATCATAGCTGCCTTTATAATTACTTTCGTAGTTATGATATACGCTATAAATATTACCATCGTAGTGATCAAGCATTCCCAATGCTTTATCCCAAAGATCTGTAACCTTTTCGATAATATCGGGATCATTGAAATTATTGGTACGAAGAGATAATAATGGTTGTAGCATTGCTTTCCTTATAAAAATAGCTCGTAAGCTGGATTATCTGTTTCCTCAATATAATCGTAGCCTAGTTTAGATAAGAACTCTTGGAAAAATTCTTCATTCTCAGGTGGTACATTGATGCCAACTAATGCACGGCCATAGTCTGAACCATGATTACGGTAATGGAATAATGTGATATTGAGCTGAATATTCAATGTGGTTAAAAATTTGAATAATGCATTTGGCTGTTGTGGGAAAATGATACGAAGTAGGCGTTCATGTTTAATGGTTCTAGGTTTTTTACCACCAACCATATGTCGAATATGTAATTTAGCCAATTCATTATCACTTAAATCTGTCACTGCTAATTTGTGTGATTCCAATGCTTTAATTACTTCTTCTTTTTCAGTTTTACCATGTTGTAAATGAATGCCAACATAAACAATGGCTTGACGATCACTGGAATAACGATAATTAAATTCAGTGATGTGGCGTTGGCCAATGACATTGACAAAGTTTAAGAAACTACCAGGTTCTTCAAGAATTGTGACGGCTAATAAAGCTTCTTTGCCTTCACCTAATTCTGTGCGTTCTGCAACATATTGCAAGCGATCAAAGTTAATATTTGCACCGCTTAATACGTTACCAATATTCTTAAATTTACATTCAGGATTTTCTGCTAAATATTTTTTAATCCCTGCAACACCTAATGCTCCTGATGGCTCAGTGATTGCACGGGTATCTTCAAAAATATCTTTCATAGCCGCACAAATTTCATCAGTTGTGACGCAAATGATGTCATCAACCAATGCTTTAGCAATTTCAAATGGATTCTCACCAATTTGTTTAACCGCTGTGCCATCTGCAAATGTGCCCACTTGTTTTAATTTAATGCGTTCATTTTTTAGGAGTGCTTCTTTCATTGAAGCTGATTCTATGGGTTCTACACCGATGACTTTGCAGTGTGGTGCAATAAATTTAATATAAGAAGCAACACCTGCAATGAGCCCACCTCCGCCAACAGGTACAAATACAGCATCCAAATCAGGTTGTTGTTCGATCATCTCTTTGCCAATTGTGCCTTGGCCAGCGATTACATCCCAATCATTGAAAGGATGAATGAATGTTTTACCACTTTCTCCCGCTAAACGTAACGCATATTCGCTAGCATCATCAAAGTTATCACCATACAGCACTACGTTTGCACCACGTGCTTGGCAAGCTTGTACTTTTAATGCAGGCGCCGTGATAGGCATAACAATGGTTGTATCAATACCCAGTGCTTGACCGCTTAATGCAACGCCTTGAGCATGGTTACCTGCAGATACGCAAATGACGCCTTTTCGGCGTGCTTCTGTATTTAATTGATAAATACAGTTATATGCACCACGAATTTTGAAGGAGAAAACAGGTTGAGTATCTTCGCGTTTAATCCAAATATTGGTGTTTAAATGTTTAGATAAACGTGGCATAAAATCTAAAGCTGTTCGCTCAGCGACGTCATAGACGCGAGCGGTTAAAATATTGCGGATCAAATTATCCATGAGAAACCTTTGTTGGTAGTAGAGTAAATTTCTGATGAATCTACGAAGATAGCATTACTTTATTGAAAAAAATAGGGGTAAACAGAATCTAACAGGTATGCCTTATATCGTTCAGGGTCATTGCGAAGCTTTGTTGCTGAAATATTAATGTATGATCGATCAGGGTCAAAAAGTTCTACAGGCAAATTAAAATATTCACCGTATAACGGAGCATCCTGTGGCTCGCTACTGAATACAATATCTGGTTGTATATTGAGCTGAGCTAAGGTTTCTTTGACTCTATTTGACCATTCTAACCAACCATTAGGATAAGTTGGAATGCCATCTTCATTAAAATCTATTGGATGTAAGTTAGGATATTGTTGTATTAATGGTTGAAACCATGCGATTCTTTCGGCCCGAGTCGGACATTGGATCATCTGGCTTTGTTCAAATAGTTTATGATCTCTTTGTGTATCGCTACAAACAAACACATAAAGTTCATTGACAGTTTGTAATGCTTTTTCCATCATAAGAATATGACCAGGGTGTAGTGGAAAAAATTTACCAAAAATCAGTCCAGTTTGATATTTTTTCATAGTTTTTGTTACCGTTCGCTATACTAAATGTAGATAGCATAATCATTGAATAAAAAGGAAGATAAATGCACGGATTATTGATTGATATTATCACAGATTGGGGCACATTTATGGGGGTGTTTACTCTATTATATTTTGTTGCCATATTGATTGTCACTGTGATCATCATTAATAATGAGGATGGTGCAACTAAAACCCTTGGATATCTGACCTTGATCTGGTTTGTGCCTTTATTTGGTGTGGTCTTGTATTTCTCTTTAGGTGTGAATTATAGAAATAATCAAATGTACTCTAAAAAGCTAGAGATGAATAAAGGCTTAGAGAAAGAAGCAGATGAATATATTAAAAAAATATCTGCTGAAGCGCTCAGTCATGATAGTCAGGCTGTGAATCAATTTAAAACAATCGCACAATTGGTTGGGCATGATTTTGCTGATCAAATCAGCATTGGTAATACGATAGATGTTTTGATTGATGGTGAAAATGCTTTTCCTGTCATCATTGAAGCATTGAAAAATGCGAAAGAAACGATACATCTAGAGTATTATATTATTCGTAATGATAATATTGGCAATCAAATCAAAGATATTTTGATTCAAAAAGCCCAAGAGGGCGTTAAAGTTCGTTTAATTTATGATGATTTTGGTAGTAAAGCTATTCGTGGTACATATGTTAATGAACTCTGTGCTGCGGGCGTTGAGGTTTATCCGTTTCGTAAAATTATTTTAATCGCTTTAGCAAACCGCCTAAATTATCGTAATCACCGTAAAATTATTGTTGTGGATGGTAAAATAGGTTTTGTAGGCGGTATTAATATTGGTGATGATTATATCAATTTACCTACATCTAAAGTTTATCACCGTGATATGCATCTTAAAGTAGAAGGCCCTATCGTTTATTCATTACAATATATATTTTTGGGTGATTGGCAGTTTTGTGCCAATGAAAAATTAACAGTTGATCCTGTTTTATTCCCCAATCACGCGCATAATGCGGATGGAAAGATAGCACAAATTGCAGCCAGTGGCCCAGATTCTACATATCCAATGATTATGTATACAATTTTGCGAGCAATTATGTTAGCAAAGACAGAAATTTTAATCACAACGCCATATTTTGTGCCATCTGAAGCAGTCATTGAGGCCATTAAAAATGCAGCCTTAAGCGGTGTAAAAGTTAAATTATTAGTGCCTTATGAAACCAACTCTTTGGTAACGCAATTAGCTTCTAGTTCATATTATTCAACATTTATGGCAGCAGGTGTTGAGATTTATCGTTATCAGAAAGGATTTATTCATGCTAAAACTTCTGTATTCGATGGGCAATTTAGCATTATCGGTACCGCAAATATGGATAATCGTAGTTTTAATTTAAACTTCGAGGTCAATTGCATGATTTATGACCAAGTGTTGGGGCAATTGATGCGTGATGAGTTTGAAAAGGATTTAACACATTCAGTACGCTTAGATCCTGTTGAATGGGCAAAACGAGGAGCAGTCAGAAGATTCATTGAAAAAGTTGCCCGTTTAACATCATCACTACTGTAATTTTAAGTGAGTTTCGCATGTTGAACGGTGTTATGAGCAATTTTGATAAAGGCTTTCATGGCAACAGATTGCCATGCATCTTTTCGGCGCATTAATATTGCTGTTCGTTCAAATTGCTCGCCAGGCAAAGGAATTGCAATAAGATCCTGCTTGTGGCGAGTGATATTTTCAGGAATGATTGTCACCAATGATGTTTGACGAATAATTTCTAAAATAGCGCTGATGGAGTCTACTTCGGTATGCGCTTGTAGATGAATACCAATGTGGCGAAAATGGTCATTGATTTGAACACGTGTTGCAAAATCTTGACTCAATAAAACGAGAGGATAATGATGGAGTTCATTAGCTGTAATTGAAGAATGGCTAGCTAAAGGATGATGATTAGAAACCACTAATGCTAAACGCTCAGTTAATAGTGCTTCTGTAATAATATTGGGTGAATGGCTCTCATCAAAGCCAATGCCAATATCAATTTCATCATGTAATAACATATGTTCGATTTTATCTTGTGTAACACTCTGAATTTGTAGATGAATATTTGGATATAATTCATATAACTGCTTGGATAAAGGCCCGATAAAATAAGTAATAAAGGTGGGCGTAACTGCTAAACGAATATTGCCACGGCTTAAATCTGCAATATCATGAATCGCACGTTTACCTTCATTTAAAGCTTGAAATGCTTTACGAATATATTCTAAATAGACTTCGCCTGTATCAGTTAAACGAATTTGTCTGCCACTTCTATCAAATAATTGAGTGCCTAAATCTTCTTCCAGAAGCTTAATGTGTTGTGATAATGCGGGCTGAGAGACATGTAAAACTTCTGCGGCACGTGTGAAGCTTAATGATTCCGCCACTGCTAAAAAATATCTAACATATCGTAAATGCATATTCTTAACCTATAAGTATTTTGGATAGATATTATCATAAATAAGACTTTTACCTTATAAAATATAGTGATTAATATTAGGGTATAAATATAGGAACGAGCAATCATCATCGCTATATTTGGGTGCAGAGTGCTCGAATGGGTTGTTTGGGTTTTAATAATAAGGTGACGATATGAGTCTAAGAATAGATCGAAAAACCGTAGGCATATTTGCCGTTTTATTAGTGTGTTATGTACTGGCCTTCCTTGTGAAAGGTAATACGGAAACCACTTATTATCAGTTAGTCAGTGTATTGCCATTGATTGTTATTTTAGTATTGTTATTCATGCAAGTGGATATGTTGGTTGCTGCATTAGCAGGTGGTGTCATGGCGATGATCATTGGTGGTATTGGTATTGCAGGTGCCAATAAAATCATGATGGATACTGTCCCAAAAATGTTATCTAATACAGTACCTATCATTAACTCCGCCGTTGCAACGGCTGTATTTAGAGCTGGTGGTTATACAGCAGCATTAACATTAGTTCGTCGTGGTATTGGTGGTCGTTTAGAATTTGTTGCGGCATTTATTGTTATTTTGCAGGCAGCAGCAACTTATATGTCAGGAATTGGTGGTGGTAGTGCAATGGTAATTGCGCCATTAGCATTCGCAGCTTTGGGGGCAAATCGTTACTTAATTGCGGGTATGTCCATTGCAACTGCAGCATCATTTACAACTTCACCTGCATCATTGGAATCGAGTGTAGTATCAGATTTATCAGGTACGCCAATTGCTGAATATGTGGCAGCAATGCAACCTTATTGGTTAATGTTCTTAGTGCTATCTATTGTGATTGCATTTGTGGGTACATTGAAAACTAAGCAATTATTTACATCAGAAGCAGATGATGGTTTTGCGGATAAATCAAAAGCGGAGCTTTGGAAATTAACAGTGCCTGCAATCTTCTTATTATTTGCTGTGATCGCTGGCCCAAGCATGAATAAATTATTGATTGCTTCAGGTTTAGTTGAAACAGCAGTATTTGGCCCATTGATGTACACAATTGTCACCATAGCATTGATTTACTTCTGTAGTAGCTTGAGCGCAAATGAATCTGTTGCAGCAATGGTAAGTGGCTCAGAATACATCTTGAAATGCTTATTTACAGTGGGATTATTCTTAACATTCATTTATGTGATCGAAGCAACAGGCGCATTCAAAACGATCGCTTCTGTGGTTGCTTTAGCACCAGCATCGTTAGTTGTCCCAGTTGCTGTATTCGTTGGCTTTTTAATTGGTGTACCAGCAGGGGCTTATGTAGGTTCAATCTTAACTTTAGTTTTACCAATCACAGTTGTATTAGGTTTTACGCCAGTACAGATCGGTATGGTGGCAATCGGTGTTGGTTTTGGTAGCCAATTAAGTTTAGTGAATATCACTATGCAGGCTTTATCAGCAGGTTTTAGAATCCCAATCATTCAAGTATCTCGTGGCAACTTGCCATTCATATTGGGCGCAGTCGTATTATTGTTAGTAGTTTCAGCGTTTGTATAGTCTGAGAGGAGAATATAATGAGTAATTTAGTAGATATGATCATCCGTAATGTCAAAATTGATGATGCTAAGCCAGTTGTAGATATTGCCATTAAAGATGGCAAGATTACAGCGATTGAATCTAATTTAGCATTAACAGCAACGAATGAAATACAAGGCAATGGTCATGTATTGATCCCAAGTTTTGTAGAAAGTCATTTGCATTTAGAAAAAGCATTTGTGATGGATCGTAAAGCCAATCGTTCAGGTACATTGCAAGAAGCAATTGCAGTGACAGCAGAATTGAAACCAACATTCACACATGATGATATTATGGCGCGTTCTCGCCAAGTAATTCGATCATTAGTCCAAAATGGGACAACTCATGTACGTGCACATGCAGAGTTTGATCCTGGGCAAGGTTTTACAGGTTTTGATGCAGTGATGCAGTTGCGTGATGAATTTAAAGGCATTATTGATATTCAAGTGGTTGCATTCCCACAAGAAGGCATTTTTAAATATCCTGGTACTGAAGCGATGATGGTGGAAGCAATGGAAAAAGGTGCAGATGTTGTGGGAGGTATTCCCTACAATGATCGGGATGCAAAAGAACATGTAGATTTCGTGTTTGATTTAGCGAAAAAGTACAACAAGGATATCGATTTACACCAGGATTTCTCTGATAATGCAACGAATATCTCGATTGATTATGTAGCACAAAAAACGATTGAAATGGGTTGGCAAGGTAGAGTAAGTGTTGGGCATTTAACAAGCTTGGGTGCATTAGAACCTGCTCGCCGTGATGAAATCATTGCGTTGATTAAAAAAGCAGATATCAGTGTGATGTGTTTACCTGCAACAGATCTTCATCTCGGTGCACGTAAGGATGAATACAATGTTCGTCGTACATTAACACCTGTTCGCGCGCTCCGTGATGCAGGTGTGAATGTTTGCTTGGCAACCAATAATATTCGTAATGCCTTTACACCGTATGGTACAGGTAACTTACTGCATATTTCGATGTTGGCGGTCCCAACTGCGCATTTAGGTGGTGCGGATGATCAAATTACCGTATTGCCAATGTTAACCACAAATCCAGCAAAAGCTTTAGGTTTGAAAGATTATGGCTTAGAAGTAGGTAAAAATGCAGATTTAGTATTATTGAATACCGATAAAATTTCTTCAGTTATTTTAGATATGCCAGCACCTTTGAAAGTTATTAAAGGCGGTAAAGTTGTGGCGGAAACAGAAGTAACGCAAAAGTTAGCTTTTTAATTATCTATTATTTTAAAAAATAGTCATCTTAAACCAGTCAGTAAAATTTTGGCTGGTTTTTTTATTATCAATATCTCTTAAATTTTGTGGGTGAAATGATTCATTGAGAGCGTAATACAGCCATTTTGCTTCAAGAATTTTAAGGTTTGAAAAGTTATCGAAATTATCATTATCTTAACAATAAATATATTTTTATCAATGGGTTGTGTTTGTTGTTGTAACAAGCAAGAACAGATTTCACACAACCATTTTTTAGGATTAAGTGCTATAATCGTTTTTCTTTCGAGTAATTGAGAGAAACATTGAAAAATGTTTGATGCGTGAAAATTGAGATTTGTATTTTTGATTTTCTCGCTTTTTTATTTTTAGAATTTGAGAAAAACGTGGGTGAGGGATAGTAATGATTCGGTACATTGTAAAAAGCAGTGGTGAAAAAGAAGATTTTGACGCTGATAAATTAAATAAATGGGCCGAATTTGCCGCTCACTATGAAGTTGATTGGAGTACGATCGTATTAGAAGCATACCGTAAATGCTATGATGGTTGTACTACTTTGGAACTGCACAAAGCTATGATTGATGCATGTGTTGAACGTGAAGATCATAAGCATTTGAAAATGGCAGGGCGTTTCCTTATTGGTTCTATTTATAAAGAAGCCTTTGGCGGTTTTCGTAAAATTCCTTCTTTGACAGTATTCTATAGCCACATGATGCGTTTAGGTCATTGGGAAAGAATGGATTACTCTGAAGAAGAATTAGTGGATTTAGATCGCATCATTGATCACAGCATAGACATCAACTATAACTACACGACGCTGCGTCAAATGAAAGATAAGTATTTGATTCAAAATCGTGTGACGGGTCATTGCTTAGAATCCCCTCAATTCATGTTTATGGGCATGGCGATGCAAAATATGCAAAACCAACCTAAAGAACGCCGTATGGACGATATTAAAAAACTATATCGTTACCTCAATGAATTAAAGATTAATACACCAACACCAATGTTGATCAACATGCGGACGCCACATAAAGGCTATGCATCTTGTTGTGTTTATACAACAGGCGATAATGTAGATAGCTTATCAACGGGCGATCATATTGCTTATATGATGACATGTGCATCAGCAGGGATTGGTGCGCACTTATTGACACGTTCAAAAGGTGATCCCGTTAAACAAGGTCGGGTTGTGCATCAAGGTAAGTTACCTTATTACCGCATGATTCAAAGTGCTGTGCATGCTAACATGCAGTCAAGCCGTGGTGGCAGTGCAACAGTTTACTTCAATGTATTAGATCCAGAAATTTTTGATTTGTTGGTATTAAAAAATCCAACAACAGTGGTGCAAAAGCGTATTCGTGATATTGACTATGCATTGTTATCTAACCGTTTATTCGTGGAAAAAGTTGCGAAAAACGAAGATTGGATGCTCATCAGTTATCAAGTAGCACCAGATTTGTACGATGCTTTCTATGCCAATGATTATGATTTGTTCAAGCGTTTGTATGATGGTTATGTGGCAAAAGATTGTAAAAAACAGATTGTAAAAGCACGTGATATCGCTGTTAAAGCATTAACTGAATCTGCTGAAACAGGCCGTATTTATATGACGTACATTGATGAAATGAATCGTCATACACCTTTCAAAGATACCATTTACTCAAGTAACTTGTGCTTAGAAATCGCATTACCAACAAAGCCGTTCCGTGATATTCAGGATTTATATTCTGATAATCCAGAAGGGGAAATCGGTTTATGTAGCTTAGCTTCGATCGTTGTGGGTCGCGTTGAAGCAGATGAGTATGAAGATGTTGCGTACTATACGGCATTGATGATTGATAACGTGATTGAATTGATGGAATATCCATTCCCATCATTGAAAGCAACCGCACAAGCACGTCGTTCGATTGGTGTTGGTATCACAAATCTTGCGCATGAAATGGCAAAGAAAAAATTAAGCTATGCATCTCATGAAGGTAAAAACTATATTCATCAGATCGCAGAGCGTCACAGCTATTGGTTGCACCGTGCATCTTTGCGCCTAGCGAAAGAGAAAGGCAATGCATCTTGGATTAATAAAACGAAATATCCTGAAGGTTGGTTGCCAGTGGATACATATTGTAAAGCTGTGGATGATATTCATAGCCAAGCACTATTATTCGATTGGGAAGCATTGCGTGCGGATATTAAAGCGCAAGGTGGTATTCGTCATAGCGTATTAGAAGCAATGATGCCAGTTGAATCATCGAGCCAATTAACAAACACAACGAATGGTGTTTATCCAATCCGTAATTTACGCGTGATGAAAACATCTAGTAACAATAAGAACTTATTGTTAGCCCCAGATTTAGAAGAGTTAGGCCCATTCTATGACATTGCATGGAATTTAGATTCTAAAGATTTGATTGATATGTATGCGATCATTCAGAAATTCACAGGCCAAGCAATTTCGGCTGACTTGTATTTGAATCTCAAAGATGAGGCAAATATTTCAACCAGTAAATTATTGAAAGATTATATTTATATGATGAAAATGGGCTGTAAAACTCGTTATTACTTGAATAGTGCATCAGGTATTGTCCATGAAGCTTTTGTTGAAACAGTGGAAGACAAAGGTTGTGCGGGCGGTGCATGTACTTTGTAGGAGATTATGATGGAAAAAAATGAAATGACTTCAATCTTTAACCAAGATAATAATGCTTGGCAAACAGGCCGTTATCCATTGGTTTTAGGTGAGCCATTGGGATTGTATGATAGTGTTAACGTACCTTATCCAAAATTATTTGATTTGTATAAGTTACAAAAATCTATGGATTGGACTGAAGATGAGGTGAATCTTGAGCAATCTCGTATGGATTTGATCAATTGCTCTAAAAATAACTATGACATCATGGTTAAAACTTTGGCATTCCAATGGGAGTTAGATTCTGTTGCATCACGTGCGATTGCGCCATTGTTTGCGCCATTTGTGACAAACAGCGAATTGTGGGTGATGTTATCGAAGCAATCAGAAGTAGAGAATCTTCATGCTTTGACATATTCAGAAATCATTCGTCAGTGTTTATCTGATCCTAAAGAAGTGTTTGAAGCAGTGATGAAGAATGATGAAGTCTTGAATCGTTCAACGACTGTGATCGAAGCATTCGATAAATTGGCTGAATATGGTGCTTTATATAAATTAGGCAAAATCCAGAAAGATGATTTAGCGCTAAAACAAGTTGTATTGAAAGGTTTTGTTGCTTTGTATTGTTTGGAAAAAGTTGAATTCATGAGCTCATTTGCTTGTACATTCGCATTGGCAGAACAAAATATTTTCCAAGGCATTGCTAAATTGGTTCAAAAGATTGCACAAGATGAGCAAGTTCACGTAATGATGGATGAAGCAATCTTGGAAATTTTATTGGCGGATGCTGAGTGGATTGAAGTTTTTAATACGATTCGCGATGATGCAGCAAAAATCATTTCAGAAGTAATCGAGCAAGAGTTCTCTTGGAATAAATATTTATTCAGTGAAAATCGCTCAATCGTTGGTTTGAATGAAACATTATTAAATGAGTGGGTTTTATATAATGCACAAGATTTGTATCGTTTCTTGGGTGTTGATAATCCATATCCTGTGATCAAAAACAAACCATTGGTTTGGATGGATAACTGGTTGGATTTGAACAAAACACAAAATGCTAACCAAGAATCTGATAACACGAACTACCGCTTAAACAGCGTACTTGATGACTCAGAGAATGAAATCTTTGATATTTAATTGAAGGTATTAGGAGCTTGAATGAAATTAGATCAGTTGATTCAACAGTTAGATGAAGAGCCAGATGATGTAATTGAATTTTTATCTGCAATAACAGATGAAAATATTCAAGCTCTTAAAAATAATAAGCAATATAAAGAATTAGAGAAAATTAGACTATTAGCATCTGATGTATGGATGATGCTACAAGTTACAGCTTCTGGTGGACACTTAATAGATGTTCATCATCTACAGAAGCTTATTGAAATCCCCAAATTTGAAAGTTAATGATTGTTGTTGCTTATTTTATAAGCGTTAAAAGAATTAAAGCCCAATCGTTGGTGCGATCAGGCTTTATAAGCAGATCTAACTGCTTTTGACTAAGTGTTATAAAACACAAGACAATGTTGCACTGTCGATTATAACACTAGAAAAATAAAAAATAGAATTTTATCAATTAGTGTTATACAGACAAAGGTGTTTATATTATGAAAAAGCCTAGAAAACAGGGACATTTAGGTCGCAAGAGAAAAAATTATTGGCTAATTATTTTGCGAAAATGGATTATTAATCTCATTGGGACAGAATATGACCAATCAATACGTGATTTTATAAAAGATTTGATTGATAATTTACAGGATTGGTTTGATGATCCTTAATAAAATAGTGTGATGAGGAGCTTTCAGAGTTATCTGAGAGCTTCTTATTTAAGAAATTACTAAAATAACTATATAGCAAGGATCAGTATGCTAATAATTTTTAGTGGTTTATTAGGTAGTGGTAAAAGTACCATTTCACATAAACTATAGAAAAACTCCACATAATCCACACATTAATCACATCTTGGCTTTCTATAATTCTCAACATTAGTTCGATAACGAGTGAGAAAGCCATGAAAACAATACAATTAAATATCTTAGGGCAGTGCGCTGTATTCACATTAAGTCCATTGGTTGTGCCTGCATTTTTATCAAGCTGTTTATTGATTGGGGCGATTTTTGAGCCAAAATTATTACAAGTATTTTCTATTCCAATGATGTTTTCGTTAGTTTTGGGCATGTTGCCTGCAATTATTGTGGGAATGTTAGCAAGTACGATTCGTCACTTTTTAAAATGCCAAAATAAATATATCAATACGATGATTTGGGTCATTGTTGCGATTGTGATGAACTCATTAATCACAGCAAAGTTTATGACAGGCATCAGCATGCATTTTGTGAACTTGGCTTATGTTGCAGGAGCAATTTCTGCAATGATTGCATGCAGCTCAATTTTGCTCTTAGAATGTTTTAGGAATCGGATTATTTTTTCACGTTTTTATCATAAGAATACAATGCATGTGTATTCAGTAAAAATATAATTTATTGAATTTATTTGTATTTTATAAATTTTACAGTTGAATATATTCAACTCAAACAAAAGATAATAATTATCATTCTCATTAAATTAGGCTATCATAAGCCACCGATTAATTATAAATTTTTGAGCCATTATGTCTATTTTTGATAAACGCGTGACTTATAAGCCGTTTGAATATCCCGGCATTTATCAATTCACAGATGCCATTAACAATGCATTTTGGGTACATAGTGAAGTTGATTTCACTGCTGATACGCAGGATTTCCACGCACATTTAAGCAAAGCTGAACAATCAGCCATAAAAAATAGCTTGCTTGCCATCGCCCAAATTGAAGTTGCTGTAAAATCATTCTGGGGCAATCTGTATCATCATTTTCCAAAGCCTGAATTCAACGGATTGGGCAGTACATTTGCAGAGTGTGAATTTCGTCATTCAGAAGCATATTCAAGATTATTGGATGTGCTCGATTATAATGATGAATTTGAAAGTTTAATGTCTGTGCCTGTGGTCAAAGCACGTGTTGAATATTTAACCGAAGTTTTAGAGTTTGCCAATAACAGCACAGATCGCAAAAAATATGTGATTTCTCTGATTCTGTTCTCATTGTTGATCGAGAATGTTTCTTTGTTTAGCCAGTTTGCGATTATTTTATCCTTCACGCGCTTTAAAGGTTGGATGAAGAATGTGAGTAATATCATTGCTTGGACTTCTGTGGATGAGCAAATTCATGCGAACGCTGGGATTTACATCATCAATATTATTCGCAAAGAATTCCCTGATTTCTTTGATGAAGAGATGACAGGGCATGTGCGAGAAGTTGTAAAGCATTCATTGCAAATCGAAGGCGAAATCTTGGATTGGATCTTCTCAGCGGGAGAAATCGAAACAGTGAATAAACATGATTTACTGAATTTTATGAAATTCCGTGTGGATGAAAGTTTAGTGAAAATCGGTATGGATAAGATTTATCACATCAGCCATGCTGATTATCAGCCAATGGCTTGGTTTGAAGAAGAAGTGTTTGCCAATAGTTTGGATGATTTCTTTGCCAAGCGCCCAACGGATTATACAAAGCACGATAAAAGCATCACAGCGGATGATCTTTTCTAAGATCACATAGAATTTATTTCATTAAACCAATCGATGATCTCGCTTCTGGGCGAGATCTTATAAAATTATGATGACAAATTATTTATTACCGTTTGATACGGAAACTCAAAACATTCAACACGAAAAATTATGGTGGCTCAATTCAGAGAGCGAGCAGATTTTGAATCGTGGTTATTTATTGAAAGGTGAAACTGTCAAAGGGGCGATTTATCGCATTACGAAGGCAGCTGCTGATCATTTAAAACGACCAGAATTGCAAGCACAGTTTGAAGAGATCATCGAACGCGGTTGGATGAGTTTAAGCTCGCCAATTTGGGCAAATATGGGGACAGAGCGTGGTTTGCCAATTTCGTGCTTTAATGTGAGCTTGCCTGATAAGATTGAAGGCATTACGCATAAGCTCGGTGAAGTGATCATGCAAACCAAGATTGGTGGCGGAACTTCTGGTTATTTTGGGCATCTGCGTGAACGTGGTAGTGCGGTGACTGATAATGGTAAAAGTAGTGGCGCTGTGAGCTTTATGAAGCTTTTTGATACTGCGATGGAAACCATTTCTCAAGGCGGCGTGCGTCGTGGTGCATTTGCTGCATATTTGGATATTGATCACCCTGATTGTGAAGAGTTTTTGCAGATTCGTAACATTGGTAATCCGATTCAAAATCTCTATTTTGGTGTGTGCATTCCTGATTATTGGATGCAAGAGATGATCGATGGTGATCGTGAAAAACGTACATTGTGGGCGAAAGTGCTGGAAAGCCGCCAAGAAAAAGGCATGCCATATCTATTTTTCTCAGATAACGTGAATCGTCATAAGCCACAAGTTTATAAAGATCACAATATGCGCATTTATGGCAGTAATTTATGTACAGAAATTATGTTGCCATCGAGCCAAGATGAATCATTTATTTGTTGTTTATCTTCTATGAATTTAGAATTGTATGATGAATGGAAAGATACTAAAGCTGTGCAATTAGCGATTCATTTCTTGGATGCAGTATTGCAAGAGTTCATTGAAAAAACTGAAGGCGATTATTATTTAGGTGCCGCGAACCGCTTTGCTAAACGTCATCGGGCTTTAGGTTTGGGGGTTTTAGGTTGGCATTCATATTTACAGCGTAATCGTATTCCCTTTGAAGGGATGCAAGCGAAATTATTAACAGGGTCTATTTTCAAAAATATCTCTGAGAAAGCAGAAGAAGCCACAAGAGAGCTAGCCATGTTGTATGGTGAGCCTGAATTATTAAAAGGTTATGGTAGAAGAAATACTACAACAATGGCCATCGCACCAACAACTTCATCTTCTGCTATTTTGGGGCAAAGTTCACCAGGCATAGAGCCTTTTAGTAGTAACTATTACAAGGCAGGATTGTCGAAAGGTAACTTCATGCGTAAGAATCGTTATTTGAAGGATTTATTGGCAGAAAAAGGTTTGGATAATGAAGAAACATGGCGCACGATCATGTTGGCTGGTGGCTCTGTTCAACATTTAACAGAGCTTACGGAAGAAGAACGTGCGGTATTCAAAACTTTTAAAGAGATCAGCCAATTAGAAATTATTCAACAAGCAGCGATTCGCCAGGAATATATTGATCAAGGGCAGAGTATGAATATCAATATTCCTTCTGCATTGCCAATCAAAGAAGTGAACCAATTATTGATCGAAGCTTGGCGCTCTGGTGTAAAAACGGTTTATTATCAACGCAGCCAAAGTGTTGCTAAAGAAATGGTGGCAAACTTGGTGGCTTGTACAAGTTGTGAGGCATAATCTAATCTGAAGGTGATACACATCATCATAGAATGACCTAAAGAGCGTTATTGTATTGATTCCAAATGAACAAGGAGGTTTGATATGACAGCGCTGAAAGTATTAATTGCATATTCTAGTCGGTTTGGTCATTCTTTGAAGATTGCTGAAACGATAGGCAATGTATTCACAAATCATCATATTGCTGTGGATATTTATAATTTAGAAGCAGCCGTAACTTTGCCGAATTCTATGAAAGAATACGATGCTGTGATCATCATAGCATCAATTCGTTATGGTAAATTTCATAAAAATTTACATGCTTTTATTGCATCTCATAAAGAGGATTTACAGAACTGTTTGGATGTGTTTATCCCTGTTAGTTTAACAGCACGAAAGCCACATAAACGCTTATTAGAAAATAATCATTATGTGAATAAATTTCTAACTGAAGTTAATTGGCAATCTTCTAAGATTAATATTATGCCGGGTGCTTTAGAATATCCTAAGTACAACATTTTAGATCGATCCATGATCAAATTCATCATGTGGATGACGAAAGGCGAAATGGATACATCAAAAACAATTGATTACACTGATTGGAATCAGGTGAATCTATTGGCTCAAGAGGTTTATTCTTTACTTTATAGTAAAAATATTTAAAGAATTAATAATTTATGTTATTTTCATGGGTCTGTAAATGAATTATTATATTGAACATGAAAAAAACATTGATAAATTTATTGTGTGGGCTGGGATTGATGGCAATGATATCTAGTGTAACCTTGGGATTTGCGATATCACAGGGGAATTTTGTCAATGCTGTGGATTATACTTTGGATACTTTGGATCAAGCTGAATCTATAGAGATTATGACATATCAAATGCCCAATGTTGTTGGTGAGAATATTGATGCAACAGCATTAGTGCTCTTTCCGAATTTACCTAAACCTGATGATGGTTGGCGCATTGTAGTTTGGGCTCATGGAACAGTGGGGGTTAGCCATAGTTGTGCACCTAGTTTAAATTCATTGAATTCGACATTTAGACTCATAGCACATAATTTACTAGATGCAGGCTATGTGGTTGTTGCGCCTGATTACGAAGGATTAGGTTCATCTGGTATTCATCCTTATTTGAATTTAGAAAGTGAAGCTAATGCCATTATTTATAGTGTTAAAGCTTTGCAAAGTCGTTATGGTGAGGATTTTCAAGGGGACTGGATGGTTGTAGGGCAGTCGCAAGGAGGGCAAGCTTCTTTAGGTGCTGCAGAATATGCCAATGAAGATCCAAGATTTAAAGGTGCTGTTGCAGGAGCGCCAGCTTCTAATTTGGATCAAATCATCCAACAAATTGCTCCCATTGCGTTGAGCCAATTAGAAGATCATGAGAATCGTGCAGGTATTGCTTTAGAACAAAGAAATTCTATCCATTCCTATGCAACATTATTATC
>NZ_MVDO01000127.1 GCF_002006755.1 Wohlfahrtiimonas larvae | reverse complement strand
GCCATTATTTATAGTGTTAAAGCTTTGCAAAGTCGTTATGGTGAGGATTTTCAAGGGGACTGGATGGTTGTAGGGCAGTCGCAAGGAGGGCAAGCTTCTTTAGGTGCTGCAGAATATGCCAATGAAGATCCAAGATTTAAAGGTGCTGTTGCAGGAGCGCCAGCTTCTAATTTGGATCAAATCATCCAACAAATTGCTCCCATTGCGTTGAGCCAATTAGAAGATCATGAGAATCGTGCAGGTATTGCTTTAGAACAAAGAAATTCTATCCATTCCTATGCAACATTATTATCATATGGTGCATTTATTGGTATAGGGATACGCGCAGAATATCCCGAATTTGATTATTTATCACTTTTTCGAGAACATACTCGAGGAATAGCACAGCATGTTGCAGGTACAACAGGAACCAATGGTTTATGTTTAGAGTCATTAAGAGCCTTATTTAAGGCGGACTTAATACGTTATTTAACTGATCATTCTGAAGCGAAATTAATGTCCTATCCTGGCTTAGATTTAGAATCTTTTGAAGATAATACAATCTTGCAGCAGTTTTTTGTCAAGAACCAACCTGGAACAAAGCGCCTAGATAAACCTGTATTAGTGATTCAGGGTGAGTTGGATACTAATGTTCCTGCTATTGTGACCGAAACCATGGTACAGCATATGAAATCTTTAGGTTCTCAATCAGTGAATTTGATTTTAGTACCTGAGGCAGGGCATAGAGAAGCCATCATATGGAAAAATAATGAAGTGGTAACATTTATTCAACGGTATATGCCAGCCCGATAATCTTTATTGAGATTGATTTGCTAAGTGTATCCAATGGCGTAAACCAAAAATGGATACAATGAAATAGATCATGAACAGTGTACTAGACGCATAATCACCTTGATTGAGTAGTAGAATAGCGGTCATTAAATTTGCTGGGATTAATAAACACCATTGTTCTGCCCAAAATTTTGCTGCCATCCAAATGGCAACAACGCTGAGTGCTGTTGCTATCGTATCACCCATTGTGATCTCTTCATCATTGATCGTGAAGCCTTTGAGTAGTAGATAGATGAGAATGCAAGCAGCAAAAATGAAGAATGAAACTCTACCAATTTGGTGTTGCGGCATTCTGAGAATTGTGACGGTTGTATGTTCGTTCCATTTGAGCCAGCCATGGATGGAAGCCATAAAGAAATAACAATAAACGATGCTCATGGCATAGAGTTGGCTTTGGTAGAAAATATAGATATAAAGTACAGCCATAATGATGCTAGCAATCCACATGGATTTTTTTGCAGTAAATTCTAAATATAAATAGATTAGGCCAATGGCTAAGCCAAAAAGATCAAGGTAATTGGTTTGTGCGTAATGTAGTAATTGATCAAACATAGTTAATTTGTCGTGCAACCACCAATTTTTCCAAACGTCATCAAACACAGACTACCTGTTAAAAATTGCCAGATGCCTTGAGCTGTTCCTGTAATGATTAAAAGGGTGCCGGGCACAATGTTGCGAATTGTATCAAATGGATGGAATATTGCACCAATAAATATACCCATGATGGAATAAATTAATCCTACAAATATTTCAATTAAATCAATCACAATGCCTAAAAGTGCATCAAGGATTTGTGTTTTTTTGCCAGAAGCTAATAAAGAAATTTGGTAGAGCAAGTAGTTCAATTCTTTTTGTGGGTAATTCACAAGAGAAGTCCAAGCATAAACTAAATGAGAAATGGCATCCCAGCGAAATAGATTGAATTTGCCTTGTCCATGATGATCATAGGTTACAAAGTGAAATCCATTGGCCCAAGTACCCAACATATAAGCTCTTTCTAAGTTTCGACTACCAAATAATTTAAATATAGGGCGCTGTTTTTTCCATGGACGAGCAGAGGAGCGATCTAAATAGTCATGTAGATGTGTGTTGATCCAAACTGTATTGAGATAATTGCCACCGCCTTTTTCACGTTGAATCAAATGTTGTGATTCGCATGTAGTATTTCGATTACCCGTTAAAAATTCAATGGGATGGCGGAGTGTACAATAACCTTTACCAATATTTTTATTGATGGCATAAGCATTATTGGGAATTAATAGGAGGATGATAAATCGAATCACCCGAAAGAGGGACTTCATAACTACCTTTGAATAACTTATAATGCTATAAAGTTAATGATTATAACAAAAGTATAACTGGTAGTTATGATCAAAAAAAAGCCTTGCGATGGCAAGGCTTTGAAGCATGTATAAGGTTATACTTGTAATGCGTAAATCAAGTCAATCATAAACGCAATTTCATCTTTATCTTCAAGAATTTTCCAATCGCTGACGCCAATATCATCTAAGATAGATTGACCATTAGGAATTTCTTTCATATTTCTCAAAGTATTTTTGATAGGCTCTGCATATTCTGCCATTTTGGGAGATAATACAAAACAGTGAGCAACACTTTCAATATCATGAGGTTCTGTTGATACTAATGGTAATAAATCATTAGCGATAGTCTTACTTAATCCTTTGAAGATGTTAGAAGGAATCATTGCAATGTCTGCATTACCAGAAAGTAAAGATTTGACTGCTAAAATATGATTGCTCACGTCAACGAATGTAAAATCATCTTTGGTTAAGTTTGCAGGTTCTAATAAAATTGCTCCTAACATACGAAGATCCGCATTATCAGCAGCAGCAGCTTTTACACCTGCAGGAATATCTGATACTTGTTGAATACTTGAGCCAGCTTTAGTTACAATTGTGACTTCAGCAACATCACTCATTGGTTGAGCTAATGCAATAAATTTTTGTTCACGAACCAACCAGCCCGCATCATAAGGATTAGCATATAAGAAATCGATTTTTCCATCAAGAAGTGCTTGTTTTTGCTTCTCAAATGAAGAAAAATCAGTTGTTGTAAGTGGTGCGTCAATTTGCTTTTGTAACCATGTTGCAAAGATATACCAACCTGGTAGACGCTGTGGTGCAATGTCTGGTGCTATTGAAAAAGAGATTGTTGACATATAATACTCCATGTTATTTTTTATCGTTTTGCACTGCTCTGAATAGTTTGTTGTTAATTCTATCAGAAAGCAGAAAAAATGATTGTTAATTTTGTGCTTTTAAAGGCAATGTAATGTCATCAGTTACAATTTACATCCAATTGAGAGGAAAATATGGAACAATTTTTAAAGGTTGCACTTATGGCTGCTGAAGAATCTAAAAAACTGATTCGTAAGGCATATGAAGCACAAGGCTTTAACATTACAATCAAAGGTGATTATACACCAGTTACGGAAGTGGATGTTAATGTAGAAACATTAATTAAATCAATAATTGTTGAAAATTTTCCTGAACATGGTATGTGGGGTGAAGAGGGTGGTGTTATTAATCCTGAATCAGATTATCAATGGTTAGTGGATCCGATTGATGGGACTAAAGCTTTTATTCGTCGTCGTCCATTTTTTTCAACGCAAATTGCCTTGATGTATAAGGGGGAAATGATTTTAGGAGTGTCATGCGCACCATGTTTTGGCGAAGGTGAAATTGCATATGCAACTAAAGGTCATGGTACGTTTATTGATGGTCAGAAAGTTTCAGTAAGTGATATCAGTGAATTACGCGATGCAGTATTTTCTTCAGGTAATATTAAATCATTAACTAAAAGTGATTCAGGCTGGTTGAAATATGGTGAATTATTGAGAGCGATCAATAGTACGCGAGGTTTTGGTGACTTTTTGCATTACCATTATACCGCAGCAGGTAAAGTGGATATTGTTGTAGAGTCAGATGTAACTATTTTAGATGTGGCGGCTTTATCCATCATTGTGGAAGAAGCTGGCGGTAAAGTAACAGATCTTCACGGTAATAAATTAACCTTAGAAAGTACAAGCATTGTGGCAACTAATGGTTTATTACATGATCAAGTTTTAGGCTACTTATCTTAATACTCTAAGGGTTATATGAAAAATATTTTCATAGCAATATGCTGTTTATTTGTTGTGGCGGCATGTGCTTCAGCGCCACAACGTGTAGCTTATATGACAGATGCACCATTAGAGCAACGTTTGCATCAAGTGCGAGCAAAAGAAGGCGATCCAATTTTTATTCGTATTTTTAAAGAAGAGCGGATGTTAGAGATTTGGTATGGCAAGAAGAATGGAACATTTAAACGCTTTACCAACTATCCAATTTGTTATTATTCTGGACCTTTAGGGCCAAAGAAATATCAGGGCGATAAGGTTTCGCCAGAAGGGTTTTATAAGGTAACACGTAGAGCATTAAATCCATATAGCCGATATTACCGTTCATTTGATTTAGGGTTTCCTAATCAATATGATAGATTTAAAGGTTATACTGGCGATTATCTTATGGTTCACGGAGATTGTGTTTCTGTGGGGTGTTATGCAATGACAGATCAACAAATGGATGAGATTTATAAGCTTGTAGAGGCTTCTTTAAGAAGAGGACAAGAGTCTGTTGCGGTTCATGTTTTTCCATTTAGAATGACTGATTATCGTTTAAATCGTGAGAAGAATTCGCCACATTATCAGTTCTGGATGGAATTGAAAGAAGGATATGATTATTTTGAAAAATACAAACGCGTGCCGAATGTTGGTATTGGTAATGGAAAATATACTATAGGTCGATAGGTTGCTATTTTATTTAGAATCAGGTATATTTCTGCCCTGCAAAAGAATTGGAGAAGTGGCCGAGTGGCTGAAGGCGTTCGCCTGGAAAGCGGATATACGTTAATAGCGTATCGAGGGTTCGAATCCCTCCTTCTCCGCCAATTTTTAAAGCCCTTAGTGAAAGCTAAGGGCTTTTTTGTATTAAAAAAATAAAAACAATATAGATATATCAGAGAGCTAGGTTAATCATTTTATCTATTCATTGATTTGCTATAAGCATTGCTATATAGTGCATTTCGAAAATCTACCTAACGGTAGGTAGGTTTAGTGGAAGTAATCTTGAATAACGAAAGAATGGATTTTATGAACATAAGTCAAACGGCACAAAAACGTGTCATCATCAGCGCCTCTTTAATCATATTGATGGCATTATTAACTGCATTAGATTCTATGGCGATCGATATGTATTTGCCAGGGATGTTAGATATTGGTAAAGAATTTAATGAGTCGCCTGGTAGAGTGCAGCAAACATTAGCAATCTTCTTAGCGGGTTTAGCAATCGGGCAGGGATTATATGGTCCAGTATTGGATCGTTATGGTCGCAAAGTTCCTTTATTAATTGGGATTATGATCTTCATTGTAGGTTCGGTTATGTGTGCTTTAGCACCAACATTAGAGTGGTTATTAGCAGCACGATTTATTCAGGCAATTGGTGCGGCAGCAGGATTAGTTACGCCAAGGGCGATTATTTCAGATACTTGTGATTTAAATGAATCTGCCAAAGTTTTCTCCTTATTAATGAATGCCATGATGTTGGGGCCAATCGTTGCGCCAATTTTGGGTGGTTTGGTTTTGGATGTGAGCAATTGGCGCGTGATTTTTTGGGTAATTGCTTTCGTAGGTTTAATTAGCTTGATTTGGGGATGGAAACAAATTCCTGATTCATTACCGGTTGAAAAGCGTATGCCAATGAATATAAAAAATATTGTCATAACTTATGGTTCGCAGATGACGAATCAGAAATTCATGTGTTATGCATTGTCATCTGGTTTTGCAATGAGTGCTTTATTCTTATATGTGAGTGGATCATCATTTGTTTATCGTGAACATTTTCATTTAAGTTCATCAAATTTTAGCTATTTATTTGCTTTAAACTCGGCAGGATTGGTTTTCTGTGGTTGGTTATCCAATCGACTATTAATGAAAGGTGTTTCTGCGCATCAATTATTGGTGATGGGTATGTTGATTCATACAGTAGCTGCGTTAGTGTTATATTGTTTAACAAAATTTTTTGCGGTGCCTTTGATTGGTTATACTGCATTGATCGCAATTTCAATCGCATCATTAGGATTGGTATTAGGCAATGTTACGGCATTAACGATGTATCATGGTGGTGAGCAGGCAGGTGCTGTTTCTGCTGTGATGGGCGTTTTGCAATATTTATTACCAGCAGTAACAGGTTACATTGTGAGTTTATTAATACAAAATGCAAGTATTTTGCCATTAAGTATTGGTATATGCGGATTCATTGGGTTTGTTTTCTTATTATTTTGTAAGAGTGAGGAAAAATGACAGCATCAAAGTTACAAAATGCAGCATTGATTCGATTTGCAGTTCAGGGCTTCAATGCCACAACAATGAATGAGATTGCCAACGATGTCGGCATCAAAAAAGCTTCGATTTATGCGCATTTTAGTAGCAAAGATGATCTGTTCCTCAGTCTTTTACCAATTTTGGTGGCAGAAGAGTACAAATATACTCAATCCATGATCAGCGGTGGTGATCAGATCGAATCTCAGTTGTTGGCTTATTTAACGAATATCAATACACGATTTGAAGAGTCGTATCATATGCGTTTTTGGTTAAGGATTTTATTTGCGCCACCTGTGCATCTACATGATGAAGTTGTCGTGTTGATGCGCCAATTGATGGATGATATTGAATCATGGATCGAAGCTGCAATTGCAGCTTCTCCATTGGTAAACAACGGTTTAGATAGTCAAACACTCACATTATCTTACATGGCGATGATGGATAGTTTGCATACCGAATTACTATTTGCAGGACCTGAAAAATACCAAACGCGTTTGACAGCCGTTTGGCATTTATTTGAAACGGCAATCCGATAATAATATTGCATGACTTAGATGAGTGGAATGATCTGATCTAAATGTTGATGATAGTCGTTGATATAACTTTGAATATTGGGGTTTTTAATCACATCATGCACAATAAAGGTTGGCAAACTTTTCATGCCCAAAAACTGATTGGCTTTGTGAAAATGCATGTAGACATTATCAACACCTGTGCCATGAAAGAATTGTTGCGGATCATTGAAGGCTTCTTCAGGAGCATTCCATGTTAATGACAGCATATATTTTTTGCCATGAATTAGCCCGCCTGAACCATATTTTTTGTTAGGATCAGAACGTGTTCTGCCATCACTAGCATATAATGTACCATGTCCTTCAGTGAATACATCATCAATATACTTTTTCACAGTCCAAGGTTCGCCCATCCACCAGCCTGGCATTTGATAAATTACAACATCTGCCCAAAGGTATTTCTGCACTTCTTCTTTGGGGTCATATTCTTGATCTGCAACTGTGATTTGAATATTGAAGCCTTTGGCTTCCAAGTGTGCTTTGGCAAGCT
>NZ_MVDO01000126.1 GCF_002006755.1 Wohlfahrtiimonas larvae | reverse complement strand
TTTTGCCATGAATTAGCCCGCCTGAACCATATTTTTTGTTAGGATCAGAACGTGTTCTGCCATCACTAGCATATAATGTACCATGTCCTTCAGTGAATACATCATCAATATACTTTTTCACAGTCCAAGGTTCGCCCATCCACCAGCCTGGCATTTGATAAATTACAACATCTGCCCAAAGGTATTTCTGCACTTCTTCTTTGGGGTCATATTCTTGATCTGCAACTGTGATTTGAATATTGAAGCCTTTGGCTTCCAAGTGTGCTTTGGCAAGCTCAGTGAGGGCATTATTCAATTGACCATTGGAATGGGCAAAAGTTTTTGCACCGTTAATGATTAAAATATTTTTCATTGTTTATCCTTTTTTAGTTAATCCCATTCTGGTGCTAAGCCTTCTGGGCTAACTAAGCGATCATTCGATTCCAAAGTGGCAATTTTAAGCATGTCATCTTGATCTAATTTTAATATTGTTGATTGTAGATTACTCGCTAAATTTTCACGTTTTGTGGATGATGGAATAACGCTATAACCTAATTGCATTGCCCAAGCTAAGATCACTTGTGCAGCTGTTGCATTGTGTTTATGTGCGATCGCTTGGATTATTTCATTCTTGAGTGCTTTACCATAAGCCAAAGTCATATATGAAGTAATGTGCAAATCATGAGCTTTTGCCCAATTTACAACTTTATGGTTTTGTAAAAATGGTGATAATTCAATTTGATTGGTTGCAATATTTTCAATACCAACAGTATCAATGGCCTCTTGCATTAATTCAACAGTAAAGTTGGAAATGCCAATTTCACGCGTTAATCCTAGTTTTTTTGCTTCCATTAAAGCTAACATGGTTTCTTTAACGCTGATTGCATGGTTAGGTGATGGCCAGTGGATCAAAGTTAAATCAATGTAATCAGTACGAAGCTTTGTTAAGCTCTCTTTTAAGCTAGTAATCACTTTATCTTTGCTTAAATTTTCCACCCAAATTTTTGTTGTGAGATATAAATCTTCACGATTAATGCTAGATTCTGCAATTGCTTCACCAATCGCAGCTTCATTGCCATAAATTTGTGCAGTATCAATAGCTCGATAACCTAGCTCAAGTGCATTTGTCACAGATGTTTTAACTACTTCATTTTCTAAACGGAATGTACCTAAACCAATTTTTGGCACTGTCATAAAAAACTCCTTAAGTTCTCTCTTTCAATAAATATTGCATGTATTGTAGAGATGATCCTTGTTGTGATAAAGTCATGAAAATGCAATTTATTATTGAATAAAAATCAATAAAGGAACTTATGAAAGCAACGATTGATGAATTACAGACATTCATAACCATTGTTGAGGCGGGCTCTATTGTGGATGCTTCTGTGCAATTATCACAAACAACATCTGCGGTGAGCCGATCGCTCAAAAGGCTGGAGAAGAAGTTAAATATCACGCTATTAGAGCGCACAACGAGAATGCTCCAATTAACAGAGGCAGGCGAATTATTTCTGCAATATGCTCGAGAAATTATAGATAAATTGATGGAAGCGGAGGATGCTGTTTTACAGTCTGACATTGATTTATCAGGAAAGATTAGAATTGATGCAGCAACACCAGTTGTTTTGCATATTTTAACGCCATTAATTGTGGAGTTTACGGAGCTGTATCCTGATATCACAATCGAATTAAGCAACCATGAGCATATTATTGATCTTTTGAAAGAGAAAGTAGATTTAGCAATTAGAGTTGGTAATTTAGAGGATTCAAGTTTGCATGCAAAACTCTTGATGCAAAGCCAATTACATATTGTGGCAAGTGCTGATTATATTGAGAAGCATGGTATGCCAAAAGATATTAAAGAATTAAAGAAACATAAGTGCATTGGTTTTAGTCAATTGATCAAATTGAATCGTTGGCCAATTTATGATGGTGATGAGCTTTATATGATGACACCACAAATGAGTAGCACCAATGGCGAAGTCATAAGAAGTTTACTGTTGCAAGGTGCGGGTATTGGTTGTTTGTCAGAATTCTTAATTGCTAAGGATTTAGAAGCAGGGAAGTTGGTTAAGATATTGAATGACCAAACAGAGATACAGAAACAAAATATTTATGCTGTTT
>NZ_MVDO01000125.1 GCF_002006755.1 Wohlfahrtiimonas larvae | reverse complement strand
ATATGATGACACCACAAATGAGTAGCACCAATGGCGAAGTCATAAGAAGTTTACTGTTGCAAGGTGCGGGTATTGGTTGTTTGTCAGAATTCTTAATTGCTAAGGATTTAGAAGCAGGGAAGTTGGTTAAGATATTGAATGACCAAACAGAGATACAGAAACAAAATATTTATGCTGTTTATTATAAGAAAGCATATTTACCGAAGAGATTACGTTTATTGATAGATTTTTTATATGAGAAATTAAAAGTTTAAAATTTCCATGCCTTCGATATTCATAAAGGTATCAGGGAATAAGTAAGAGCCTTTGAATGGTCCAAAATCAATAGTGTGCCATTCGAGTTGAATGTTTGGGCGAAGTTGTAAAAGAGGCTGTTCAATCAATGTTGTGCAGTATAAATTTTTTTCTTCACGACTTTTTAATATATAAGGAGCCCCAAGTTTAGAATAAACATTGTTTGCGAGGTTGAGTTTTTCATCCAATGTTAAAAAGTTAGGGCGAATGATTAAAATATTACGTGAAAACTTGGGTGATGTAAAAATATCGAAAGATGTTGCAATCACTTGATTGGGACTATTAGGATCATCATCTGTTGTGGAATGTACGACAATAATCTCAGGTTCAATTTGGGTAATAATGCCAATATGAGAATATTGAACATTACCAAGTTTTTGGATTGCTACACTATCCATATTGGGGCCAGAACGTAAAACTAAATCACCAATAGCCAATGAGTTTTTAGCATTAGAAAATGTGCATAAAAAAAGTGTTGTGATGATGGTCGCAACACTTAATTGAAATCTATTCATAGATTTAAAGAGAGATCTTCCAACCTTTATCTGTCTTAATTGTTTTCATATCACCTGCATCTTCCGTATCATTCTTTTTAAATTTTACTGTGAAGTTTACTGTTGCACGAGTTTTTTCATCATTTGTGTATTTAACATCTTTGATATTGATGGATGCTAAGCCGCCATTTTTCTCAGCTTCTTTTTTAGCTTCTTGCGCGGCCATGTTCATTTTACCAGCGATCATTTGTTGTACTGCAGGATCTTCACCATCTTTACCTAGATCTAAAGATTTAATCAAAGCATCACCATCGCCTTTATATGTGCTTTCGATAAAATGTTTAGTAATACCTTCTGGGCTGTCGGTAGAGCCTGAACAAGCTACAAGCATCAATGTCATAATTGCTAAAACTGGATATAAAAGAATTTTCTTCATGTGAGGTTCTTTGATTTAAAAAATTTAAGGGGTGGTTATAATATCACAGCTGTAAACTTTTCATGCAGCAAATATATCGTTCTTCTGTTAATTGGTATATAATTGAGGGCTTAATTAATTAGTCAGACCGTGGAGTATTAAATGGTTGTAATTACCTTACCTGATGGTAGTCAAAGAGAGTATCAAAATCCTGTTTCAGGTTTTGATATTGTAGATAGTATTGGTCCTGGTCTTGCAAAGGCTGCTGTTGCTATGGTTGTAGATGGCACACAAAAAGATCTTTCTACGGTATTGACCACCAACTCTACGGTAAGAATTTTGACGTTAAAGGACGAGGAAGGTTTGGATGTTGTGCGCCATACTTTAGCGGCACAAGTTTTAGCACGTGCTGTTAAAAACCTGTATCCAGACGCATTATTAGCCATTGGTCCGACAATTGATACAGGCTTTTACTATGATATTGATTTTAAAGAACCTATTACGCCTGAAGATTTACCTGCTATTGAAGCAGAAATGCAAAAGATCATTAAAGAGGGTTTGGATGTAACGCGTGAAATGCACCCACGTGCAGAAGCGATTGCTTACTTTGAAAGCCGTGGTGAAATTTATAAAGCAGACATTATTGCGCGTGCGCCTGAAGATCAAACAGAAATTTCTTTGTATCGTCAAGGTAATGAAGGTCAGGATGTTTTTACTGATTTATGTATCGGTCCTCATTTACCAACGATTAAAAAAGCCAATATTGCTTTTAAATTGATGAATATTGCAGGTGCTTATTGGCGCGGTGATTCTAAAAATAAAATGTTGACGCGTATTTATGCGGTTGCATTTGCGACAGATAAAGAATTAAAAGCGCATTTAACTTTTTTAGAAGAAGTGAGTAAGCGTGATCATCGTCGTATTGGTAAGGCACAAGACTTATTTCATTTACAAGAAGAAGCGCCTGGTATGGTGTTTTGGCATCCTAATGGTTGGCAGTTGTGGCAAACCATTGAGCAATATATGCGTGGACGTCAAAAGTCAGAAGGCTATCAGGAAGTCAAGACGCCAATGGTGGTGGACCGCACTTTGTGGGAACAATCTGGGCATTGGGAAAACTATCGTGAAAATATGTTCACAACATCATCGGAAAATCGCGATTATGCAGTTAAACCTATGAACTGCCCTTGTCATATTCAAGTATTTAATCATGGATTGCATTCATATCGTGATTTACCATTAAGAATGGCTGAATTCGGTTCTTGTCATCGTAACGAGCCTTCTGGTGCATTACATGGTATAATGCGTGTACGCGGATTCGTTCAAGATGATGGTCATATTTTCTGTCGTATTGATCAGGTTGTCAGTGAGGTTTCTGATTTCCATAAATTCGCAATGAGCGTTTATGATCGCTTTGGTTTTGAAAATATCTCAATTAAATTAAGCTTACGTCCTGAGGAACGCGCAGGGTCCGACGAAGTTTGGGATAAAGCAGAAGAAGGGTTGCGTGTTGCCCTCCGTGCTGCGGGTGTTGAGTGGGAAGAGTTACCTGGAGAAGGTGCTTTCTACGGCCCGAAAGTCGAATATCACATTAAAGATGCCTTAGGTCGTTCTTGGCAAGTGGGTACAATTCAGTTAGATTTTGTTTTGCCAGAAAGATTAGAAGCAGAATTTGTGGATGAAGATAATACACGTAAACGTCCTGTTATGTTGCATAGAGCTATTTTGGGATCATTTGAACGTTTTATCGGGATCTTGATTGAGCACCATGCAGGGTCTTTCCCATTCTGGTTAGCGCCTGTTCAAGTGTTTGTTGCAGGGATTACTAGTCAACAAGATGATTATGTGAAAGATATTGAAGCTAAACTTAAAAAAGCAAATATCAGAACCAAAATTGACTTGAGAAATGAAAAAATAGGATATAAAATCCGTGAAGCTACGATTGCGCGAATTCCATACATTTTAGTTGTTGGTAAACGCGAAGCTGAAGAAGGTTTAGTTTCTGTGAGAACTCGTGAAGGCGAAGATTTGGGAACAATGTCATTAGAAGCAGCAATCGAACTAATGAATAAAGATTAATACTTAATGGAGATAAAGTTATTAGCACACAGAATGAACATAGATTAAATGATGAAATCACATCACGTGAAGTACGTTTGATCGATGCAGAGGGTGAGGCAAGAGGTGTTGTACCTCTTGCAGAAGCAATTCAATTAGCTTATGATAGCGATCTTGATTTAGTGGAGGTTTCTCCAACAGCTGTTCCGCCTGTTTGTAAAATTATGAATTATGGTAAGTTCAAATTTGAACAGCAGAAAAAACAGCACGAAGCACGTAAGAAACAGAAACAAATTCAAGTGAAAGAAATCAAGTTCCGTCCCGGGACTGATGAAGGGGATTATCAGGTAAAACTACGCAACCTGATACGTTTCCTGAGTGATGGTGATAAAACTAAAGTAACGTTACGTTTTCGCGGACGTGAAATGGCTCACCAAGAGTTGGGAATGAAACTTCTGAACAGAGTTGAGGAAGATTTAAAAGAATATGGTGTGGTTGAGCAGCGTCCTAAATTTGAAGGTCGTCAAATGGTTATGGTTTTAGCGCCAGTTAAAAAATAACCCGATCACTATGTACATTCCTTATTATTTTTATTTTGATAGAGAAATGCGAGTTAAAAACTATGCCTAAAATGAAGTCAAACAGCGGCGCTAAAAAGCGTTTTCGCAAAACAGGTGGCGGTGGCTTTAAGCGTCACGCATCACATCGTAGTCACATCTTAACTAAGAAATCAACAAAGCGTAAACGCCATTTACGTCATGCTACTTTAATTGCTAAAGTAGATACACAAATGGTTCGTCGTATGTTGCCTTACGCATAATTGAGGGAGTTAGATCATGGCAAGAGTTAAACGTGGTGTTATCGCTCACGCGCGTCACAAAAAAGTTTTAAAGAAAGCAAAAGGTTACTACGGTGCACGTTCACGTGTTTATCGCGTTGCTAACCAAGCGGTTATCAAAGCTGGTCAATACGCATACCGCGATCGTCGCCAGAAAAAACGTGATTTCCGTTCTTTATGGATCGTTCGTATCAATGCTGCTGCACGTGAGTGTGGTTTATCTTACAGCCGTTTCATCAATGGCTTGAAGAAAGCAAACATCGAAATTGATCGTAAAGTTTTGGCTGATATCGCTGTATTTGAAAAAGAAGCATTTGCAGCTTTAGCAGAACAAGCAAAAGCAGCTTTAGCTTAACTATCAGAAGATTAGTATTTGATACTAATTGACTGAACCTTCAAGATTGATATTATCAAAGGAAAAGTAAGCATTAGCTACTTTTCCTTTTTTTATGGATATAACTATGTCACTAGAAAACATTCTTAAGACAGCATTAAGTTCAATTGCTGAAGCCAAAGATTTATCAGATATCGAAGCCGTTCGTGTGGGGCACTTTGGTAAGAAAGGTGTGATCACTGCGCTAATGCCTGAGCTAGGAAAATTAAGCCCAGAAGAAAAAAAAGTCAGAGGGGCTGAAATCAATGCCGTTCGTCAAGAAATTATTAGTGCGCTTGATAGTAAGAAGACAGCGTTAGAAGACGCGCTTTTATTAGAAAAATTAGAATCAGAACGAGTGGATGTCACTCAGCCTGGTCGTGGGCAAGAGCAAGGTGCTAATCATCCTATCACGATCACATTGAATCGAATCAAATCATTGTTTGGATCATTAGGGTTTGAAGCGGTGGAAGGTCCTGAAATTGAATCAGCTTTTTATAACTTTGAAGCTTTGAATATTCCTGAGCATCATCCTGCGCGTGCGATGTTTGATACATTTTATTTTAATACAGATATGTTGTTAAGAACACACACATCGAATACTCAGATTCATGTGATGCAAGCACAGAAACCACCTATTCAAATGATTGGTTATGGCCGTGTTTATCGTTCTGATTCAGATCAAACACACAGCCCAATGTTCCATCAAGTGGAAGGTTTGGTTGTGAATAAAAATGCAAACTTCAGTGACCTTAAAGGTTTATTGACTGAGTTTATGCAAAAATTCTTTGAAGAGGATTTGAAATTACGTTTTCGCCCATCTTTCTTCCCGTTTACAGAGCCTTCAGCAGAAGTTGATATCGAATGTGTAATGTGTCACGGTGATGGTTGTCGCGTTTGTAAACAAACAGGTTGGTTAGAAGTATTGGGTTGCGGTATGGTTCATCCTAATGTTTTACGTGCGGTGAATATTGATCCGAACGAATATCAAGGATTTGCATTTGGTATGGGTGTAGAGCGTTTAGCGATGTTACGTTATCGCGTGAATGACCTTCGATTATTCTATGAAAATGATTTAAGATTTTTAAATCAATTTAAATAATCTCCGAATCCTAATTTTAAACAAAGAATTATTGTATGAAAATATCTATTTCGTGGTTAAAAGAGTGGATTGATGAAATTCCACAAAACACATCCAATCATTTGACAATGCTTGGCTTAGAAGTTGACTCAGAAGAGTTGGCAGCACCTGAATTTACAAACATTGTTGTGGGTGAGGTGCTAACGGTTGAGCCGCACCCAGATGCAGATAAATTGCGCGTGACAACAGTAAATGTTGGTGAAGCAGAGCCATTACAAATCGTATGTGGTGCTCCTAATGTTGCAGTTGGTATTAAAGTGCCTACAGCTGTTATTGGTGCAGTATTACCAGGCGATTTCAAAATTAAGAAATCTAAACTCCGTGGTGTTGAATCTTATGGGATGTTGTGTTCTGCGCGTGAATTAGGCTTGAGTGATGATCACGCGGGTTTAATGATTTTGGCTGAAGATGCACCAATTGGCAAAGATTTCAGAGAATATTACAATCTTAACGATATGATCTATGAAATCGATTTAACACCAAATCGTGGCGATTGCTTAAGCGTTTATGGTGTAGCACGTGATGTGGCATTGAGCACAGGTACAGCAATCAAAGCATTGCCAGAGCACGAAATTGCAGTAACGATTGCTGATAAAATTGATGTTAATGTGGCCGATACAGAAGCTTGCCCTCGTTATTTAGGTCGTATGATTACAGGCTTAGATATGAATGCTGAAACACCTTTATGGATGAAAGAGCGTTTGAGAAGAGCAGGTACTCGCCCACATGGTATTTTGGTGGATATCACTAACTATGTCATGTTGGAATTGGGGCAGCCATTGCATGCATTTGATGCATCTAAAATCAAAGGTGCAATCAAAGTTCGCCAATCAGAAGCAGGCGAGCAAGTTGTATTGTTGAATGATGATACTTTGACATTGAAAGCCAATACATTGTTGATCACTGATGATGAAAAAACTGTTGCGTTGGCGGGCATTATGGGTGCTGCTAATAGTGTTTGTGTTGATCAAACAACATCAGTATTTTTAGAATCAGCATGGTTTAATCCTTTGGCAATCGCAGGGCGTGCACGTGAATATGGTTTGCATACAGATGCATCTCATCGTTTTGAGCGTGGTGTTGATTTCAACTTGCCTATGACTGCTTTGGAATATGCAACGCATTTATTAGTAACATTGGCAAAGGGTCAAGCAGGTGAAGTTACTATTGCTGAAAATACAGCTTTATTGCCAAAGAAAGAAGCAATCAAAGTTCGTTTTGAGCGTATTAACCAAATCGTTGGTCGTTCATATTCAGTTGAACGCATCACAGAAATCTTAAGCCGCATTGGTGAAGTAACCGTTGCAGATGATCATGTTGTATTGGTTCCGCCATCACATCGTTTTGATATTGAAATTGAAGAAGATTTGATTGAAGAAATCGCACGTATTGATGGTTATGACAACATCGGTGCATTGTTCAACAATAGCATTTCTACAATGACACCTTTCACAGAATTTAAAACACCTGTGAATCAGTTTAAAAATGTATTGGTGGATCGTGGTTATAATGAAGTGATCACAATGAGCTTTATTGCGCCAAAATGGCAAGCAATTATTGATCCTTCACAAGCACCAATTGTTTTGAAAAATCCAATCTCAGCTGATTTATCTGTGATGAGAACAACATTGGCGGCAGGTTTAATTTCAACAATTGATTATAACTTGAAGCGCCAGCAAAAACGCGTGCGTGTATTTGAGTCAGGTTTGACATTTAAAGGCAATATCGATAATGTTGAGCAGAAAGCTTATTTAGGTGGTGCTGTCACTGGTGATGTGTTGCCCGAACAATGGGGTGAAAAAGCACGTAAAGTTGATTTCTTTGATGTGAAGAATGATGTTGAAGCGATGCTTGCATTATCAGCAGATGCTAAAGATATTAATTTTGTTGCAAAAGCTTTTGATTTGTTGCACCCAGGACAAAGTGCAGAGATTTTAATCAAAGGTGAGCCAGCAGGTTACCTAGGTAAGATTCATCCAAAAGTGGCGAAAGCGTTAGATGTATCTACAGAAATTTACTTATTTGAGTTAAATCTAGCTGTGATGCAAATGACTGTGCCAACAGTGTTTAAACCATTGTCTAAATTCCCATCTTCTCGTCGTGATTTAACGTTAGTTGTACCGCAAGATATGACGGTGGATACGGTAATTAATGCAATGACACAAATCAAATCATCTCTTCTTCAATCAGTTCAATTATTTGATATTTATAATTTTGCTAAAGAAGATAGATATGAGAAAAGCTTCAGCTTTGGCCTTATTTTCCAAAATGATGCGGAAAATATCAAAGATGAAGAAATTGATACTATACTGAATAATATCCTAGAGAATCTTAAACAGATTCAGGTATTTTTACGTCAATAGAAATGAATTGTAGGGGGTACAATGGCAACATTAACTAAAGCGGAAATCGTTGAGCATTTATATCATGACTTCAACCATATTCAGCGTGAAGAAGCAAAACAATTCGTTGAAGATTTCTTTAATGAAATTCGTGAAGCTTTGACAAAAGGTGAGTCGGTAAAGCTATCTGGTTTTGGTAGTTTTGAATTGCGTGATAAAAGTGAAAGACCTGGTCGTAACCCAAAAACAGGTGAAGATATTCCTGTTTCGGCACGCCGTGTTGTAACATTCCGCGTAGGTCAGAAATTAAAAACTCGTTTGGCAAGTATCACTGCTGAAGAGTAAATTTTTGAAATTAATTGTATAAAGATAAAAATCCCACAGAACGGAGATACTGTGGGATTTTTTTATGTGTTCAAATAACTTCAATGTTATGTTTTCTCGCTGTAGGTGAGAAGGTTTCTAGGTAATTATTTGGCAATGGGTGCAATGAAGTCAAAGCCAACTGATTTTTCAACATGCTTTGCAATATTGAATACGGTTGCTTCATCAAATGCTTTACCAATGATCTGCATGCCAACTGGTAAACCTTCAGCCATACCAACAGGGATAGAAAGGGCAGGTAAGCCTGTTAAGTTGCTTGGGCCTGTGAAACGAATCACATGGTTCAATAAATCTACTTCTTTGCCATTGATCATTGCAATATCACTGCCAATATCATTAGGCAATACTGGTAACGTTGGCGCAATGATTACATCCACTTCATCCAATACAGCTTTAAATTGTGCTTTGAGTTCTCTACGCATTTGTTGTGCTTGGAGATATTCAACCGCAGATGGCAGTGTGCCTAATTCAAAGAGCATGCGAATGTCCTCACCATAATGGCTAGGATCTTTTTTGAGTTGCTCATAATGGATTGTGCCAGCTTCAGATAAACTTGTGATGAGTTCTGCATATTCAGAATTTTGTAATGCAGGGATTTTTACTTTTTTAATAGTTGCACCTTGTGATTCTAATTGTGCAATTTGTTCGCGCACAAGTTTTTCAATCGGAGCATCTACATCTTTAAAGAAATATTCTTCTTCAATACCAATCACTTTGCCTTTCAATGAATCATTGATATTGGCTAAATAATCTAATTTTTGTGTTTGTTTAGATGTTGGATCACGTTGATCAAAGCCTGCGATTGCTTGTAATACAATGGCTGCATCATCAACTGTACGAGCCATTGGGCCAATGTGATCTAATGTCCAAGCCAATGGGAAACAGCCATATTTAGCAACTAAACCATGCGTTGGTTTTAAGCCCACTAAACCACAAGCAGAAGATGGAATGCGAATAGATCCCGCTGTATCTGTCCCCAATGTTACTGGTGTCATACCTGCTGTTA
>NZ_MVDO01000124.1 GCF_002006755.1 Wohlfahrtiimonas larvae | reverse complement strand
GCGCACAAGTTTTTCAATCGGAGCATCTACATCTTTAAAGAAATATTCTTCTTCAATACCAATCACTTTGCCTTTCAATGAATCATTGATATTGGCTAAATAATCTAATTTTTGTGTTTGTTTAGATGTTGGATCACGTTGATCAAAGCCTGCGATTGCTTGTAATACAATGGCTGCATCATCAACTGTACGAGCCATTGGGCCAATGTGATCTAATGTCCAAGCCAATGGGAAACAGCCATATTTAGCAACTAAACCATGCGTTGGTTTTAAGCCCACTAAACCACAAGCAGAAGATGGAATGCGAATAGATCCCGCTGTATCTGTCCCCAATGTTACTGGTGTCATACCTGCTGTTACTGCAGCACCTGAACCACCACTTGATCCACCTGGGATTTTCTCTAATTTCCAAGGGTTTTTAACAGGGCCAAAATGTGGACTATTATTAGTAATACCCCAAGCATATTCGTGCATATTGAGTTTGCCGAGTAAAACTGCACCTGCTTCTTTCAGTTTGGCAATGACAGTAGCATCATCTTCAGAAACAAAGTTTTCATGGTATTTAGAAGCCATTGTTGTGACTTCGCCACCAATGTAAATATTATCTTTGATTGCCATCGGAATACCATGTAAAGGCCCTCGATATCTACCTTCAGCAATCTCTTGATCCATTTTTGCTGCTTCTGCCAAAGCTTGTTCATCTCTGAATGAGATATAAGCATTGATTTCTGGATTCAAACGATGAGCTTGTTCTAGTACCATTTTGGTCAGTTCAACGGATGTGAGTTGTTTTGTTTTGATGAGTTCTGCAAGTTCGCTCACAGGCAATAAAACTTGATGATTAGACATGAATATCCTCCAAAATATTAGATATGATCTTTGCCGGCTGTGTTAACCAAGCAAATATCAGCATCTGCTAGCTTTGTTGTTTGAATGTTTTTACGCATTTCAACAATGGCTTTCCAGCGGGATTCAACTTCATCAATTCTTTTGGGATTAACTTTGATTTGACGTTGTTCTAATAGCTCTTTTGCTGAATAGGACATCTTTTTCTCCTTGAAATGTATAGACGTAGAACAAAATTTCCCAAAAGTCTATGGAATGATTGGGATTTTAAGTACCGAGGGTGCAATAGCTGACTAGGCGCCGTAGTCAATGGAATATTTCATGAATGTTAAGCATCCTAATACAAAATTATCGTATTAGGCAAATTTTGTTTAATATTTAATCCAAAGGTCAACTTAACATGATGTAAAAATATATGACTGAATGATTCTATGAAAATATCTTGGTTACTTCTTGGAGAAATTTATTAGCAGCGGGGGGTAATTGTCTGCCCAATCTGCTCATGATTTTGGTTTGAGTTTGATTAAAATATTGATGTTCCAGCTTTTTCAGCACAATATTTTTGTCATCTTCATATCGCATAAAATTGGGTAATAGTGCAATGCCACCTTCACTGGCATAGCTTTTTAGTAGATGAAGATAGTTACATACTAAGCTCGGCTTTAAATGAATGCCATCATCATCGGCTGCTTTTTGGATGATTTGTTGAACGCCATGAGAAATATGGCTCAGTGCCAAGCGATGTTCTGCCAATTCTGATAATTGGATGGGATGTTGTTTTGCATTCAGTGGGTGGTTAGGTGTCATGAATATCATCATTGGATGATGGATTTCAAAGTGTGTGCGAATATTTGGATTTAATTCGGGATTGAAGGCGATGCCGATATGTGCTTCATTTTCAATGATGCTTCTCACAACATTATTACTGCCGACAACATCAACGTTGATTTCAATATTGGGATGTTTGGCTGAAAAATTGGCAATGACTTTGGATAATAAGCGCAAATAGCCTTCACCTGTTGTGATGATAAGTTTACCTTGATCTAATCCTTGCAAAGAAGCAAGAGAGGCGATTAGATCTTCTTGTTGCTCTAATGTTTGTTGAAAATACTGTAAAACTAATTGACCTGCCTCAGTTGGTACAGCACCACGTAAATTTTTTTCTAAAAGAGAAACCTTTAACTCATTCTCTAATAAGGTAATTTGTCGACTCACGGCGGAAGGTGCAATATTCATCATATCTGCTGCATTGCGAATGCCACCATATTTTACAGCCTGATGAAAATAATAAACTCGATGATTCTTAACCATGGATAATCCTTTATAATACTCATCGTGAAAATATCATGGTGATTCAATAAAGCAAATAGGTAGAAAATTTTAGGCTATAAAAAAGCTGAATTTAAATGTGAATTCAGCTTTTGAGTTGGTATCTTTCAAAGGTAATTAATTTAACTGTAATGATTTCTTAGATTCCATCAATAGATCAATCACATCTGGGGCTGTGATAATGATGGATTCAGGGATTAAATCTTCTTCTTTAACACCATTATGAATCATGCAGGCTTTGCAAACTTTGAGCTTGCCACCAGCTTGGATAAATGCAGGTAATAATTCATTCAGAGGTTTGAATGGTGTGCCAATATCAATTTTATCATCGTAGTGTTGTTGGGCGAGTGCAACTGCATTGGATAATAAAACGATTTCAGCGCTGTAACCTTTTGCTAAAGCTTCATTACCCATTGTGAATGCAATGGTCACATTATTAGCATCTGCTTCATGTTGCGTTAATGTAATGAGTAGATCAACCATATTAAGCTCCTTAAGGTTCGATTAATTTCCGAATTAAACGTGAAACATTTTCGACAACTTCATCTTTTGTGATGAGTTGATTGATAAACATACCGCCCACAGTACAGGTTGCACCAAAGATCATCATTAATGTCACTGTTGGAATTTTGCTATTTTCGGGGAGAAAAGGGGTAAGCGAAGCTTCCAATGTTTGACAGAAAAAGGATTGAAGTTCTGAATCTATCATAGCGTATTCAGGGTAAGCTTTGAGCGCAGCAATCACCGCAAAGCAGGATTTACCATGTTCTGCAAAGCACTTCATATAAGTTTTGGCGAAAACTTGAATGGCATCATCAAGAGAATTAGCTTCTTGGTTAATACCATTTTCCATATTGTGGGCAAGTTTGGTTAATGTATCTTGAAAAAGTGTATATAGCAGAGTTTTTCGATTACCAAAGTGACGATACGTGATGGGTTTTGTGATGCCTGCTTTATCTGCAAGAGAAATGAGCGTTAAAGCATCGGTTCCTGCCTCATCAATGATTTGATGTGCGAGTTCTAACAATTGCTCGTAACGTTCATCTTTATGTAATCGGCTTTTCAAGAGAATATCCTTTAAGGGTTGGGGATTAAATCAACCTTTGGAAAATCAATGGTTGGCTCCACAATATTATTAACCCAATTGCTTAAGGTATTCAATGCTGTCAGTGCAGTAATTTGGATAATTTCTTGATCAGTAATGCCATTGCTTTTGGCAGATGCCAACATTTCATCCGTCAAATGCGCATTGGTTTTTAGAATGTTTAAAGCAAGATCAATGATGGCTTGTCCTTTTGTATCTTCGCTTTTACCTTTTTGTGCATCTATACATTCATCAGGTGTTAAGCCAGCACGTTTTGCAGAAAATGTATGGCCACTCACGCAGTAATGACAGCCATTATAATTAGCAACAGTAAGGGCGATTAACTCACGTTGTTTGGCTGTTAATTGTGCATGGTTGTTCAATGTTTCTTGAAAGGTTAAGAAACCACTCAATGATGCACCATCAATCCCGATGGCTGCAAAGAAATTGGGGATCATCCCAAAGTTAGTTTTGGCATGATTGAGGATAGGTTGTGCTAAATCATCAGCAGTTTCTAAGGTTACTAAAGGTAATTTTGACATGATTTATGCTCCATTTTTAGTTCAAGTTACGTTTGGTTACTTTTATTGTTACTAATAGTAACTTTAAGTGTAAGTAAAATCAAATTGAATATTAAATCTGCTGTTTTTATTGGTTTTTATCATGCGTAAAATTCTAAAATAATCAGGATTGTGGTAGATTATGAACATGTTGTTATCACAAATTTTAGAGAAAATTGAATGAGTAAGAAAAAAACTGCGTTTAATCCGCAAATCGCAGCCAATAAGAAAGCGTTTCACGATTACTTCATTGAAGAGAAAATCGAAGCGGGCATCAGCTTAGAAGGTTGGGAAGTGAAAAGTATTCGTGCAGGAAAAGCGCAAATTAAAGAAGCGTATGTGACATTTAAAGATGGTGAAGCATTTTTATTTGGTGCACATATGTCACCATTAACATCTGCATCAACACACGTTAAAGCTGATCCTATTCGTACACGTAAATTACTACTCCATAAGCATGAAATTGATCGCTTATTAGGGAGTATTGATCGAAAAGGTTATACCATTGTACCGTTAAGTCTGTATTGGAAAAAAGGTATGGTGAAAGCTGAGATTGGCTTAGCGAAAGGTAAAAAAGATCATGATAAACGTGCATCAATTAAAGAACGTGAATGGAATATTGAAAAGCATCGCGTATTGAAAGGTGGTTAAATGAAATCTATTTCTAAAAGCCGTTTAGATGAGATTGTTGCTAATGCGCGAAAAGAAGCTGATAAACGTGCCTCAGGTTATCGTGAACGTGCATTAGGCATGTATCCTTGGATTTGTGGTCGTTGTACACGTGAATTTACACGTGCTAATTTATTTGAGTTAACAGTACATCACAAAGATCATGATCACGATAATAATCCTCCTGATGGTAGTAACTGGGAGTTGCTGTGTTTGTATTGCCATGATAATGAACACCAACGACAAGAAGAAGCATTGCGTGCGCAATATGTTATCACTGATGATCAAAAAGTTGATGTAAAACATAATCCTTTTGCAGGATTGGCTGATATGCTTAAAAAATAGACGGAAATGGAGTTTGACAAGAGAGTAAATCACGCTATAATGAGCGCCTCTTTTGAGATATGCGCCCATAGCTCAGCTGGATAGAGTACCTGGCTACGAACCAGGCGGTCGGAGGTTCGACTCCTTCTGGGCGCGCCAATTGATAGAAACCCTGAAATTTATTTCAGGGTTTTTTGGTATTGAATCTTTAGAAATTCAGCTTATAGTTTATAAGCCTGCATAAGATTGATTTATTCTGAGTTGGTTGTTTATTGATCAATGATGGTATTGACAGAATTGAAATACACGATATAATGTTCACCTCTTTTGAGATATGCGCCCATAGCTCAGCTGGATAGAGTACCTGGCTACGAACCAGGCGGTCGGAGGTTCGACTCCTTCTGGGCGCGCCAATTGATAGAAACCCTGAAATTTATTTCAGGGTTTTTTGGTATTGAATCTTTAGAAATTCAGCTTATAGTTTATAAGCCTGCATAAGATTGATTTATTCTGAGTTGGTTGTTTATTGATCAATGATGGTATTGACAGAATTGAAATACACGATATAATGTTCACCTCTTTTGAGATATGCGCCCATAGCTCAGCTGGATAGAGTACCTGGCTACGAACCAGGCGGTCGGAGGTTCGACTCCTTCTGGGCGCGCCAATTAATAGAAACCCTGAAATTTATTTCAGGGTTTTTTGGTATTTATCTTTGATAAAAATTTATTAAATCAATTTGGTTATCATATAAATAATATCTTCATAGCTTATAACTACAATAGGTTAGGTAATAAAAAAGCGCTCACATGGAGCGCTTTTATGTACTGAGTTTTAATTATAGCGTTTTGATGGAAGCAATCATATCGTTAACCATCTTCTGGGCATCACCATAAACCATATTAGTATTATCTAAATAGAATAGGTGGTTTTCAATGCCAGAGAAGCCTGCACCTTGTCCGCGCTTCACAACAAATACTTGTTTTGCCATGTCAGCATTCAAGATTGGCATGCCGTAGATTGGGCTTGACTTATCTGTTCTTGCAACTGGGTTAACGACATCGTTAGCACCTATGACCAATACAGCATCAGTGTCTTTAAACTCTTCGTTGATTTCATCTAAGTCAAAGATTAAATCATACGGAATGCCCGCTTCTGCCAATAAGACGTTCATATGACCAGGCATGCGGCCCGCAACAGGGTGGATTGCAAATTTAACATCAACACCTTTATCTTCTAATAGCTTCGTCAGTTCTGCAACTTTATGTTGTGCTTGCGCAACTGCTAGGCCGTAACCAGGAATGATGATAACTTTTTGTGCATAAGCCATTGTCATCGCAGCATCGCCGGCGGCAACAGGTTTTAAGCTGCCTGCAATTTCTTCTGTGCTTGCTTGTGCTTCACCAAAGTTAGAGAACAATACATTTGATAATGAGCGGTTCATTGCTTTGGCCATTAAGATTGTTAATAGAGAACCTGCTGCACCTACAACCATGCCTGAAACAACTAAACCGTAGTTATTCGTTGCAATACCTTCAAATGCAACAGCTAAGCCTGTTAATGCATTGAATAATGAGATTACAACAGGCATGTCAGCACCACCGATTGGAATGGCGATCAAGATACCCAATGCTGCAGCAACAACAAACAATAGAATTATTAAAGAATAACTTGGTGCTGTATCGTGAGTTGTAACATTAGCAAGCATAATTACAAATAAGATTGCAGCCATGAGCAGTGCGCCATTGATTGCATTTCTACCTTTGATGCGTACAACTTTATTCATACGGCCATCAAGTTTCATCCAAGCAATAATAGATCCAGTGAATGAAACTAAACCGATCAAGCCACCGATGCCTGCCAATAATAACATTGGTGGTAATTCGCGAAAAGTGCCACTAATGCTATGTTCTTCTACTAGTATGCCGGTGCGTAGTAGCGTGATGGCTGCGATACATGCTGCAGATGCAGAGCCTACACCATTGTAGATTGCGATCATTTGTGGCATGTCTGTCATTGCGACATTTTTTGCCGTAACATTTGCGATGATACCACCAATTAAGATTGCAAAAATCATTAAGAAATAGTTGCCATGAATAGCAGGGTGGATGAATGTCAAAACCGTCGCAAATGCCATTGCATAGCCCGCCCAAACAATTCCTGAGCGTGCAGTAGAAGGATGGCTCATGCGTTTTAAGGCAAAAATAAATGTAATGGCGGTTGCAAAGTAGCCAAGATTAACAATAAATTGTAATAAACCAGTCATTATTTATTCCCCTTTTTATCGCTTGGTTTGAACATTTCTAGCATGCGCTCAGTAACAACATAGCCACCAACAGCGTTTGCGGCACCAAATACAACAGCGATAAAGCCTAATGTTGTTTGCCAGAAGCCCTCTGCTTCACCTAATGCAATCATTGCGCCAATTAATACAACACCATGAATAAAGTTGGAACCTGACATGAGCGGCGTATGTAGGATTGCAGGTACGCGAGAAATAATCTCAAAACCTACAATGGCAGCTAAAGCGATGACGAAAAGTGTGATCATAATTATTTCTCCAATGCTTGACGAACACGTTCATGCACAATTTCACCATCTTTTGTGAGTAAGCATTGTGCAATGACTTCATCGTCATAATCTAAAGTTAATTGTCCTTCTGCCATGAATGGTGAAAGTAAATTCAATAGGTTTTTAGCATACATTTCTGATGCGTGTAATGGTGCACGTGAGGCAACATTTACAGGGCCAGAAATGGTGACATGATTGTAATGAACAATGCTGTCTGCTTTTGTTAATTCACAGTTGCCACCAGTTTCAGCAGCAAGATCAATGATCACGGCACCTTCTAGCATACCATCTACCATATCTTTGGTAATAATTGTAGGTGCTTTACGGCCTGGAATTGCAGCAGTACTGATAACAGCATGTGCCTTGCTTAAATGTTTTTTTAATGCTTCAGCTTGCATTGCCACTTCTTCTTCAGTTAATTCACGAGCATAACCACCTTCACCTGCGGCATTAACGCCTGTATCAATGAGTTTTGCCCCCAATGATTCAACTTGTTCTTTAGCGTCTGGGCGAATGTCATACGCTTCAACTTGTGCGCCTAAGCGACGTGCTGTACCGATGGCTTGTAAGCCAGCAACGCCAGCACCAATCACAACAACTTTAGCAGGGCGAATTGTACCCGCTGCTGTTGTTAACATTGGGAATAAACGAGGGGACAATGATGCCGCCATCAATACACCTTCATAGCCTACGATGGTTGCTTGAGATGATAATGCATCCATGCTTTGTGCGCGGGTGATTCTAGGGATTAATTCCATTGCCAAGGATGTGATTTTGTGATCTTTTAAAGCTTTCACAATTTCAGGGTTTTGATAAGGGTTGAGTAGCCCAACCAAGATTGTGCCTGCTTTTAAGTTTTTGATTGTTTCAATGCTCGGTGCTTGAACACAAAGAATGATATCATTTTCGTTAAACTTAGGTGTTTCTACAGCAATATCTTGATAACTAGTATCAGGAAAATATGCATTTTTACCTGCATCAGGTGTTAAAGTAACGGTAAATCCAAGATCTTTAAATCTTTTTGCTACTAAAGGATCAAGCGCAACGCGCTTCTCTTTTAGAGCTCCTTCTTTAAGGACAATAATATTTTGTGTCATGTTCTACACCTTAAAATTGCGGTTAATATAGGTTCGATAATCCTACCATATTTTTGAATTATCCGTATTTACATGAAATAATTTATTAATTTTGTTCAATCTTTGTGCTAAATGATTTTGTTATGAATGTTCTAGCTTAGTGTTTTTACATGTTAACTATTTGAATTTTATTAGCATATCTAATCATCATTAAAATTTGTATGACCGTAGTCAATTGTTGTTAAATCAGTAAATCGAGAATACTTTCCTTGGAAAGCTACTTTTACTGTTCCAATAGGGCCATTTCTCTGTTTGCCTATAATAATTTCAGCAATTCCTTTTTCTGGGCTATCAGGGTTGTAGACTTCATCGCGATATACAAAGCATATTAAGTCGGCATCTTGCTCAATTGCACCGGATTCCCGTAAGTCGCTCATAATAGGACGTTTATTAGGGCGCTGCTCTAGGCTTCGGTTGAGCTGTGAAAGCACAATCACAGGGACTTCTAGTTCACGAGCCATCAATTTTAATGAACGTGAAATTTCCGAAACTTCGGCAACACGTTGATCGCCCAGCCCGGGAACCTTCATTAATTGAAGGTAGTCTACCATGATTAGACCAAGATCTTTATGATCACGCTTCAATCGACGGGCGCGCGCACGCATTTCTGAGGGACTTAATCCACCTGCATCATCAATAAATATTTTTGTTTGATTTAATTGTTTGGTTGCGCTGACTAGACGTTGCATTTCATGGGTATCTAATTTACCTTTTCGTAAATTGGTTTGCTCGATACGACCAAGTGAAGAGAACATACGCATCACCAATTGTTCAGCGGGCATTTCTAAGCTGAATACAGCAATGGGTTTTTTGGTTGAGATAGCAACAGCTTCAACAATATTCATAGCAAAAGTTGTTTTACCCATGGAAGGGCGGCCAGCAACAACAATCATGTCGCCATTTTGTAAGCCAGATGTCATATTGTCAAATTCAGATAAACCTGTGGGTGCACCTGTAATACCATCTTCGATTTTGCCTAACTCTTCTAAACGTTGAAGAGAGGCTTGTAAAACTGTATTGATGTCAAGTAAGCCTTCACCTGCTTTTGTGCCTTGTTCTGCGATGGCAAAAACACTTTTTTCAGCTTCTTCTAATAATTCTGCGCACGTTCTTCCTTCAGGGTTAAAACCATTATCAACAATTTTAGAGCCTGCCCCTATCAATTGGCGTACGATGGAGCGCTCTCTGATAATGTCGGCATAAGCTGTAATATTTGTTGCGCCAGTTGTTTCAGAAGCGAGCATTGCTAAATAAGGGCGGCCACCTGCATCATCTAACTTGTTTTGTTGCTCTAGTTGGTCTGCTACAGTTAGGATGTCAATAGGTTTGCCACTTTCAGCAAGTTGTTGGATTGTCGTGAAAATTAGTCTATGATCGCCACGATAAAAATCGATAGGATTGAGCTTACCATCAATTCTTTGCCAGCCTTCAGTATCATAAAGTAGGGCTCCTAATAATGCTTGCTCTGCTTCTATAGAATGAGGAGGTATTTTAAGTTGTTGAAGTTGTTGGTCATCCATGAGTACACAATATTCCAAACATTAAAGTGAAGATTTTTGAAGCAATAATTCTAACATAGATCAGTATTCTTTTATCTAGCAATGCTCTTTTTGATTTTTCCCCTTGCGTGAAAAGTTTTATATGGTTAGAATTGCCAGGGTTTATTAATTGAAGATAAATTTAATTTATAGTAGATTTACAAAGAAATTGTAAATTTCAGAGGTGTAGCATTTAAAAACTAAAACAAAGAGGTAGTATGGATACTCTCAACAGTAATCAGCCTAATATCATTGAAACGGTTGACGATACCTTATTGTATGAACAATATATTTCAGCACATAACGATTTAGTGTGCGAAAATCGTAGAAATTTATTAAAATTAGCTACTGGCGCTGTAGCAGCAACATCTTTAATGGGCGTATTTGCAATGCAACCTGCATTGGCAAAAGAAGCTGTCACTAAAGAACGCGAGCTAAGAATTTTTACACCTGCTTTGGGTGAAACAAGTCGCATTATTTATTGGATTCCTGGTGAAGGTTATATTCGCGAATCTTTGGATGAGATCTCTTGGGCATTGCGTGATCGCAGAACTAAAACAGCAAAATTATATGACCCGCATGTTTTAGATCAGTTATTCGCATTGCGCTTACAATTAGATTACCATAAGCCAACTCATGCACTGAGTGGTTATAGATCGCCACAAACCAACGCAATGTTAAGCCGCACGCAAAAAGGGGTGGCAAAGAATAGCTTCCATATGCGTGGTCGTGCAATTGATATCAGAATGCCAGGCACATCAACTTCTAATATCAGACGAGCAGCATTATCTTTAAAAGCTGGTGGTGTTGGTTACTATAGTCGTTCTAATTTCGTACATATTGATAGCGGACAAGTGAGAACTTGGGGTCGTTAATTTAATAGAAGCAATTAGCCATGGTTACATGGCTTTTTTTTCGTACATTTTTTATATTTAAGTTTTTAGGAAGCATCATGAAGGATCATCAAAAAGCATTCATCGAATTAGCTATTCAATATGAGGCATTAAAGTTTGGCGAGTTTACATTAAAATCTGGTCGTATTAGTCCATACTTTTTTAATGCGGGTGCATTTAATACGGGTGAGGCATTAGCAAAGTTAGGTGAGTTTTATGCTGAAATGATCAAAGAGAATGAACTATCTTTTGATATGCTGTTCGGTCCAGCATATAAAGGTATTCCTTTAGTTTCTTCAACAGTATCAGCTTTGTATAATAAGTATCACCAAAATTATCCTTGGAGCTTTAACCGTAAAGAAGCCAAAGATCATGGCGAAGGTGGAATGATTGTAGGTTCTGCTTTGCAGGGTGATGTTTTATTGATTGATGATGTGATGACAGCAGGTACTGCGATCCGTGAATCCATTGAGTTGATTGAAAAAGCAGGTGCTAAACCCGCGTGTGTTGTACTGATGCTAGATCGTCAAGAACGTGGGCGATCTGAGTTGTCGGCAGTGCAAGAAATGCGACAAAATTATGGTTTAACAGTGTGTTCTTTAATTTCTATGGGGGATCTGATTAGTTATTTAGAAGCATCGGGTGATAACATTGAAACACTTGAGAATATGAAGAAATATCGCGATCAATATGGAGTGTAGAATGACATTGCCAGATGCTCAGAAAATTAAAGTTAGTAGTTTAACTCGCAAATATGATGGGTTCTTTAAGATCGATGAGTTAATTTTTGATCATCCCACCTTTAATGGTGAAATGATCAAAAATGTTCGTCGCGAAGTATTTGTAAGGTTAGATGCTGTAGCCGTTCTACCTTATGATCCTGTGAACGATACAGTCTTATTGACGAGACAATTGCGCATTGCATCTGCAGGCAAAATGGAATCACCTTGGGTAATCGAATTGATGGCAGGATTGGTAGATAAAACAGACGAAGCTTTTGTTAATGTTGCTGAGCGTGAGGCAATGGAAGAGGCGGGTTTGAATATTAGCAATTTAACACCTATTTGTGATTTTTTTCCATCTGTGGGTGGAAGTAATGAAAAATTATATTTATTTTTAGCTTTAACGGACCTATCAAAAGCAGGTGGTTATTTCGGTTTGTCAGAAGAGCATGAAGACATTGAAGCTTTTGTTGTATCAAGAGAAGCGGCAATGGAAATGATATTAAATGGGGAAATTCAAACCGCATCTACAATTATTGCGCTACAATGGTTGCAATTGAATCATCATAGATATCAAAGAAGGTAATTCGAGGTTATTATGATTTTGTATATGCATCCAGAAAATCCCCAGCCAAGAGCAATAGCGCAGGCAGTGGAAATTTTACGTAAAGATGGTATTTTAGTATATCCCACTGACTCTAGTTATGCTTTTTGTTGTATGATCGGTAATCAGCAAGGGATGGAGCGTATTCGTCGTATTCGTGAGGTTAGTGATGATCACTTTTTCTCATTGGTATGCAGAGATTTGTCAGAGTTAGCAACCTATGCGATGGTGGATAATAGTCAATATCGTTTATTAAAGGCTGTTTTACCTGGTGCATATACTTTTATATTAAAAGGTTCTAAAGATATTCCTAAAAAACTTTTAACACCTAAACGTAAAACAATTGGTTTGCGTGTGCCTGATCATAAAATTACACAGGATTTGTTAGAAGCATTGGGAGAGCCTTTATTATCAACAACGGTGACATTACCAAACTATACCGCTGAAGATCTGAGAGAA